>NZ_AP014945.1:1512460-1814952 GCF_001548275.1 Caldimicrobium thiodismutans
GCATGACCATTTCCTGGACAGGCTTTGCCAGGGGCAATATAGAGGCTGCTGTAAAGATGACTGTTATTGGTCTGATCTTAGGGTCCTTAGCTACTCCGCTTTATGTTCAGATGCTTATGTCTGCGCATTTGAAAGTGGATGTTCTGTATATTTTCAGACAGATTCTTTTTGTAGTCTTTTTACCCATGGTGGCTGGTTATTTTACTCAGAGATATCTTATTAAAAAATATGGGCAACAAAGACTAAATAAAGAATTTGCTCCCAGATTCTCAGGGATTTCAACCTTGGGAGTCCTTGGAATAGTCTTCATTGCTATGGCTCTTAAATCTCGTGAAATTGTTAATCAGGTCTCTCTCATTTTCTACATCTTTGTGCCCCTTGTTATTCTTTACTTTTTGAATTTTGCCTTAGCAACTTTAATTGGAAAACTCTTTTTTAAGAGAGGGGATGCCATAGCTTTGGTGTATGGGACAGTTATGAGGAATCTTTCCATCTGTTTAGCTATTGCTATGTTGACCTTTGGTAAGGCTCATCCAGAGGTTGCCCTTGTGATTGCCTTAGCCTTTATCATTCAGGTTCAGGCAGCGGCATGGTATGTGCGACTTTCAAATACCATCTTTGGCCCTCCTGAAAGCTAAGATATCCTCTTGTCTTCTTTGACTTTAGGGTTATATTTTGAGCTATGCATTATTTTATTTATCATGCAGGTGAGCTCTATTGCGAAGAGGTCCCTGTAAAAAAAATCGTGGAAAAGTGTGGGACCCCTCTTTATATCTACTCGGGAAAAACAATTAGACGGCACTTTAAGGTCTTTGATTCGGTCTTTAGTGAAATAGAGCATCTTACTTGTTATTCTGTTAAAGCTAATTCTAATATAGGGGTTCTGGCTCTTCTTGCCCGGGAAGGGTCAGGGGCTGATATTGTTTCAGGGGGAGAGCTTTACAGGGCCCTTAAGGCTGGTATTCCTCCCCAGAAAATCGTCTTTTCAGGGGTTGGGAAGACTCCTGCTGAAATGGAAGCTGCTCTTAAGGCCGGGATTCTTATGTTCAATGTGGAGAGTTTAGAAGAGCTTGAGGTTCTGGGAGAAGTGGCTAAAACTCTCAAGATTAAAGCTCCTTTTGCCATAAGGGCTAACCCAAATGTTGATCCTAAAACTCATCCCTACATCTCAACAGGGCTTAGCAAAAATAAATTTGGTATCCCGGAAGAAGAGGTAATACCTGCTTATTTGAAGGCTAAAGAAAATCCCTATCTTCTCCCCTTAGGATTAGATGCCCACATTGGTTCACAACTTACAACCATTTCGCCCTTTATAGATGCCTTAAGAAGACTTAAGGCCCTCTGGGAGGAGATTTCCTCTTTTGGTTTTGAGTTAAAGTATTTTGATATCGGGGGAGGGCTTGGGATTGTATATGATCAGGAAGAACCTCCCTTACCAGAGGAATATTCCTCAGCCATACTCAAGGAATTAAAGGGCCTTCCAATAACCCTCCTTCTTGAACCAGGAAGATTAATAGTCGGTAATGCCGGTATCCTTGTAACTAAGGTTCTTTATACAAAAGCTAACCGAGAAAAAAAATTTGTTATTGTAGATGCAGCTATGAATGATCTTATTAGGCCAGCACTTTATCAGGCTTATCATAAAATTGTGCCTGTTGAGGAAAAAGAAGGGGAGGAAGTGGTTGTAGATATTGTCGGCCCTATTTGTGAATCTGGAGATTTTTTGGCTAAAGAAAGGAAAATTCCTCAGGTTAAGAGAGGGGATCTTCTTGCGGTAATGAGTGCCGGGGCTTATGGCTTTGTTATGAGCTCAAACTATAATTCTCGTCCAAGGGCTGCTGAGGTGCTGGTGGAAGGTGATCAATTCTTTTTAGTAAGGCAAAGGGAAACCGTTGAGGATCTAATTTCCCTTGAGGCTATTCCACCTCTTTATCTTTAAATGACCTCTATTCCACCTGAGTTTGATATAAACTCTTATGACTATCCCCTACCGGAAGAAAATATTGCCTACTATCCGCCTAAGGAAAGGGTAAGTAGTAGACTTCTTGTTATAGAAAGAGAAAGAGGGAACCTCTTTTTTCATGAAAAATTTTCTGAACTTGAGGTGTATCTGCAAGAAGGAGACCTTCTTGTTTTAAATGATACTAAAGTCTTTCCAGCAAGAATCAAGGCTGTAAAAAAGACAGGTGGGATAGTTGAAATCCTTCTTTTTAATAAGCCAAAGGGTAAATCTTTTGAAACACAGGGTTTAGTTAAAGGAAAAAGATTAAAACCTGGTATGAGTTTAAGTGTTCCTGATGGAGAGATAGAAATCCATTTATTAGAAGATCTAAGGGGTGGTAGATTTAAATTAAGGCTTGAGACAACAGGCGATGATCTGGAGAGGGCAATTGAAAGCATTGGGAAGGCGCCTCTCCCACCCTATATTAAGAGAGAGCCAGAAGATTTGGACTTACTAAGGTATCAAACGGTCTTTGCAAGTAAGGAGGGCTCAATTGCAGCCCCTACCGCAGGGTTTCATTTTGATCCTCCTCTATTGAAAAAACTTAAAGCGAAAGGAGTGGAGATAAAATTTATAACTCTGCATGTAGGCTATGGCACCTTTGCTCCTATTAAAGTTAGAGATATAAGGAAGCATAAAATTGAGCCAGAATATGTTGAGGTTTCCCATGAAACTGTTTCCGCCATTAAGAAAGCCAAAGCCCAGGGAAGAAGGGTCATAGGAGTTGGCACTACTACAGCTCGCACCCTTGAATTTATAGCTAAATATGGATTAAAACCCTTCAAGGGGCTTTGTGATCTCTATATTTATCCAGGCTTTGAATTCAGGATACTTTCTGCCTTAATTACAAATTTTCATTTACCGCGGTCTTCCCTTCTCCTTCTTGTCTGTGCCTTTGCCGGGAGAGATCTAATTTTAAGGGCTTATAAAGAGGCTATACAAAGGGGGTATCGCTTTTATTCCTACGGAGATGCTACCTTTATAATTTAGGTTAAAAATCCTCTGGGGTGAAGAAAAATGAAGAAATTAAACTTAAAAAGCTTCTTTCATCTCTTTTTACTTTTATTTGTCTTTTTTTTCCAAAGCTGTAATTCGCAGGGGCAATCAGAAAGAACTGAGGTATTTAATTGTAAGCCTCCCCTTGTAAAGGTCAAGGTCAAAAGAGCTGTGGATGGAGATACTGTTGAGCTTGAAAGTGGAGAAAAACTGCGTTATGCCGGTATCAATACCCTTGAACTGCATACTCCTGATGGAAGACCAGAACCCTTTGCAAAAGAAGCCTACTATAAAAACAGGGAATTAACCGAGGGTAAAAGCTTTTGTTTAGAAAAAGCCCTAAGGGAAAGGGATAGATACGGAAGACTCCTTGGAGAGCTTTATTTTTCAAATGGATCTTCTGTTTCCGAGATTTTGGTTTCGGAGGGGCTGGGTTTGGTGTGTTTCTATGAGGGGAGTGCAAAATTTTTTGAAAGACTCCTTCCTGTTCAGAAAAAGGCCTTACATAAAAGAGTGGGACTTTTTAGTTATTTGGATAAACCTCAGGCCAAGGTAAATTTTATTGGCAATAAGAAAAGTTTTCGCTTTCATCATCCTGATTGCTTTGAGGCCCGTAAGATAAAACAAAAGGTAATTTTTGATAATCTTGAAGAGGCCTTGAAAGAGGGTTATTGCCCATCTCGGGAATGTCTTTCTTTAATCTTTCCCTACTAAGCCTTTTACAGGGCTAATGCTTGTAAGTCCCCCGGTATAGGGCTGTAAGGCTCTGGGAATGAGGACTGAGCCATCTTCCTGTTGATAATTTTCAAGAAGGGCCATGAGAGTTCTTCCCACCGCAAGACCTGAGCCATTAAGGGTATGGACATAGCGAGGCTTACCACCACTCTTTGGGCGATATCTAATATTGGCCCTGCGGGCTTGATAATCTTCAAAGTTTGAACAGGAAGAGATCTCCACATAGCGGTCTTGCCCTGGACAAAAAACCTCAATATCATAGGTCTTAGCTGAGGCAAAACCAAGATCACCTGTGCAAAGCACTACAACCCTGTAGGGAAGCTCAAGGAGTTGAAGCACCTCCTCAGCATCAAGAAGAAGACTTTCAAGCTCCTCATAAGAACTTTCAGGAACGACAAATTTTACTAATTCTACCTTATTAAATTGGTGCTGGCGAATTATACCTTTTATATCTTTCCCATGGGCTCCTGCCTCTGCCCTGAAGCAGGGGGTATAGGCGGTATAATAAAGGGGAAGGTCTTCTTCAGAGAGGATCTCATCGCGATGTAGATTGGTTACAGGAACTTCTGCTGTAGGAATGAGGTAGTAATCCCAGTCTTCAAGTTTAAAGAGTTCCTCCCGAAATTTAGGAAGCTGGCCCGTGCCATACATAGAGGCAGAATTGACGATAAAAGGGGGTAAAACCTCGGTATAACGATGTTTTTTGGTATGGAGATCCAGCATAAAGTTAATTAGGGCCCTTTCTAAAAGGGCTCCCTCTCGATAATAAACAGTAAATCTGCTACCTGTCAGTTTGGCTGCCCTTTCAAAGTCAAAAATTCCAAGGGCCTCTCCTATTTCCCAATGAGGTCTTGGCTTAAAGGAAAAGGTTGGCTTTTCTCCGTAAATTTTAACAACGACATTATCTTTATCTGACTTTCCTAAGGGGACAGAAAAATGGGGAAGATTGGGAATGCGAGAAAGGGCATCCCAAAGAAGCTCCTCTGTTTTTCTTAACTCTTCCTCAAGGGTTTTAAGCCTTTCTCCGAGCTCTTTAACCTCTGTTGAAAGCTCCTTGGCCTTGGTTTCCTCTCCTTTTTTTTTGAGAAGCCCAATCTCTTCAGACTTGGTTTTTCTTGCATGTCTTAGGACCTCAACCTCTTGTATAAGTTCTCTTCTCCTCTCATCTAATTGAAGGACCTCTTTAAGGGGATACTCCCCACCTCTTTTTTTCAAGGCCTCAGCAACAAACTCAGGATTTTCTCTAAGGAATTTTAAGTCAAGCATAGGCCCTAAAATACCTTAAAAATATTGGTTGTCAAGAAAATGTATGCGTCCATATCTTTTAAGACATAAGGAGAAGTTTTTTCATTCTTTATGTTATCTAAAATGGGCTCCAACCAAGAAGCACTTGCATTCTTAATTTCTTCCGATAAAAGCTCATTAGAGTTTGAATAAATTAGTTATATCACCCTCGACAAAAATTCCTGCTACATTGTTGGTAGCATTTAAGAGACCATTTTTTCCAAATCAACCTGATAAATTTGACAAGGGAATTATACTTTTCATATATGCTTTTCAATTAAAACTTGTAAACGATTTTTTTGGCTCTTCTTATAAGCCTGCTTCTCTATCAGGGACATCAGTGTAAAAGGTTATCCCAAGACTTTTGCAAAAATTCTTAGCCTCACGATCAATCATAGGAGAAATAATTATCTTTCTTGTGACCCTTCTCCCTTCTTTTTTCTCAAAAAACTTTACCTTTCTCTCAAAAAGCAGGACATCAGCAGGACTAACAGAAGATTTAATCTCAGCTACAATAAGCTCACCATCTCTAATAATAAGGTCAATTTCAACGGTTTTACCGGGAAAACCATCAAAGACCTCACCTTCTAAATCAGTTGTTTCATAATGTTCTACCTTAACCCCAAAGGTTTCCTCAAGAAGCCCTTTTACTGCATTGCGAAAGGTTTTTTCTGATTTAATTCCCCATCTTGCCCCGAGGGCACCAATCTGCACATCCTGTCTCTTTCTTAAGGCAAGGATTTCTTCCATCAGGATTTTATTGCCTTGAGAGAGTTCTTCAAGCTTCTTTGAATGCTCTTTCAAAATCTGAGAATGTTCTTCAAGCCTTTTTGAATGCTCTTTTAGAATCTGATAATGCTCTTCAAGCCTTTTTGAATGCTCTTTTAGAATCTGAGAATGCTCTTCAAGCCTTTTTGAATGCTCTTCCCATCTTTTTTCACTCTCAATTCTTAAGATCTTAATCTCCTCTAAGAGGGCTTTGATCTCTTCTTCAGTGGTTCTTTTGTCGGCAAAATTTTCTTTGAAAAGGCTCGCTACATAGTCCTTAAGAAGGGGATCTTCCTTCAAAAGCTCAGGGAGATCCCGAATTAACATTTCCTTAAAGGCTACTTTGGATATGACACTTTTTTTAGCCCTTTGCATAAATGTTCCTCCTTAATTCCTAAACTTAAAAGAAAAATGAAAAAAAACAAGACACCAAAGTTCCTCGATGATGAAATGTATGTAGTTTAACATTATTTCTAACTCTCCCCTCTAATCTTTTTCCCTCCATTCTTTTTCTTGTAAGGATAGGAACTTCTGCAGAAAAAGACCTCAAAAACGCTTAAGGATTCTTGCAGTTGGAAGATGATTTTGCAACACAGTAAAGAAATTAAGATACTCTTCCTCTGAATAAGGGGAAACACCTCGTCCACTTAGATTTTTCTCAGGTAAATACTTCTGAAGGGCAATAATTTGAAACCCCTCTAAAAAGGGAAGCATCTCCTCTAAGTCTCTTCCATTAAAAAGAGGGGGATAAAGGGTTATACGAATTTCAACCTTTTCAGGATGATTTTTTAAGACCCTTAGGGTCTCACTCACTCTGGAAAAGTCTCCCCCAAGTTCAGGATAACGGGATGGTGAGGTTTTAAAATCAAGGGCCACATAATCAAGAAGATTTTCCTGCAAAAACCGCTCTAACAACTCTGGATTTGAACCATTGGTATCAACTTTAATAGCAAGCCCTATTTCATATTTAATCCTCTCTATGAGATAATGAAGTCTTTTTCCCCATAGGGTAGGTTCCCCTCCTGTTATAACTACACCCTGAATAAACCCTTTTCTCTGAGAAAGATTGGTTAAGATCTCCTCATCAGGAATGTCTGGGAGATCCTTATAGTTTTCTGTAAGAACAAGTTCTATGTTGTAACAAAAAGGGCACCGGTAATTACACCCATAGGTATAGATGACTGCGGAGACCTTCTCAGGAAAGTCAACTAAGCTTGTTCCCCGAAAACCTTTAATCATCTCTGGATAGGGCCTCTAAAATCTGTGGATCTACTTTAAAGGAGTGTTTCTCTTCAGGGAAAAGCCCCTCTTTTACCTCCTTTTGATAGGTTTTTAAAGCCTCTTCAAAGATTTTAAATCCATCTATATAATTTTTCACAAATTTAGGGCGCATCTCTGGAAAAAGGCCTACCACATCGTGAAAAACAAGGATTTGCCCATCTGTGTAAGGCCCTGCTCCAATTCCTATAGTTGGAATCTTCAATCTCTGGGTAATAAGCCTTGAAATTTCTGCTGGGACGCATTCAAGGACTATAGCAAAGGCTCCTGCAGACTCTAAGGCCAGGGCAGAATCAAGAAGCTCCTTTGCAGTTTCTAAGTCTTTCCCTCTGGCCTTAAGCCCACCTATGTCCAGGCTTCTTTGAGGTGTAACTCCAATATGGGCTAACACAGGGATACCTGCTTTGACCAAGGCTGAAACTATTTCAACTACCTCAATGCCACCTTCAACTTTTACTGCGTGGCACCTTCCTTCCTTGATAAAACGCCCTGCATTCAAAAGGGCTGACTCAATGGAAACCTGATAGCTGAGAAAGGGCATATCCCCTATACGAAGGGTGTTTGGAGCTCCCCGAGAGACCGCCTGACAAAAAATAAGCATCTCTTCTAAGGTAATGGGATAGGTATCTGGATGTCCAAGGACAACCATACTTGCAGAATCACCAATAAGAATAAAGTCAAGGCCTGCGGATTCTGCTAATCTTGCCATATTGTAATCATAGGCAGTAATACCTGCGATTTTTTCTTTCCCCTTTTTGAGGGTTATCTCAAGAGGGCTGAGTTTAAAGAGAGACATGAAAAAGGTTCCTTTCTTTGAGATATTTTTCACCCAGTTTGGTGATAACCCTTCCTTTGCGAGTTCGGGCCATAAGGCCTAAACGGATAAGAGCTGGTTCATAAAGGGTTTCAAGCTCATCCGGGCTTATACGCGATGAAAGGGCAAGGGAATTGAGACCCACTGGGCCACCTTTAAAATCCCGATACAGGGTAAATAAACATCTCCGATCTTCAGGGGTTAGACCCCATTCATCAATATCTAAAAGCTGAAAAAAGGCCTTTATTTCTCCTTCTGTAACCTCTAAAATCTTTGAATCCTGGGGAGTAAAATGATGCATAAACTCTTTAAGTCTTCTCAGGAGATTTAAGGCCTGTCTTGGAATGCCTTTGCCAGCTTTAGCAAGCTTGCAGGCAGATTCCTCAGAGAGTTTAAGGCCCCACAGGGAACTCACCTTGAGAAGGATATCTTTAAGCTCCTCTTCCTGATAATAATCAAGCTTAAATGAGAGCTGAAATCTATCCAGAAGTGGCCCTAAGAGAAGATTAGGCTTGTTTGTAGCTCCAATTAGGGTAAATCTTGGCAGATTTAGTCTCACTGAGCGAGCTCCTTGATTTTTGCCAATAAGGATGTCAAGGGCAAAGTCTTCCATAGCAGAGTAGAGGATCTCTTGACAGGGCTTAGGGATGCGATGAATTTCGTCAATAAAGAGGATTTCTCCCTCGGAGAGATTAGTGAGTATTCCAGCTACAGCTCCTGGTTTATCAAGCACAGGACCAGAGGTAATTTTGAGCTCCCTTCTGAGTTCAAAGGCAATTATCCGGGCAAGAGTTGTTTTCCCAAGGCCTGGTGCTCCAACAAAAAGGGTATGGGGAAAGACCTCCTTTCTCTTTTTAATGGAAGAAAGGTAAATGGAGAGCTCTTCTTTAAGGCGCTTTTGCCCTATGAATTCCTCAAGAGTTGAGGGCCGAAAATCCCACATTTCACTTAGAAAGTTACCTGAATTTCTAAAAAGGTCAAGTATGTTTTTTCACAAAGAAAGTCTCTGAAAAAGTTTCAAAAAAGCCTCTTTTAACTCAGGGTCAGAGAGATTTCTGCACTGAAGTTTTAATTCTTCCAAGGTCTCCTTAGAAAGAAGAATATGTTTAATTCTTGAGGTCTCATCTTTGGTCTCCCATGAAGGATAAAAGACAAATTTTAGGGTTTTTACAGGAAAAGATTCTTTTTCAGGATAATAAGTTCTTAAGCGCTCAAGAATTGTTAAGTAATGAGAAGAGAGTTTTTGTAAAATATAATGGTCAGATACTCCGATTACAAGCACACCCTCTTCAAAATTAAGAGGTTTTGTATCCTTAGCCTCATTCTCCATGATTTTAGTCCAATTTTCTTTAAGGAACTTGAAAAGCCTAAGACTTTCCTTTATCCTGGGAGGAAGTTTTAAAGAGTTTGAGATGTTTTTAAGGGATTCCATGCTTACTGAGGGCTTCTTTAAGGGCAGAGTAAAGGCGATCCTTTAGGGTCTCTAAAAATTCTTCAGTTTCTGCTTCAAAGCGCAGAACAAGAACAGGCTGAGTATTAGAGGCCCTAACTAGTGCCCAACCCTCTTTAAATTCAATGCGAGCTCCATCCACATCAATAACCTTAAGGCCTTCTCTTTTAAATCTTTCCACCAGTTCTGCTACTACCTGAAATTTAATCTCATCTGGGCACTCAGTTCTTATCTCAGGGGTTGAGATCATCCTTGGAAGATCTTCCAGAAAGGCAGAAAGAGGTTTGTTGGAAGAGGAAAGTATCTCAGCAAGCCTTAAACTTGCATACACTCCATCATCAAAACCAAACCACCTGTCTGCAAAAAAGATATGTCCACTCATCTCCCCAGCAAGGAGAGCACCCTCTTCCTTCATCTTGCCCTTAATCAGGGAATGTCCAGTCTTCCACATAATAGGTTTGCCACCAAGCTTTTCAATAGTTTGGTAAAGTATACGGGAACACTTTACCTCACCGATAATCTTGGCTGAGGGGTGTCTTTTCAGAAGGTCCTGGGCAAAAATAATAAGAAGTTGATCCCCCCAGATAATATTTCCTTTTTCGTCAACAACACCGATTCTATCCCCATCTCCATCGTATCCAAAACCTGCTGAAAGCCCTTTAGTTGTAACCCTTTCAATTAAGAATTTTAGATTTTCCGGGACCACAGGATCAGGATGGTGATGAGGAAAGGTTCCATCAAGGTCGCAGAAGAGACACTCGATCTCACAGCCAAGCCTTTTGAAAATCTCAGGGGCAGTAAGGGCACAAACCCCATTGCCTGGATCAATGGCCACTTTAAGGGGGCGGGCAAGATGAATATTTTGAGAGAGATATTCTATATAAGGGGAAAGGGCATCTCTTTCAGAATATCCACCTTTTCCACTTTCAAAGTCCTCCTTTTCCACAAGCTCCCTTATTTTTTGTATATCCTTACCGAAAAGCGTATCCTTACCAAGACAGATTTTAAGCCCATTAAATTCAGGTGGATTGTGTGAGCCAGTAACCTGTATCCCTCCACCAATGTCTTCTGAGGTAAAGAGAGAAAAATACATAACAGGAGTTGGGGTAACCCCTATGTCAATTACATCCACCCCGGTTGCAAGAATTCCCTCTATAAGGGCTTTTTGTAAATCTGGACCTGAGAGTCTTCCATCTCTTCCCGAGACAATTTTTTTACCTCCATTTCTTTTAACCATTGTGCCATAGGCTTTACCAATTAATCGCACAACTTCAGGAGTAAAGTCCACCCCCACTTTACCCCGAATATCATATTCTCTGAAAATAAAGGGACTAATTTTCATCTCTCACCTCTATGCCTTTCCCTCATTAACGAGTTTTTTTAAATCAAGATAGGTCTCTCTGACCTTTTGCACAAACTCAAGGAAAAGAGGAAGTTCTGTTAAAGGAAGGCTCTGGGGACCGTCACATAGGGCTTTTTCAGGTTGAGGGTGAAATTCAACCAAAATGGCATTAGCTCCAGCTATAACCCCTTGAGCAGTAACATGATAGATATCTCTGATACCATCCGGGGCTTTAACTTTTGACCCAATGGGATGAGAGGGATCAATACAGACCGGAAGCCTTGTAAGTCTTTTAACTACAGGAACATGAGCAAAATCAACGAGGTTGCGATGGGGATCACCAAGGTGAGTGCGCACACCTCTTAAACAAAAGATAATTTTAGTATTCCCTTCAGAGGCAATGTATTCTGCAGCATTGAGGCACTCTTCCAAAGAGAGACCAAATCCTCTTTTGTAGAGCACTGGAAAATCCTGTTGTTTCCCAACGGCCTTAAGGAGTTCAAAGTTCTGGGCATTTCGCGTACCTATCTGAAGAATAATTCCACAGGGATGGCCGGCATCTTCCAGGGCCTCTTGAATCTCCTCAATGTGATGAGGAGCAAGGACCTCCATAGCAATAACCTTTATACCGTATTTACCAGCCAGGTCAAAAAGCCAGGGCAAACAGGCCTTGCCATGCCCTTGAAAGTCATAAGGTGAGGTGCGGGGTTTATAGGCGCCCATGCGCGCACAACAAAGACCTACCTCCTTTAAGGCCCTGAAGATAGCCTCTGTATTTTCATAAGTATCCACTGCACAGGGGCCAGCAAAGATATGGAAACTTTCTTGACTGAACTGGAGACCCTTATATTCAAAACCAAAATCTGTGAGAGCTCCATGTCTTCCCAGTAATCTATATTTAGCTGTAACTTTTATGGCTTTTTCAACTCCAGGTAGATTTTCAATTTCTTCCTGTGACACCATATAATCCTCCCCAATTAAGTGGACCTCAATAAGTGAGCGTGTAACCCCTTTGTGCTCCATCACCTTGATCTGCAAGTGGGGAAATCGTTTGAGATATTCCATCAGATCTTTAAATTCTTTGCTCTCTTGAGTAATGTTGGGTTCCAGGATAATTATCATATACAAACACCTCCTGACACAGAAATAATATTTTTTATTTAAGCCTTTTTCCTGAAAATTGCAAGGGCTTTCAGGCGTAATGCCTCATTTAGTTTTATAAATGAAATCATTTTTATCCCCTCTTTTTTACTGTCAATTTTTCTTGGGAATAATTTACTTTTTTTTCAAAATATGCTCTTTCAAGCATTTTCTGATATCTCCTTATCTTTCTGTAAAGCTCCTTTACTTTTCCCCCCTTTTTCCTTTAAAATAAGCTTTGCCAGGGGACTTAAGGTCTACCTTTCGTGAATTTAAGAAGAGTGAGATATACCATTTTTCCGTAAAGTTTTAAGAGAGATGTCCTGAATTGAATTTGAAAAATTTTTTCTCCGAGGCAACGATAAAATTTCGAATAGATTCTTAATGAGGCAATTCGCAGGCTTGTGGAGTAAAAAAAGAAATGTTAAAATAAAGGTTCTAATTTAGGGAGGTTACGCTTGAAAGAGACATTTCTTGTTCTTATTCAGAAATTTCTTCTTTTTTTTGAAAAGAGCTCATATTTTGGAGTTTTTTTTCTAATGGCCCTTGAGTCAACTCTTGTTCCTATCCCCAGCGAGATAATTATTCCACCGGCTGCTTATCTTGCCTCTAAAGGAAAAATGAATCTCTTCGGAGTTATTCTCTCTGGAACTTTGGGAAGTCTTGCAGGAGCCCTTTTGAATTACTCCCTGGCTCTAAAATTTGGAAGACCCGCTTTTTTGAGATTTATTCGAAGATACGGGAAGTATGTCTTGTTAACTGAGATTTCCTTTATGAAGATGGAGGGTTTTTGGCATAATCATGGACACATTAGTACTTTTGTAGGGAGGCTTCTTCCCGGGCTTCGGCATGTAATCTCTATTCCTGCAGGTTTTGCTCGAATGGCGCTTGGGATCTTTTGTTTATATACAACAATAGGAGCCCTTTTGTGGTGCACCTTTTTAGCCATTTGTGGTTATTACTTTGGGAAAAATGAGGCCCTTCTCAAGGAATATCTTCATAAAGGATCATATGGATTGATTTTATTTTGTATAATCTTGATAAGTGCATATGTTTGGTTCAAGATAAAAATAAAGAAGGGGCCAAAGGCCCCCAAAAAATAGATTTAATTGATTTTAACCAGCCTTTTTTCGCTAAAGAAAAGGAATTTCTTTTTACCAACTTCTAATTTATCCAGATTTTCTGCAGCATCACTTGGTAAGTACCAGAGACTAACAGTAACCTCTACTTCTTTGGCCTTAATTTCTCTTACCTTCTTACCATCTTTTTCCACATCTTCATAAGGGAAAGGAAATTCAAAGATCTTTACCTTTTCTTTTTCTGGCTGTAAAGAGGTATCTACCATATAACCTGTCTTTCTATGAGCACCAAAGGCCATCTTATTGTCCCTGTCAAAGCCTGATGCCATAGGCATGAGAACTTTGAGATCCTGATAAATGACCTTTCCATCTTTGGTTTTGCCAGTCACCTCAAGGACCAGCTTGTTGGGAGAAGGTCAGCCATCTGGTATACGGTGCCCGGCCTTATTATACATTTTAACAATTACTCTAACAGTTGGTCTCAAATCACCAGGTTTGTGAAGATAATAGTATCCCTCAGCTTCAACGGAATAATTAAGGGCTTTATTTACCATTCTTTCGTCCCGGTAAGCAGGAATCTTGTGTCCGAAATTATCCTCTCTCATATGGCAGTCCTGACAAACTTTGGTGCCTCCACTTGGGATATAAGCATGCAGATAGCTTCCATAGGCTGTAGCACATTGAGAGGGTTCTGGAAATTCAAAATTTGGCCCAGTTCCATGGCACTGACCACAGAAAACTGCTTGTCCCATTATAGGAGATTTCTTTAAGGTTTTTAACTTTGTATCAAAGTGAGAACCTTCCTTTTTTCCGTAAATGGCATTTCTGTCAATATCACCATCCAGCCATTTATGAACTATGGCCTTTTCCTGATGGCAGATAATACAGTTGATGTTTACCTGCTCAACCTTTTTCCAGGCTGCTTCGTCTCCCCCTGCAGCTTTAATCAGCAACTCTGCCAGCTCTCTTGCACCAGAGGGCTCAAGATATTGAACCTGAGGGGCATGACACTTCATACAAAACATAAGCTTGTCTGCGGTAACATCTGCAATGGATTTAACCCCTGAGTGCTTAAACTCCTTCCAGAGAGACTCAACTGTCCCTGCCATACTTCCAAGGGTTCTCGGAGTCCCTATAAGGGATCTTGCATGCAGACTCTCTGACCACTCTTTAAATTCCTTCTGATGGCACTCCTTACAGGAGCTTACATCAAACATCTTGATGAGCTCATCAACACTTTTGGCCTTCTTTACCTCTGCCTTTGCTCCACCTGGAGCAAATAACAACAGGCCCAATAATAACAATCCCCAAAAATAAAAGAAAAATCGCTTAAACACCATAACCCACCTCCTTTTAATGTTTAGTTTATTATTAACTTTTTAAATAAATTATGAACTGTAAAATTAAACATGTCAAATAGAAAATTTTAATAAGATTAATAGATAAAAGTCTATAAATTAACAAGTAAGGTTAAGAAATTTTCTGAGAAAGCAAGGCTTTTTTTAGGGTGTCAACATTGAGAATGGGACAGCTCAGTTTGTTTTCAGGAATACCTGATTCAAGTTCTTCCAAAAGGAAATCCCTTTCTAATTTTAAAATTTCATCTATGGTTTTGCCTTTAAGCTTTTCGGTGAGTTTGCTTAAGAAGGCAATGGCTGCTACACAGCCTTGAACTTTGAACTTGGCATCTTTGATGATGTTTCCTTCCCTTTTGAGATAGAGCCTTAAAAGACAGGGAGAAGGAGGAGAATCCGCTGTGCAGACAGGATTCTCCTCGGTAATTATGATATCGGCATCAGGAATCTCTCCGATATTTTTGGGATTTAAAAACTCCTGCAGGACCTTTTTGCCATAATATTTAGCCATTTTGTTTAGCGCGATAGTCTTCAATAGCTTTTTTCAAGGCATCAAGGCCAAGAACTGAGCAATGCACCTTTTGGGGAGGGAGCCCTCCAAGTTCAGATACGATTTTCTCTTTGGTAAGTTTTAAGGCCTCATCTAAGGGTTTTCCCTTAACCATTTCGGTTAGGATACTTGAGACTGCAATAGCAGCTGCACATCCAAAGGTCTTAAACTTAATGTCTTCAATGCGCTCATTTTTGACCTTAATATAAAGATACATCATATCCCCGCAAACAGGATTCCCTTCAATACCAACTCCATCGGCATCAGGGATCTCTCCTACATTTCTGGGATTCATGAAATGATCTAAAACCTTTTCGCTATACATGGCAAGCCCTCCTTTTTTCAAATTTTAATGATGCGGACAGGTTTCTTCCCATTTTTCCATATCCCGCCACCCCTCTTTAAAGGGGGACATCTCTCTTAATTTCTCTATAATAGGAGGCATCTCAGAAAGCACATACTCTATATCTTCTTCAGAGGTATCCTTTCCGAGACTAAAGACAATGGAACCTTGAATGAGATGGGCTGGAAAGCCCATGGAAGAAAGCACAGGTGAGGCTTTAAGGGCCTTAGAGGTACAGGTTGAGCCGCTTGATACATAAATTCCCTTCATGGCAAGCATGAGAAGCATAGCCTCACCCTCGATAAATTCAACAATAAAACTTGCATGCCCCGGGAGCCTCTCTACTGGATGCCCGGTAAGGTGTATCTTTGGAATCCTCTCCACAAGCCCTTTAATAAGTTTATCTCTTAAGGTCTGCATTTTTGGTTTCCACACTTTAAGATTCTCTTTTACTAATTGAGCTGCTTCTCCCATTCCCACAATACCAGCTACATTTTCAGTGCCTCCTCTTTTACCTCCTTCCTGAATACCTCCATAAATAAGGGGCTGAATCCTTGTTCCCTTTCTAAGATAGAGGGCGCCAACCCCCTTAGGGCCATAAAACTGATGAGATGAGAGGGATAGGGCATGCACATCAAGTTTTTCCACATCTACTTCAATCTGTCCAAGAGCTGCTACGGCATCAGTGTGCACAAGGGCTCCTACTTTTTCAGCAAGTTTTACAACTTCTTCAATGGGTTGAAGGGTTCCTACCTCAGGATTGGCTAATTGAATAGAGATAAGCACTGTTTCCGGCTTAAGAGCCCTTTCCAGAAAATTTAGATCAATCCTTCCAAATTTATCCACAGGAAGAAAGGTAACCTCAAATCCTTCTCGTTCAAGGATTCTCGCTGGATTGGTTATAGAATGGTGTTCAACAAGTGAAACAATAATGTGATTCCCCTTTTTATGATAAGCTGTAGCAAGACCTCGTAAGGCAAAGTTATTGGATTCCGTTCCCCCGGAGGTAAAAATGATCTCCTGAGGCTTGGCATTGATAAGATCTGCAACCTTAGATCTGGCAGACTCAATAGCCTCTCTGGCTGTAACGCCAAGATCATAAACACTTAAGGCATTTCCATAATATTCTTTTAAAAACGGTAGCATGGCCTGATAGACTCGCTCATCAGGCTGGGTGGTAGCCATATGATCAAGATAAACCTTCCTCATATCTTTCTCCTGATATAGAATTTATATATCTCTCCATCCTCCCGAAGGCCAATAAACTCTTGACCAAAGACCTCACACCATTTGGGGACATCCTCAAGGGCTCTTTCATAATCAGTAACCAGCTCAAGAATCTGACCTGGTTCTATTTGTTTAATAGCCTCATTAAGCTCAAGAAGATGAATAGGACACATAAGGTGCACAATATCAACTGATAGATCTGGCTTTAATTCTTCCTCCAAAAATCTCATCTCTGGCTCCCCTAAAAATCTCTATTAATAAAGTATTTAAATCTTTTTTTCAAAAAATCAATACCTTGTAACTAATAAAAGTAAATAAAGTTATTTTATATTATACAGTAAAGACTGCTCGCACTTTAAATTTTCTGGTGGCTGGGAAGGCCTTAATTTCAAGGTGATATTTTTCTTGGAGCTTCCTTAGATAGGGTTCTAAGGCCTCCTTTGAGGGAAGCACAAGGGTAAACCAGAAATTTAGAAAATGTTCCCTTAAATAGGCATGAGTAACCTCGGGAAGATCTGCTATCTCTTCTGCAAGATGAAATTTATCCTCCGGTAAGTGACAAGCGCAAAGACAGGTAAAGTGTCCAAGTTTATGAGAGTCAGGGCTTGCTCCCAGATGTCTAAGGATGCCCTCTTTTTGGAGTTTTTGAAGAAAGGTGATCACCTCTTCTTCTGTAAGGCCAGCTTTTTCTCCAAGTTCCTTAAAAGGCCTCTCCGTAATGGGAAAGCTATCTTGAATAATGTTTAGAAGCTTTCTGTAGGCTTCTTCCATATTTCTCACCTTACAAGTTTTTTTTCTATATTAATATAAAAATTTCAATTTTCAAAGGTCTCGAATTGCCTCATTAAAAATCTATTCGAAATTTTATCGTTGCCTCATATAAAAAATCTCAGCTCCTCTCTTGAACCTTCACGAAAAAACTATCTATTTCGCCCCTCTTAAATTTACAAGCTTAGTTCTTTAGCAAAGCTTATTTCAAAGGAAAGAGTGGTTGGGAAGGTAAAGGAGCTTTGCAGAAAGATAAGGAGATATCAGAAAATGCATGAGAGAGCATATTTAGAGAAAAAGGTAACTATTTTCGGGTGTATGCGTCTATATCTTTTGAGACTTAAATTTGCCTCTGCATTCAACTCCAGGTCAAGCATATTTTGATTAATATTTATCTAAATCCCATTTTAAAGTAGTGGCTAACCTGTGTGTTTGCTCGTTATGTGTCCCTTTGCATTACTGGAGTAAATTCATGCAGAAAAGGTCTTTCTGAAAAGGGAGCCTATGAAAATGTCAGTTTTGATTTAAAATGGTGAAAATACCCGAGGAAATGGGAGGGAAAAATGGGTGATAAGGGAGAGATAACTGCTAAGGAAATTTTAGAGTTACTCCCTCACAGATATCCTTTTTTAATGGTTGATAAGGTGCTGGAGATTGATCCAGAAAGGGAATATATAAAGGCAGTTAAAAATGTGAGCCATAATGAACCCTTTTTTCAGGGACATTTCCCCGGGAACCCCATCATGCCAGGGGTTTTAATTTTAGAGGCTATGGCACAAACCGGAGCTATATATCTTAAAAAAACCTTTCCAGAATGTAAGGAGAAACTCTTTGTCTTAGCTGGAATTGAAAATGTGCGTTTCAAATCCCCTGTTTTACCCGGGGATACCTTGGTGATTGAGGCTGAAAAATTTAAAAGAAAGGGACATATTATTAGAACAAATGTAACCGCTAAGGTTGAGGAAAAAATAGTTGCTCAGGCTGAGATAATTGCTGCCATGATAGAGGTTAAAGATGAGTAAAATTCATTCTACTGCTTATGTTGACAAAAGTGCTGAGCTTGAAGAGGGGGTTGAAATCGGGCCCAATAGTTATATTGGTCCCAGGGTTTATCTCGGAAGTGGGACCATTATTAAGGCCAATTCTTATCTTGAAAGCCATACCCGTATAGGGAAAAACAATCAAATTGGCCCTTTTGCTGTGATTGGGACACCGCCCCAACATCTTTCATACAGGGGAGAAGAGACCTATGTGGAGATAGGAGATGATAATATTATCCGAGAGTTTGTAACCATTCACAGAGGAACCCTTCAGGATGCAGGTATTACTAAGATTGGAAATAATTGTTTGCTTATGAGCTATGTCCATATAGCCCATGACTGCCAGGTAGGGGACCATGTAATCATGTCAAATAATGCTACCCTTGGGGGGCATGTAAGGGTAGGGGATAGGGTGGTTATGGGGGGGTTTGCAGCAGTGCATCAATTTTGCAGAATAGGTGCCTATGCCTTTGTAGGGGGTATGAGCGGGGTAGACAAAGATGTGCCACCCTTTGTGAAGGTTTTTGGGGTCCCTGCTAAAATTCAGGGTCTTAATCTTGTGGGTCTTAGACGGGCTGGCTGGGGAAAGGATGAGATTCGCAGGCTTTCTCAAGCCCTGGGCATCTTCTTAGATGGTCCCTCAACTTTAAAAGAGGTCATTCAGGAGCTCAGAGATGTCTTTGGAGATGATCCCCTGATTGCTCAGTTAATTGCCTTTCTGGAAAACCCTTCTAAACAGGGTATAATGAGAAGAAAGCCCTTTGAAGGAGAAGATGTCTGAAGAGGTAAACCCTAAGATAGGCCTTATCTCTGGAGAAGGCGAGTTCCCCCTGATCTTGGCCAAAGAGCTTAAGAATCTTGATTTTGAGGTCATCGCGGTTACCTTTTCCAGAGGTCAAGAAAAGAGACTCAAGGAGCTTGCTTCCAGGGTCTATCAAATTTATCTCGGTCAATTAGAAAGGCTAATAGAAATCTTTAAAAAAGAGGGGGTTTCAGATTTAATCTTTCTTGGAAAGATAGAAAAAAGTTTGGCCTTGAGATTGAGTCTTCCTGATAAAAGGGCTTTTAAACTTTGGAAAAGGCTTGCAAACCGAGAAGATAATACTTTACTTAAGGCTATAACTGAAGAGCTTGAAAAGGAAGGTTTCAGAGTTAGAGGACCCGCTGAATTTTTACAAAACTTTCTTGTAGAAGAAGGTTGTTATACAGATAGAGAACCTACTGAGGAGGAATGGTCTGACATTCATTATGGCTTACGCATCGCTAAGGCCATTGGTGAACTTGATATTGGGCAGTGTGTGGTAGTAAAGGATCGTATGACTGTTGCAGTTGAGGCTATGGAGGGAACGGATGCCACCATTTTAAGGGGAGGTAAACTCAGGAATCAGACCATTGTGGTTAAAATTGCTAAACCTCATCAGGACTTAAGACTGGATCTTCCAGTGGTGGGTCTGCATACCATAGAGAATCTTGTTAAGGCTAAGGCCTCAGTCCTTGCTTTGGAGGCTGGAAAGACCTTTTTTTTACAAAGAAATAAAGCTATAGAGCTTGCCAATCGCTATGGAATTTCCATAGTTGGAGTAAGATAAAGGAGTTATGCGAAAACTTAAAATAGCAGTTATTGGAGTTGGGCATCTTGGAGGATTTCATGCCCAGAAGCTCTGTGAAATTGAATCTGCAGACCTAAAGTTTCTTGTGGATCTGAGCCCTGAGCGTTTGCAAAAGGTTTCTCAAGGCCTTAAAGAGAGATATCAGAGAGAACCTGCCCTTTATACTGATTTTCAGAGGGTTTTACCAGAGGTTGATGCAGTAGTCCTTTCTACACCAACTTCTACTCATTATGAAATTGGCAAAGAGGTGCTTTTGCAAGGGAAGGCCCTTTTTTTGGAAAAACCTATAGCTGATACCCTTCCCAAGGCAAGAGAGCTTGTAGAAATGGCTGAGCAAAAGGGGATACCCTTGCAAATTGGCTATATTGAGAGATTTCAGAAGGCGGTAAGGCTCCTTTGTGAACGGGTTAAGAATCCCCTTTTTATTGAAGCTCATAGACTTAGCAGTTTCGCAGAGCGAAATCTTGACATAGATGTGGTGCTTGATCTCATGATTCATGACCTGGATCTGGTTTTTTTATTAAAAAAGGGGGTTGAAGTTGATTTTATACATGCAGTGGGGGCTCCTCTATTTACAAATAAAGCAGATATTGTTAATGCAAGAATAGTTTTTAAGGATCAGAGCACCTGTAATCTTACAGCAAGCAGAATATCCCTTTCAAAACAAAGAAAATTTAGAGTTTTTGAAAAGGGCATCTATCATAGTGTAGATACCTTAGAAAAGTCCTACCTTGAGATAAGGCCAAGTCTTGAGACCCGTAACTTTTCTCTTGATAAAAAGAATTTTCCAGAAGATGATCCTTTAAAAGAGGAGCTTATCTCCTTTGTCAGGGGAGTTCTTGAGGGAAGAGAGCTAATTCCCTCTGGGAGGGAAGCCCTTTTGCCTTTAGAAGTTGCCTTTAAAATTAAAGAAGAGGTTGAAAAAAGGCTTCAAAGCCTTTAGCGGGGCTAAGGTCTTGAAGGTTTTAATTATCACAGGAGAGATTTCTGGTGACCTTTACGGAGCTTTGCTTGTCCGGAGAATTCGGGAAATTAATCCGAGCTTTCACTTTATAGGTATAGGGGGACCAAGGCTTAGGGGATCTGAGGTTGAAGTCCTCTTTTCTGCTGAAGCCCTATCCTTGGTAGGAATTCCTAAGCCAGCTGAACTTAAAAAATACCTTTTTATTTACCGGAAGATTGAGGAATTTCTGCGCAAAAAAAAGGTTGATTTGGTCCTCCTTGTAGATTTCCCGGGTTTCAATCTGCGCATCGCCAAGCTTGCTAAAAACTTAGGTTATCCTGTGATTTATTATGTAGCCCCTCAGGTCTGGGCCTGGCATAAACACCGCATTAATCATCTTAAAAGATATGTGGATCAGCTCTTTGTGATTCTTCCCTTTGAAGAGGATTTTTTTAAAAATCATGGCATCCCAACGAGGTATTTTGGTCATCCCCTTTTGGATGTTGTGAGGGTAAATCTGCCAAGAGAGCTTTTTTATGAGATTTACAATCTAAATCCTGAGACACCTGTAGTGGGCTTTTTCCCTGGGAGCAGAGAGATTGAGATTCAAAGACACCTGCCTTTATTTATTAAGGTTTATAAAGAGCTTAAAAAGAGAAACTCAAAGATTAAAGGGATCCTCTGTCGAGCTCCGGGGCTAAAGGATTCGCCTTTTTGGGAAAAAGCAAAAGAAGAATTTCTCATCCTTGAAAATATGCAATATGAGGTCTTGAAGTATTCTCAAGCCTCACTTCTTGCCTCAGGCACAATAACCCTGGAGGCAGCTCTTCTTCAAAATCCTGCTGTGGTGACTTACTATCTACCACCCTGGATGTATTTTTTAGCCAAACGCTTGGTTAAGGTGCCTTATATTAGTCTTCCCAATCTTATTTTAAATCGGGAAATTTATCCTGAGATTTTACAGGACAGGAGTTCCCCATCTGAGCTTGCTTTAGCTCTGGAAAAGGTTATGTCTGAAGGTGAAAGTATTAAAAAATCTTTGCTTGAACTCAGGAAAGCACTTGGGGCCCCAGGGGTGACTTGGAAGATTGCTGAAGAGATTGTAAAATTTTCTCAGAGCCTTAAAAATAAACCTTGACAAAAGGAGATTTTTTAAGATACTAAACTAAAAGCCTGATAAGGAGGTGTCCTATGGGAGAAGATCTGAAAAAGATGTACAGAACTATTGTGGGAGATCATTTTCCATCGGAACTGCGTATTACCTTTGGAGATCAGACCCTTATTTATAAAAAAAGAACCTGGGATTTGGAGGTAGAACCTGGTATCGTGGAAAGAAGGGGCCTTAGATATGGAGAAAATCCTGATCAAGAAGCTGCGCTCTATGAGCTTGTTGCAGGAAATCTCATTTTGGGAGAAGCAGAATTTATTTCTCCTGGCAAAGGCCTTGTCTCTAATCTTACTGAGGCAGATTTTATTCAATTTGGTAAGCATCCCAGTAAAACCAATCTTACAGATGTGGACAACTCCTTGAATATTCTAAAATATCTAATGGAAAAACCCTGCTGTATCATTGTGAAACACAACAATCCCTGTGGAGTAGCTTATGGATCAAGCCTTGAGGAGGCCTTTACCAGAGCTTTTAGTGCGGATAGAGTGGCTGCTTTTGGAGGGGCCATTGCCTTAAATAGGCCCGTTGATAAAGCCTGTGCTGAAGCTATTGCAAAGCACTATTTTGAAGTAGTCTCAGCTCCAGATTATGAGGATGGTGCAGTAGAAATTTTAAAAAGAAAGAAGGATTTAAGGATAATCAGGGTAAAAAGGATGGATAAGCTTGCGGAATATGCCAGTTTTCCAGTTGTGGAATTCAAGAGTCTTATTGATGGAGGTCTTATTCTTCAAGTTTCTCAGAAAAATAGAATCAGAAAAAAGGAGGATTTAAAGCCTGCTATAGCGGTAAAAGATGGGGTTGAATATAAGTGCCTGCGAGATCCTGATGATAGAGAGCTCAGGGATATGATATTTGGCTGGGCTGTTGAGCTTGGGGTGACCTCTAATTCAGTCCTTTTTGTGAAGGATGAGAGAACAGTTGCTATTGGAACCGGGGAGCAGGATAGAGTGGGGTGTACCGAGATTGCTATTTTCAAAGCCTATAGAAATTATTCTGATTGGCTTTGTTATACCAAACTTGGAATTCCCTATAAGCAACTTGAACTTGAGGTAGAAAAAGGCTTGAGACCCAAGGAGCAGAAAGAGGAGATAGATGAGGAAACCAAAAAAGACAAGGCCGGACTTATAAATGCAGTTATGGTCTCAGATGGTTTTTTACCTTTTAGAGATGCTGCGGATGTAGCTATAAGGCAGGGAATTAGTGCTATTTTACAGCCTGGGGGCTCTGTTAGGGATTGGGAGGTTATTCAAGCCTGCAATGAGGCCTACCCACCTGTGGCCATGATGTTTACTGGTCAGAGGGCCTTTAAACATTAAGACCTTTTGATTTCTTGCACAATCCCTAAGATTGATTATATTTGAATAAGCTTTAAAGGGGAGGTGTATTTGCAGTGACAAAAATTCCTTTTACACCTGAAGGTCTTGAAAGAATTAAAAAAGAACTTGAGCACCTTATCAAGGTTGAAAGAAGAAAGACCATTAAAGCCATTGAAGAGGCAAGAGCCCATGGAGATCTCTCAGAAAATGCAGAATATGAGGCTGCCAAAGAGCGTCAGGCTTACATTGAAGGTAGAATTCAGGAACTTCAGGGGCTTCTTGCTCAAGCTGAGGTTATCCCTCCTCTTAAGGAGGTTCCTGAGAGAGTGCAATTCGGGGTAAAAGTAAAACTCCTAAATCTTGAAACCGATGAGATAATGACATATAAAATCGTTGGACCCTATGAGGCAGATCCTTCTAATGGTAGTATCTCCATAAATTCTCCTATAGCCAGAGGTTTAATTGGTAGAGAAATTGGAGAAGAGGTAAAGATTCAGACACCGTCCGGAATCAAAAAGTTTGAAATACTGGATATAGAGATTTAAGACAAGGAGGAAGGCATGGCCAAGATTACCCTTAGGGAGGACTTTACCCTTATTGTTCCAGATGAGCCAGAAATAGCCTATATTGAGGGAGATGGTATTGGCCCGGACATTACCAGAGCTATGCTAAAGGTAGTTTCTGCTGCAGTGGACAAGGCCTATAATGGAAAGAGAAAAATACTTTGGAAAGAGGTTTTAGCCGGTGAAAAGGCCTATAAGGAGACGGGAAATTATCTTCCTGAAGAAACCTTGAAGATTATCCAGGATTGTGTGGTAGCAATAAAAGGCCCTCTCACAACACCAGTGGGAGGGGGATTCCGGAGTCTTAATGTGACCCTTAGGCAGGTCTTAGACCTTTATGCCTGTGTTAGACCTGTGCGCTGGATACCGGGAACACCAAGCCCTGTAAAGGAACCTCAGAAGGTTAACATGGTAATTTTTCGTGAGAATACAGAAGATGTCTATGCTGGTATTGAGTATCAGGCTGGCTCTCCTGAGGCAAAAAAACTTATTGAATTTATTCGGGAAAACTTTGGGAAATCAATCCGGGAAGACTCAGGTATTGGCATAAAACCCATCTCAGTCTTCGGGACAAAGAGGCTTGTGAGAAAGGCCATCAAATATGCCCTTGAAAATGGTCTTCCCAGTGTCACCTTAGTTCATAAAGGGAATATCATGAAGTTTACCGAAGGGGCCTTCAGAGCCTGGGGTTATGAACTGGCTAAGGAGGAGTTTCCAGAGGTTTGTATTGCAGAAGAAGAAATTTCAGTGAAATATCCTCAGGGTGTTCCTTCGGGAAAGGTGATTATAAAGGATCGCATAGCGGATGCCATGTTTCAGTGGGCCCTTCTTAGACCGGAGGAGTATAGCGTTCTTGCAACTCCGAATCTGAATGGCGATTATCTTTCAGATGCCCTGGCTGCACAGGTGGGAGGTCTTGGAATGGCCCCAGGGGCAAACATAGGAGATGGATATGCGGTTTTTGAGGCTACTCATGGTTCAGCCCCCAAATATGCAGGTCTGGATAAGGCTAATCCCTCTTCTCTGATTTTGTCTGCCAAGATGATGCTTGAATACCTTGGCTGGAAAGAATCTGCTCAAATTATCTGGGATGCCCTCTCTAAAACTATCCAGAGTAAAATAGTAACTTATGACCTTGCAAGACTTCTTGAGGGAGCTAAAGAGGTCAGGACTTCTGTATTTGCTGATGAGATTGTAAAGAACATTTATAGCCTCTAAGGGGTAGGGCCCTGTGAAATATTATGATTTTTCTGCCATAGAAAAAAAGTGGCAGAAGCTCTGGGAAGAAAAAAAGGTTTTCAAGGTCAAAACTGATCTGAATAAACCAAAATACTATGTCCTTGAGATGTTCCCCTATCCTTCTGGAAGGATCCACATGGGGCATGTGAGGAATTATACCCTTGGAGATATTATAGCCCGGGTTAAAAGGATGAAGGGTTACAATGTGCTTCATCCCATGGGCTGGGATGCCTTTGGTCTTCCAGCAGAAAATGCTGCCCTTAAACATGGGACCCATCCAGCTGTGTGGACCTATTCTAATATTGATTATATGCGGGAGCAACTTAAAAAACTTGGTTTTAGCTATGATTGGGACAGAGAGTTTGCAACCTGTGATCCTGAATATTATAAATTTGAACAGAGATTTTTTATTGAGATGTATGAAAGGGGGCTTGCCTATCGGAAGAAAACAGCAGTTAACTGGTGTGAGAGTTGTCAAACCGTCCTTGCTAATGAACAGGTAGAGGAGGGTAAGTGCTGGAGGTGCGGTCAAGAGGTTATCTCCCGTGAGATGGAAGGTTGGTTCTTGAGAATAACTGCTTATGCAGAAGAACTGCTTGAGGATCTTAAGAAATTGGAAGGCTTTTGGCCTGAAAAAGTGATTCTCATGCAGAGAAATTGGATTGGCAGGAGTGAAGGAGCAGAGGTAGAGTTTTTTATTCCAGAACTTTCAGAAAAGGTAAAAGTATTTACTACCAGACCTGATACCCTTTTTGGTGTAACCTTTCTTGCTCTTTCCCCAGAGCATCCGCTGGCAAAAAGGCTTGCAATGAAAAAGGGCCTGTTTAAAGAGCTTGAGAGACTTTCTGAAAGGGTAAAAAAAGAAAGAAGACGAATTGAAGAGGGAGTTGCGGAAAAAGAAGGGCTATTTTTAGAGTCCTTTGCTAAAAATCCCCTTAGTGGGGAGAGTGTTCCCATTTTTGCTGCCAACTTTGTCCTTATGGAATACGGAACCGGGGCTATTATGTGCGTTCCTGCTCATGACCAGAGGGATTTTGAATTTGCTAAAAAATATGGGCTTCCTATGAGAGTTGTAATTCAACCCGGAGATAAAACTTTAAAGGCTGAAGAGCTTGAATCTGCTTATGAAGAACTGGGGATAATGATAAACTCTGGAGAATTTTCTGGTCTTCCCAGCGAGGAAGGTAAAAAAAGGGTCATTGAGAAACTGGAAGCCCTTGGACTTGGGAAAAAAAGGATTACCTACAGGCTTAGAGACTGGGGAGTTTCTCGCCAGCGTTATTGGGGTTGTCCAATCCCTATGCTTTATTGTGAAAGGTGCGGAATTGTCCCAGAGAAATTAGAGAATCTTCCAGTCCGGCTTCCATTGGATGCACAGATAGACGCACAGGGCAGGAGTCCTCTTCCAAGGCTTAAAGAATTTGTTTCTGCCACATGTCCGGCCTGTGGAGGCCCAGCCAGAAGAGAAACCGATACCTTTGACACCTTTGTTGAATCCTCTTGGTATTTTGCAAGATTTACCTGTCCTGATTATTCTGAACCCCTTAATTCTCAAGATGTGGATTATTGGTTGCCAGTGGATCAATATGTTGGTGGAATAGAACATGCCATCTTGCACTTACTTTATGCAAGGTTTTTTACCAAGGTTTTAAGAGATTTAGGATACTTGAGAATAGATGAGCCCTTTAAAAATCTTTTAACTCAGGGAATGGTTATAAAGGAAACCTATAAATGTCCAAGACATGGCTGGCTTTATCCAGAAGAGGTCTCCTCTGAAGGTAGATGTCTTAAGGATAATTGTGGGGAAGAGGTGATAGTTGGAAAATCAGAAAAGATGTCTAAGAGCAAGTGTAATGTGGTTGATCCTGATGCCATGATTAAAAAATATGGAGCTGATACAGTTAGGCTCTTTATTGCCTTTGCTGCACCACCAGATCGAGACCTTGAATGGAGTGATCACGGCATTGAAGGGGCTTTTCGTTTCTTAAAAAGGGTCTATACCCTGGTTGAGGAGTATGCTGAAAGGCTAAAGGGAATAACCTATTCAGATAAGGATTTTTCAGAGCTTAGCGGTCAGGCCTTAATTCTAAGAAGAAAACTTCACCAGATGATTAAAAAGGTGCATCAAGACTTTGAAGAGAGGCTTCACTTTAATACAGGGATTGCCTCCATTATGGAATTTTTAAATTTCTTACAGGATTCTCTTAAAGAGCTTGATCTTTCAGGGGATGTAGAGCTTAAGCTTTTAAAGGAGATCTTTGAAAAGCTTTTACTTGCTCTTTCTCCTGTTTGTCCTCATCTCTGTGAGGAGCTCTGGGCACATCTTGGGAATAGTGGGTTTATCTCTGAGGCAAGTTTTCCTCTTTGGGAGGAAAGCCTTCTTAAGGAAGAAAACTTTATCTTAGTTGTTCAAATTAATGGTAAGGTGAGGGATCAGATTTCAGCTCCTTCAGGAATTTCCAAAGAGGAGGCTCTTGAAATGGTTAAAGGGCTTCCTAAGGTCCAAAAATATCTTGAGGGAAAGACCTTAAGAAATGTTATCTTTGTCCCTGAGAAACTTATCAATATTGTTGTTTCTTAGTATTAGTCTTTGGGCCTGTGGATATACCCTTCAGGAGAGACCCTCCTATTTTAAATCTCACTGGAAAACTATTTATATTCCCCCTTTTAAAAATTATACTCAAGAGTCTGAGATGGGAGAACTTCTGGCTTATGAGCTTCGCCATCGCTTCAGTCAGGGCAGGCTCCTTATCCCGGTTTATAGGGAAGAGGAGGCGGATTTAATCTTTAAAGGCGAGATTACCAGAGTTTATGTGGAGCCGGTATCTTATGAGGTCTTTCTTCAGACTAAGGAAAGAAAAATTCTTTTTGAAGGGAAATTCCAATTGATTGAGCGAATTACTCAAGAAAAGATTTATGAAAATAGAAAATTTAATAGATTTGAGACCTATCGTGTCAGTGAGGCTTTAACAGGGCTTCTTGATCCGGGGAAAAAGGAGGCTTTAAAAAAGCTCTCTAAGGATATCTCTGAGCTTATATTTCAGGAAATATTTTTTAAATAAGCTTACCAAGTCTTAAATCCCTCTAAGGTTTCTTTAATTTCCTTAGGTTCCCAGAATCTTAGGCCCAAGGAATCTGCCATGTAAAGGACTCCGCGGTCAGCAGATAGAACAACTCCATCCAGTTCAAGGGCAAGGAGAATAATTTCAAGGTCTTCCTTACTATCAACAATTCCTTCTCTTAATACCTCTCTATACTTCCGTCGCAGGGACTTTAATACCTCCTCCGGCTTTTTATAGGTTAAGGCTTTGACAGCCTCTTCAGCAATTCTTAATCCCTTATTGATACGGTTGCGGATTTCATCAATAAATTCATACATTAAAAAAGCAGGAATATAGAGTTCATATTTTTTCGGTGACTTAACTTTAAGCACTGATCTTGCTTTGGGAGGAATTTTCATCTGAGAAATCATTCTTTTCAACTCATCATAAACAGAGGTAGGTATATAGACACTTACATCCCCCTCAAGTTCTGCCACAAGGAGAAGAAAGTTCTGAAAGGCAGAAAGAGGGTCTTCTCCAAACTGATGATAGACATCTGGGTTGGTAAAAATACTGGTATCAGGAATTAATCTTTCCTTTTCCATGGGAATGATTTTAAACAATAAAATTTTAAGGTCAAGGGAAAAATTGGACTTTACAACTGGAAAAAAAGTTATATGTTTAAATGATTATGCGGTTGAAACTTGCCTTGATTGGATGTGGAAAAGCTGCTGAGCGCCACCTCAAAATTTATCAGGCTTTAAAGGATGAGGTGGAAGTGGTTGCTGTATCAGATCTAAATCCTGAGAGAGTTAAAATTTTTTCTGAAGCCCTATCTGCTAAACCCTATACAGATTTTCAAGAGATGCTTAAAAGAGAACCTGTAGATGTGGTTGACCTTGCCGTTCCATCAGGTCTTCATAAAAAAGTGGGAGAAATTATTCTAAAAAAATTTCGTAAGCATCTTCTGGTGGAAAAACCTCTTGCTCTTACTCTTAAAGATGCAGAAACTCTGGTAAATTTAGCGGAAAGATATCAACTTAAGCTGGTAACCATTTTTCAAAATAGAGCCAATCTTCCTGTAATTAAGGTTAAAGAACTTCTTGATAAGGGTTTTTTTGGGAAAATTGTGCTACTTTCAGTAAAGTTTTACTGGTCAAGGAGACAGAATTACTATGACAGTGCAAGTTGGAGGGGCACCTGGGCTTATGATGGAGGAGCCCTTGCCCAACAGGGTTGTCATTTTGCTGATATGATGACCTATCTTTTAGGAGAGGTTGAAAGCTCTTTTGCCAAAATGGGAACCTATCTTGTAAATATCGAGGCTGAAGACCTTCTTGTGGGAACCGTTAAATTCAAAAATGGAGCCCTTGGAACAATTGAAGCCACAACCTGTGCAAGACCAAAGGACATAAAAGCCGAGGTGGTTTTGCTGGGAGAAAGGGGCTCAGCAATTATTGGAGGATTTGCCATGAATCGGCTTGATTATCTTTCCCTTGAAGGAGTTGAAGATCCCACCCCACTCATAGAGGGATACAGGGAAAATCCCCAGCATCCCCTTGGATATTCTCACTTTAGTTATATAAAATCAGTCTTTGAGTATTTTAAAAAGGGAGAAAGGGCACCTTATCTTGCTGTTGGAGAAGATGCCCTTCCTTCTCTTCAGCTTATTATCGGACTTTATGAATCGGCAGAAAGAGGAAAAGAGATTCACTTTCCCTTTAAACCAAGATACTGCAAACTTGGAAAAGGAGTATAAAAATGCCCCAGATACCCCTTCTTGACTTAAGACGCGGTTTTTCTGAAATTGAAGAAGAGGTTTTAAAGGGTTTTAAAGAGGTTTTTCAAAGTATGAAAATTTTAAATGGTCCAAATTTACAGGCCTTTGAAAAAGAATGGGCTGAATATCTTGGAGTAAAACATGCCATAGGTTATAGTTGTGGGACCTCAGCCCTTCTTGCCAGTTTGCTTGCTTTAGGAATAGGGAAAGGAGATGAGGTTCTCCTTCAGGCAAATGGTTTTATTGCGGATTTTGAAGCAGTTTATTTTTCAGGGGCAGAACCTGTATTTCTTGAGGTTGATCCAAAAACCTTTGGCCCTGATCTCAATGATCTCAGGAAAAAAATTACTCCTCGCACAAAAGCCCTTTTACTTATTCACATGTATGGACACCCCTGTGAGATGGATGATATCCTTGAGATTTGTGATAAATATGGAATTATCTTGATTGAAGATGCCTCCCATGCTCATGGAGCTGAGTATAGGAGTAAAAAGGTTGGCACCTTTGGTAAAGTTGGATGTTTTAGTTGTGGACCTGTTAAGAATTTAAATGCTGTCGGAGATGCAGGAGTTGTTGTTACCAATGATGATGAACTTGCCTTCAAGTTAAAATATTTTCGTGTTCATGGCCAGGTTGAAAAAAATCACTCCCATTTTCCTGGATTAAATACCCGCCTTGATGAGCTTCAGGCAGTAATATTAAGGGCAAGGCTTAAAACCCTTGACCAAAAAAATGAAAAGAGAAGAGAAATTGCAAGGTATTACACAGAAAAGCTTTCAGAAATACCTGGGCTTTTACTTCCCCCTCTTGATCCACCTCATAAAAAAAGTGTCTATCATCGTTATGTTATCGGGACTTCAAAGAGGGAAGAATTAATAAAATTTTTGAAAGAAAGAGGAATAGGAACAGGTTATTATTATCCCATTCCCCTGCATCAACACAGAGCCTATTTTGAGACCTTTGGGAAATCTTGGAATCTTCCCCAGGCTGAAAGGCTTGCAAGGGAACTTGTGGCCATTCCCATTTATCCCGAGCTCACTCAGGATGAAATTGATTATATAGTTGACTCAATTAAAGCTTTTTTTAACGCTTAAAAATGAGTCAGAAGCTTATTTCTATTCTTATACCCATGCACAACGAAGAGGGAAATGTGGATCTGGTGTATAGTGAAGTAAAGGCTGTTTGTGAGGAGATAAAAAGTGAAAGAGGCTATGATTACGAAATCCTTTTTGTAAATGATGGAAGCACTGACAGGACTCTTGAAAAGTTAAAAACTCTGAAGGAGAAAGATGGGAGAATAAGAATTCTTAATATGGATAGAAATAGAGGAGAGGCAGCGGGTTTAACAGCGGGTTTTCAGCTGGCAAAAGGGGATTTCATCTTTACCATGGATGGAGATGGCCAAAATGATCCGAGATATTTTAAAGAGCTTCTTTTAAAGCTTGAAGAGGGCTATTTAGTTGCAACTGGCTATCGTCTAAAGAGAAAGGAGCCTTTATTAACCCGCAGGATACCCTCCTTTATAGCAAATCGTATCATTGCCATAGTTACAGGTGTTAAAGTAAGGGATAACGGCTGTTCCCTTAAGGGATATGTAGCTGAGATTCCTAAAAGGGTTCAAATTCCCCATGGATTTCATCGCTTCTTACCTGCCCTTTTTGGAGTTAAAAATGAAGAGGTTGCAGAAATCCCGGTTCTTGATAGAAAACGCTACTGGGGACGCTCTCACTATGGCTTAAAAAGAACTGTTGAGGTTTTAAGGGAACTTATAACCTTTCCCTTTTTGAAAAGGTCTGTGTTTTATGAGAAATTTTTTAAAGTCTGGAGTATTCTCCATGTGTGCGCCCTTTTTCCCGTAGGTATCTCGTTGATATTAAAACCTGGTCTTATAAAGGGTTCTCTATTTTTTGCCCTTTTTCTTGGTGCCTTAGTAAGTTATGTGATTCACAAAAATTTAAAGCGCTTTAATCTTGCTCAAAGGGAAGGTGTCTTTAAGGTTGAAGATTTGTAAAAAATATAATAATTTTTGGATTTATCACCCTTAGTCTCAAATTTTTCCATTTTATAACCTTCTTTTTGAAAGAGATTTAACCATTCTTCTTTTAGGTTTTTTCTTATAATGATAATCTTACATTTTGAAAGGGCCTCCTCAGGCTTTTTCAAATCTTCAACTTTTTCCTTTATTTCTGCATAAAAATAAAAATTAGCTACAGGTCTCTCTTCCAAAGAGAGACTGCAGATTTTTAGATCTTGATTTTTTTCTGAGAGCCTTTTAACAAATAAACCGCTTTCTTTTTCTGTGCTTGAACTATAGGCTGGCTGAAGAAAGGAAAAATAGAGAATCTCTGAAAGTAAAAAAATTAAAATTATACTTAAAAATTTTTCCGAAAGTTTAGAGATTTTTATAGATTTTATAAGTAAAAAGATCTGGGCAATTATTGTAAACCCAAAGCCTATCCACAAATTTGGGTTAAAAGGATAACCCTTTTTATGAAGAAAATAAAGGGAAACAAGGCTCAAAAAAGGTAAAAAAAGGGCTATTCCTTGATGGAGTTTAACTAAAAAGAACTCTTTTAAATTTTTTAGATAAAAGGTAAGGGTGATTATAGTAAAGGGAAGGATAGGTAGAAGGTAATATCCCCTTCTTGCTTTAGCAAGAGTAAATAACAAGAAGATAAAGAGGTTAGTTAAAAAAAAGAGTTTTTCATTTTGGGAAAGACTTTTAAAGTTTTTAAAGTTTTTATAAAGAGCTAAGGGAAGAAAAAGGCTGAAAGGAGCAATCCACAGGGGCCAGAAGTAAAAATAGATATAAAAGGGTCTCAAATTATCATAGGGATCTACAGCTTGTTTTAGATTTTCCCTAAACCAGAGATAAAAGGGAAGCTGGGTTTGAAGTTCCTTTGAGATAAGATAATAGTGGAGAAAATAAAGGGAAACTCCGAGGGCTAAAATTATGAAAAGTTTGGGGTTAAAGTGATAGAATCTGCGAAAAAGAACAATGTCAAGCCCTACAAAAAGACCTAAAACAGCTACTGCAGTAAGACCTTTACTTAAAGCCCCAAAGAGAAGGGCAAATATGAAAAGGGTATATCCTGTAAAGGATGGTTTTTCCCGATAGTAGATATAAACTGTTAGAGCAGAAACAATGCCGAATAGTTGATAGATTTCCGATTGGGAAAGTCTTGAAAATTCAAGAAAGCCAAGGGAGGCTCCATAAAGGGCGGTTCCAATAAGGGCCCATTCTTTTTCAAAAAGTTTTTTAGCAAGAAAATAAAAAATGAGGACAGAAAATAAGCCGAGGAGAGCCCCTGGAAGCCTAACAGTAAATTCAGAAAAGCCAAAAAGCTCTCCACTAATTTTTATAAGCCAAAAGGGAATAAGGGGTTTGGTCACATGGGGTTCAAAATTTATAGTGGGAACAAACCAGGAGCTTCTCAAAGACATTTCCCTTGCCCCTTCTGCCCATCTTCCCTCAACCCCAAAAAGTGGCCTCTCCCAGAGATTCAAAAAGATTCCAGAAAATAGCAAACCAATAAAAAGTAACCTTAGTAAATCAAAAATTTGAATGGTGTTAATAATTTTGTGTATAAAATTTTTCATATTTTGCCCCCTCGTGTTCCTTCAATTTCTCTCATCTTCTCTCTCCAATTATTTTGATCTTTCTTGCCTGAGTTTTTTAGTATATATTATAAGATACTTCTTTTTTTGTAAAACACCCGCTGGTATACATAGTGTAAATTCTCTGAATCTAAATATAAAGACTTCCTTGAATAGGGCTTCAAATCTTGGGTCTCAATATTGGTATTTTATGGTTCAATGATATAATAAAGGCAATTTTTTAAAAAGCAAAGGGAAAATGGCAGAAGAAATTAAAAAGTTGGATAAAATTCTTAAAAGTTTTTTTTATTTTGGATGGACTTTACTTTTGATTTCTATATTTTTTAAACATACGAAAACTCTTTGGTGGATAGGAAATAGTTTGATTTTTTTATTTATATTTGTATTTTTTTTATTAAATAAAGAAATCTTTAAATTTTTTTATAAGTTAAGAGAGCTGAAAAATTTATTAATTATTCTTGCCATTTTTCTTTTTTTGTTACTTCTTTTTTCATTATTTATTAGTTTAAATAGGATTTATTCAATTGAAGCTTTTATTACAAATTATTTTTTTAATATTATTGTTTTTTTAAGTTTGGTATGTTTAATCTGTTTTTATAAAAATAATAACATTATATTGATATTGTTTATTTTAATATCTTTTGTCTATGTAATGTTTGTGATGTATTTATTAATGTTTTTTGGTAATTTGTGTGAATTAAATCTATCATGTTATGTTCTCTCTATTAGTAATGAGATATTTGAAGATGCCATTCTTCAAAAACCTTTAACTATATTGCCCTCAGCTTATCTTTTATGCTTTAGTGTATTTCTTATAGGTTTTATTACTGAAAGAGGCAAATTGAAATATCTGTTTTTAGTTCTTTTTAGTATTGCTTTTTTGATTATCCTTTGGTTTAATAGGCGAGCTATATTATTAGGAATTTTTTTGAGTTTGATTTTTTTTATATTTAATGCCCAATCTAAATATATTAAAAAGTTTGTTCTTTTCTTAACTGGCCTTTTTTTCATATTAGCGTTTTTAATTTTTAATAATCCTTTACTTAAAAATATGTTTTTAGGAAGGGATAACCTTTCAATACTAATTTCTAAAAATTACGAAGATTTTCCACAAAGTGGATCGCTTGGGATACGATTATATACATGGCCAATTTATATAAAGTATCTAATTAAAAATCCAGTTAAAGGAACAGGTATTGGTAGAAAAGTTCAAAAAATAGCAATTGAGAAGGAGAATCTAGATCCTTTAGGAATTGGGAATCCTCACAATACTTTTTTAAATATATGGATGCAAGCAGGGATTCAAACTTTAATTGTTTTTTTATTACTTTATTTTATGACATTAAAAAGAGCCTTAGAATTATTTAGTTCAAGAATATTCCCCTATGATAGATTTGGTATTGGATTGGTAGTTTTTTTCATAGCTTGCTTTGTTTATATGAATTTTTTTGGAATGGAAGAAGGAACTCGCTTTGCGCCATTCTGGATAGCCTCAGGATTAACTTGGGGGTTATGGACAAAATTAAAACTTTCAAATTGGGTCTAATTTTGAAATAAATGAAAGGGACTCTTTATATTTTTATTATTCTTATAATCTTCGGGCTTTTACTTTATCTTCCCTTCATCTCTGGAAAGGAATTTCAAGGTGAAGAGGGAAGAAGGGTTCTCATTGCCCTTCAAATGCTTGAAACCAAGGAATACCTTCTTCCTCAACTCTTTGGGGAGCCCTATTTTCAAAAACCCCCTCTTTTTAATCTTGCTCTGGCAGGATTTTTCAAATTAACAGGAGATCATTCAGAATTTACTGCCAGAGCCTTTTCTGCTCTATCCATGATTGTCTCATCCCTTTTTTTAACCTCTATCTGGATGAAGATTCTGAATAGTCTGGCTGAAAGGAGAAAAGAATTTTTTATTCTTTCTCTTCTTCCAGGCCTTATCTTTCTTACCACTCCTGAAGTAATAGATAAGGCCCTGCGCGCTGAGATTGACGCCTTCTATACCTTGCTTATTACTCTTTCCCTTTTCAGCTGGTTCTATCTTCATGAAATTAAAAATAAAAAATATCTTGCCTTTGGTATCTCAGGTTTTTTCCTTGGCCTTGGAATTCTGACAAAAACCTTTCAGGCTCTCCTTTTCTTTTATCTTGCCTTTCTTCCCTATTTGTTTTTTCAAAAAAGACTTAGAGAATTCTCTGGACTTCCTCATTTTTTTGGAATTTTAACCATTTTTTCGGTCTTTTTTTTCTGGGCCATTCCTGTAAGTCAGAAGGTAGGCTTAAAGCCCTTTATTTCAGCCTGGCTTTCTGAATACCTTTCTTCAGCTCGTGCTCAGGAGATGGGATTTCTTCAGCACCTTGAAAGTTTTACTCTTCAAGCTCTTCTTGGCTTTTCCCCCTGGATCTTTACTTTGCTGGCATTAAGGAAAGAACCCTTAAGAAACTTCTTTAAAGAAAGAGAACCTCTTAATAAACTACTACTTTTTAGCCTTTTTTTATTTGTTTTTGGTTATTTCTTTCATTTTCTCTTTCCAGGAGCAAGGCTCCGCTACATGCTTCCCTCAATTTCAGGCCTGGTAATGACTGCAACCCTTGTTTTTTATTACTATTTACAAAGAGATAAACTTTCACAAACTTTACAAACCCTTTTAAAACTCTTTTTATGGCTAAATATAATTTTACTTTTTGCTTTTATAATTTACCTTCTTTACAGAACTTTTGAAGTTTCTCCATTCTTTTATCTATTTGTTATCTTTTTTCTTTTTCTTAATTTATTTTTCTTATTAAAAAAATTAAATTCTTCGGTTTCTCTTTTTTTCTACCTTGTTCTTTATGTCTTTTTTGCAAAGCAGATTTATGTTAGTTTTTATTACCCCCTTCATCAGAAAGAGATGAATTATTTTAGAAATTCAGCCTTTGAAATCGCAGAGCTTATCAAAGATAAAAAAGAGCTCTATCTCTGTCAAGTTATACCTCACCATCTGATATATTATCTTAAATACCGTTATCAATTAATTGAAAAGGTAGAATATCTTAAAGATTGCACAAGTCTTCCAGAAAAAAGCTACATTCTTTTAAAAGATAAAAATTTACTTTCCGAGAAAAATAATATAATTAAAATATATCCTTTAGAAATTAGAGGTAAAAATTACTTTCTTATAAAAACAGAATAATTATTTTAAGTAATTATTTAAGATTAAATTTTCTTTCTCGCTTTTTTCTTTTTTTAATCTTCAGTTCTGTATAGTATTCGTAATGAACTTTTCCTAATTCACCCAAGAGATTCTGATAGGCTTTGAAAATGAGAGTTCCTGCCTCTTTTAGACCAATCCACTCAAGGGTCATGGCAAGGGCTGAAAGATCTTTTAATCGCTCTTTTTTAGATAGGGAAGTTTCAAGAATTTTTATTCCATCAAGATCAAAGATTTTAAAGCCCTCTTTGGTGTAAAAAAAATTATTATACTTAGTATCCCTAAGAAGAATTCCCTTTTCATGAAGACTGAAAATGAAATTAACAAGATTTATAAGAAGGGTTTGGGAATTTTCCCTGAAAAAAAGTTCCTCTTTTAGAAAGCCTTCCTCTATAAAGGGATAGAGAATTCCCCCATAAAAGGGATGCCTTTTTAAATAGGAAAAGAGAGGCCTTTCATAAAAGATGAGGAGAGGATATAATACAGGAATATTTCTTTTTTTTAACATTTGAAGATTTTTTATGAAGGCTTTAATTCTGTTTCGTTTAAAGAGTCTTGGTTGATAGACCTTAAGAAAATAAAGGGGTTTTTCTGAGTTGAAGGGTGAGAGCAAGAAAACAAGATGAGAGGGGGAACGCTTTAGAATTTTAAAGCTAAAGGGTTTAAGAAAAAGAGTTTCTGGGCTTTCAGCCTCACTATAAACAAAGAATTTAAAGTTTTTCCATTCAGGAAAAAGTATTTCAAGCATAAAAGTTATTTAGAGATCAAGATAATTGAGCAAACAATCCACATAGTTATCCCAGGTGAGGTGATTAATTAAATGGTGAATTTTTACAGGATCAAAGGGGGTATGCATAGCCTTAAGGATAGCTGATTTTAAAGAAGATATATTTCTTTCAACCACAAAGCCATTTAAGCCCTCTTTTACAAATTCAGATGTTCCATCATGGTGAGTGGTTATAACAGGGGTTCCGCTTGCTAAGGCTTCAAGGGTTGCAAGGGCGCCAGGGTCATATAAGGTTGGAAGCACAAAGAGATCACACATAGCATAGATCTCCTCAAGATTTTTAACCTTACCGAGATAATGAATTCTCTCTGTAGAGTTTCCTTCTGCCCCTGCAATAATTAATTTTACTTTGGGAGGAAGGTTCGGTAAAACTTTTAAAATCAAATCAAGTCCCTTTCTTCTGGTATCGTATCCCACAAAAAGAATAAGAAAATCCCATTCAGAAAAACCCCATTTTTTTCTTAAAGGGTTTTTTTGAGATTTTAAGAGGGGATTGAATTTGGAAAAATCCATGCCTCTGTAGCAGATAAAGGTTTTTTCATAGGCAAAGGGATAATAGCTTTTAATTAGGGTTTTCCCCAAAGAAAAGAGGGAGATGACCTTTTTAGCAGAAAGAAGGGCTTTTTTTTCAAGATTAAGAAGGATTCTATAGCGGGGTCTTAATTTGGCTAAAAAGGGCCTCTTCTGGGCTAAGAGATGGGCTATAAGAGGGTCACACATAATAAAAAGATCTGAAGGATAGGGATAGCGAAAAAAACTTATTAGTTTATAATTACCAAGTTTAGAAAGAAGTCTTTTTGCCTGAAAAATAAAGAAAAGATGCTTAGGAATAGATCCAAAGCCCTTAATTTTTACAGGATAAAATTTAATTTCTTTAAGGATTTCTTTGGGAAAGGAGATGGTATGGGCAATAATTCCTATTTTAAAGCCCTTTTCAAGGAGTTTTACAGCTACCATTCCAGCATGATACTCTGCCCCTCCAATCCCAAACCCAATTTTTGGCCTAAGGATAAGAATTTCCCTCATAAAGAAATTATATCATAAAATTAGAGGACTTTAATGTATTTCATGAAAGATACCTTTTTTGAAAAAATAGGATATCCAAGCTGGGTTGAAAAAATTTTCTATTTAGGATTAATTTTTCTTTCCTTTGCTATTTTTTTAAAACATACAAAAGGTTTGTTTTGGTTTCAGAAAGATATATAAAAAAAATAATTTTAGTGTTATTAGCCATGGTAAGTGTATTACTTAGCCTTTTTATTTTAACACCCTTTGGTCAAGAAATTATGTTTAAATCTCGGGATAAGATAGAGTTGTTGCTAAGCATAAATAAGGAGGATTGGGCTAAAGCAGGCTCTATGGGATATAGACTTTATATCTGGCCCATATATTTGAAAAAATCTTTAGAAGAACCCTTTTCAGGAACAGGCCTTGGAAGAAGGGTGCAAAAAAGAGTTCTTTCTGAAACCAATAAAAAAGCCCTCTCCCTTGAGCACGCCCATAATATCTTCTTAAATATAGCCCTTCAAGCAGGCTGGCATACTGCTCTTCTCTTTCTTATCTTTTATCTGGTTATCCTTAAAAAAGCCTATGGCCTTATAAAGGGGCCAAACTCAAGGCCCTATTATACAGGGCTTTTCATCTTTTTAATAGCCTTTTTTATTATGTCTCTCTTTGAAGGAATGGAGGAGGGGGTAAGATTTACTCCCTTCTGGATAGTTTCAGGGCTTATCTGGGGCTTTAATTTGAAAGAAAGAGAAAAAGCCCTTCTTGAGAATAGATGAAAAATCTTCCAAAGGTTTCCCTTTTCCTTGATAATAGAGCCAATCGGAGAAACATTCTTCAAGTTCTTGCCCTGGATAAGGCAGGTCTAAATCCAAAAATAATTGTTTTTAAAGACTTTCCAAAGGATCACTATCTCTTTAAAAAAGGTTTAGGAGATAAGCTAATTTATCTTTCAAAAACAAGAAATGAAGGATTTCGCAAATTTTCCCTTAAGGTTCTCTTTGAACTTATCAAAATTCTGAGAAAAGAAAATATTAAAGTTGTCCTTACACAGAGATGGCGTCTTGTAAAATATTTAGTATTGGCTAAGTTGTTTTATCGAGATCTCAAGATTATTTATCATCTTGTTATTGGAGGAAGGTTTGAAAGACTTAGAAGAAGAATTTTTTTGCGTCTTATTTCCCCTTTTTTAGATAAGCTCACTGTAAATAGTAAAGCCCTAAGAGAAGAAATTCTCAGGTATAGAGTATTTCCAAAAGAAAAAGTTGAGATTTTGTATTCTGCAGTGGATCCTAAGGAGTTTGAGCTTTCTTTAAGTAAGGAAGAGGCAAGAAGGAGGCTTGGGCTACAAGAGGAAATTTTTCTTTTTGGCATGATAGCTAAGTTCAGAAAGGAAAAGGATCAGGAAGGGCTTATTAAGACCTTTGCTGAGCTTTTGAAAGAGGAAGTTTCAGCCTGGCTTCTTCTTGCAGGAGATGGTCCAAATTGGGAGAAATGTAAAAGCCTTACTAAAGCCCTTGGGATTGAGGATAGAGTGTTTTTTCCGGGTAGAATTCATCTTGATGAGGTTCCTCTCTGGCTTAAAGTCTTAGATGTTTTTGTTTATGCTACCTTTAGAGAGGGTATGCCTATGGCTGTGCTTGAAGCCATGGCAAGTGGGCTTCCCATAATTGCTACCTCAGCTGAGGGTCTTCCTGATATCTTTGATACACCTCTTGAGATAGGAAGACTTGTTCCTATAGGAGATTACTCAGCATTAAAAAGGGCCATGAAGGAACTCTATGAACTTTCAGAGGAAGAAAGAAAAAAACTGGGAGAAAATGCCAGAAAAAGACTTAATGAGGGTTTTTCTCCTTCAGCTCTTGAAGAAAAAACCCTTTCCCTATTTAAAGAACTCCTCAATCAGAATAAGTCTTAAGAAAAATATTGTGATTGAACCAGGCTGAAATAAGGAAAAGACGCACAAAAAGTTTTTGAAAAAATTTATCATTCTTTGCCTTTTCTTTGATTTTTTCCCACAGATTTTTCAAAAACCCTTTTTCCCATAATTGACAAGAAAAAATTTCTTCCTCCACATAAAAGGATAGCCCTCTTAAAAAGTTATAGGCACTAAATCCATAGGAAAATTTTCCAAGAGCATCTGAATCAAGATCAAGCTTTTCTTTAAGAATTTCCCTTAAAAGAATTTTATTTTTAAAGGTTTTTCTATCAAAGAGATATTTTTCTGGGAGGCTTCCTACATATTTTGCTAATTCTTCATCACCCCAGGGGAAGATAAAATTTAATTGATAGGCTTCGGCAAAATTTCGCACTTTTTGGGTAACAAGGGAGAGTTCAGCGTGAGTCCCCCAGAGATCGGCTTTTAAGTCAAAATAATCCCAGTTTTTACGGTCTTTTTCCCAGTTCTTAAATATGGGATAAACTCTTTCAGCCTCTGGATAAATTTTTTTACAATCTCTAAAAGTAAAACCAAGAAGGTGATAAAAGGGATATTCACTCCGATAAAGAGAGAGTTTTTGGAGGGGATTCCCTGAGGGAAGGCGCTCGGAAAGGGGTTTTAAAAGGGATAAAACCGTATATAGATTTTGGCGTGTATATTCAACCTTTCTGGGGACATGACCAAAGTAGACATCATTTCCTGATCCATCAAGGATAGTGTGACCTGAAAAGTCATATGTCAGGGTATAAAGAGGATAAGCAAGTGAGACTCCATCTCCACAGGGAAGTGTAATGTTTGCAAAATATTTCTGTAAAATTTCTATATGTTTAAGTTCAGGCTTTTCAGGAACTGGTAATTTTATATGTCTAAATCCGAGTTTTTTAGCAAGTTTTTCTGCAATCTTACTTTCGTCTTTTCTATCTTCAGTTGCAAGAGTGCCAAAGATGGCTTTTTCTTGAAGGCCTGCCTCAGAAAGAGCAAGAGCTATAGTGTTACTATCTTTACCAAGACTTTGAAAAAGAAAAAGGGGACTTCCTTTATCCCATCTTTTAAAAATCGCCTCAATAATTAGGTTTAATAAATAATTTTTATCTGGTTTTAAATTTTTTTCTCTTTTTTGGTTAAAATAAGGAAATTCATGTTTAAACTCAAGGAGAAGACCTCTTTCTCCTTCGTAAATCTCAACCCTATCGCCTAAGGAGAGAACATAAAGGTTTTCAAATATGGTAAAGGGAGAGGGAATAAAGCCATACTGGAGAAAGAAAGTAAGGCCAAGGGGTGAAATTTTTAAAGGTTTAGAAACAAAGGGGTGGGAGAGAATATCCTTAGGATACTCTCCTAAAAGAAGAAGCTCCTTTTCTTGAAGATAGTAAAAATATATGGGATATCCTGCGGTTATGGGACCTTTTATAGTAAGAGGCAGGTCTTTTTTTTCTATTATTTTTATTGAATTCTTTGTCTCCATCATGGCAAAGGAGAAGTTATAGGGGTTTTCCTTCATTTTTTCTTTTTAAGGTGCGAAAGCGGATGCGAGAGATTTTAAATTTCAAAAGAATTTTCTGTAAAGGAGATAATCTTCCTGTTAACTCTTCGTAAAATTTTAGAAAGTTTTGAAAATAATGAGGGCCTTTTTCTCCCAGATATTCTTCAAAGGAATAACCAAGTTGAGCCAGATCCTTCACTTGATAATAGAAGGAAAAGACCTTAGTATTTTTTATTCTTGCCACATCAAGAAAGGAAAGCCTCTTTGTTTCTTCATCCCAGTAAAAATGATTGAGATAACAATCCTGATGAAAAAGATTTTCTTTATGAAGTTTTCCAAGAAGTAAAGAAAGAGCTTTTAAATATTTATCTTCTGAGTCTGATTTTTTTAGGATTTCTGAAAGAGGAGTTCCCCTTAAGGCCTCCATGCCGATAACTATTTTTTCTTTTTCTTCTTTTATAAAGAGGGGTTTTGGAACAGGAAATCCCTTTTCATAAAGAAACTTCAAATTTTCCCACTCCCTTTTCACTTCATCAAAATTATCAAAATACTCCTTTAGATAAAACTTCATACCCTCATATTCATATCCAGTTATTTTCCGATATCTTTTTTGATGAACAAAAAAGGGAGATTTCAAATCTTTAAGAGAAATTTCTTTAATCTTTTCTTCCCAAACCATGGAAAAGACTTTTTAAAAAGATTTTTGTCTTGAGTTTAAGAAGGGCTTTTTTCCTTTTACCAGAGGGGTAGATTTTTTCTGCTTCTTTAAGAAAGTTTTTGGCTAAAGGAAAATTTTTTTGTCTATAAGCCCTTTTTGTGCCCTCTATGTAAGCAAGAAAAAGGGCATAGGGCTTTAAAGGTTGAAATTCTTCAGGTAAATCTTGAAAGAGAAGCTCTACTGATTCTTTGAGAGAGGAAAAATAATTTGCATCAGAATGTCTAAGTCTTTGGGGGTGTTCCCTGATGATGCCAAAAGCTTCATTTATTATTAAGGGGTTATGAAAAATAAGCCATTTGGCTTTTACTGAAAAATCTTCTCTTACTCTTAGCCCCGGGTGAAAGGGGTATCTATAAGCTACTTCTCTTTTTACCACATATAAGGCTTCAGAATAAGCTCCTTCAAGATAGGCTTTAAATTTTTTTAAAGGATTCTCTTCCAGAGGAAAGGCCTTAAATTTAAGTTTTCCCCCCTTTTCTCTAAAAGTATTTAAAATTAAGACTTCAGGCCTCTTTTGAGAAATTAAATATTTAATTTTTTCAAGAGCTCCATTAAGAAGGATGTCATCGGAATCAAGGAAAAAGATATACTGGCCTTTAGCAAGGTTTAACCCACTATTTCTTGCTTGAGAGACTCCAAGATTTTGGGAATGTCTATGTATCTTAACTTCAGAATGATTTTGAGAGACCTCCTTTAAAAATTCCCAGGTTCCATCCTCTGAGCCATCATCAACCACAATTATTTCAATAGATTTGGAATTAACCTGTGACCAAACCGAATTAAGAGTATCCTTTAAGAGGGTGAGGCGGTTATAAGTAGGTATTATTATAGAAAGAAGGGGTGATTCTAAGGTATTCATAGTAAAACAGATATTCCTCCAATTTCTGAGATAAGTTTTTCAATTTCTTCAGGTGGGAATTTTTTAACAGGTTCTCCAATCATAGCTTCACTTATTTTTTCTTCAATGACAGTTCCGTGAATGTGATCAGCTCCCCAAAGTAGCGCCATTTGAGCAAGGCCAATGCCAAGAAAGACCCAGTGAGCCTTAATATGGGAAAAATTATCAAGCACAATTCTTGATAGGGCGATGGTTTTGAGTATTTTTTGAGCAGAAGGAGGTCTTAAATAGGAAAGCTTTGTATTTTCCGGGATAAAGGGAAGGGGAACAAAGGCTGAAAAACCCCCTGTTTCTTCTTGAATTTCTCTAAGTTTCAAAAGATGATCCACTACTTCTTCCTCAGTTTCAATGTGCCCAAAAAGGAGAGTGGCATTGGTTTTTATTCCGAGTTTATGGGCAGTTTTAGCAATCTCAATCCATCTTTCTGCACTTATTTTACCTTGATAAAGTTTTTTTCTAATTCTTTCAGAAAAAACCTCGGCCCCACCCCCTGGAATTTCAGATAATTCTCTCTCTTTTTTCAAAAAAATCAAATTTTCTGTATTCCATGATTAAAAATTTTAGGCAGAATATACTTTAATAAAAGATTGACTGACTCTTCAACAGTTATGAGATGGGTATCAATGATAAGGTCAGGATTTTCAGGCTCTTCATAAGGTGCTGAAACTCCAGTATACTCAGGAATTAATCCTTTAAAAGCTTCTTTATATAAGCCTTTTGGATCTCTTTGGGCACAAATTTCAATTGGGCAGCGACAGTAGATTTCAATAAAATCCTTGCCCAATAAATTCCTGAGATATTGTCGATCCCTTCTAAAAGGAGACACAAACGCGCAAAGCACTACAAGCCCTGCAGATAGCAATAGCTTAATAACTTCGCCTATGCGCCGGATATTTTCACTTCTATCTTCTGGTGAAAAACCAAGGTCAGAACATAATCCATGCCGGATATTATCTCCGTCCAGAGTAATAGTTTTAACTTTTAGATCATATAATTTGAGTTCTAATTGATGGGCTATAGTTGATTTCCCAGAACTCGGGAGGCCAGTAAACCAAATGACAAGAGAACGATGTCCGTTTAGATTTTCCCTCATTTCACGAGTGACTTCAGTTTTATGCCAAAATACTAATTTATTTTTTTTCATATTTAATTATTTTTCATGCTTGAAAATAGGATATTTAAATTTTTTAAGTAATGGGAAAGTTAGGAGAGTAACAAGAAATTTATATTTAAGAGGTAATTTTTTATGCCAATCAATATCTTTTTTAATGTAAATTTCTTTTTTAAAGGATAGCTTTACTGGATTACCACCTACAAGATGCTTTTTTTTGAATAAAAATATTTTTTTTTCAAAATTGAAAAAAGGTTTAAAATTAAAAGCGTGTGTTAAACATGTTAAGGAGGCTTGTATATTATTAGTTAAATCTTCATATTTTATTAAATGATAATTTTTATGTTTGAAATTTAAGATCCCTAAATTATAAATATTCCATAATCTTGCTGAAGTAAAAGGGTGATATCTTTTCATATAAGATCTCAGTGCAGGATGATATTTTTCTTTAGTCCATGAATATGCAACTCCCCTTGGATCCCTTACCAGATGAATGATATAAAGCTCTATAGGTAAATCTTTTAAAACATATAAATAATGTGGTAATTTTGATGAATCAATAAGGATTTTGCAACCTGATATTTCAGCCACAGTTTTATAGAAATTCAAGATGAAATCTGAATACTTTTTTAATTCATTTTTATTTTGTAAAAGATATTTGTTTCGTTTATAATAATTTAAAATAGGAATATTTTCAACAATTTTTTGAAGATAATAGAGTTTTTCTAATTTATCTTTGCTCGGTAAAGAATTATTAAATAATTTTAATAGAACCTGCTTCCAAAAGGGGCAATCATCTATAGCTTCACCACAAGAACACAAAGGTTTTTCATAGCGTAAAAGATGCTTCCAGAGCAATCTTGCCTCACCTAAAGAAAAAGCATCATCTATTTCTCCAAGAATGGCATCAAGAAGGGTTGATCCTGATCTTCCAGCTCCAGCAATGTAAATCACTTTAGTTTCAGCCATAATCTAAAATACTAATTTTACCAAAAATTTTTAATATTTAAAGTTAAATATGCTACTGTGATAGCTTTTTCTTGCTTCCCTTAAATAAGTTAATGCAAGTTCTTTATTCCCAAATAAATAGGCCTTTTTGGCCAATTCAAGATAGGTAAGATATAAGGCATAAGGGTAAAGATGTTGAAAGTTAGATGGTAAATCTTTAAAAAGATAATCAATTGAGGATAAAGATTTTTCTATGTAGAAATTAATTAGATATCTCAAGCGATTAGGGTGATCTCTAATAAGAGCAATGGGTTCATTGACAATTTTTATCTTATGCAGGGTTAACCACTTGGCCTTAATCACAAAGTCCTCCCGAACTTTTAAATCTTCTGGGAAGGTATAAAGTAGGGTAATTTTTCTTTTAACAAGATAAAGACCCTCAGAATAAGTTCCTTCAAGAAAGATTTTCAGGCGCCTGACCGGCAGATTTTCCTCTGGAAACTTTTTAAATTTCCTTTTTCCTTTTTTCTCTCGGAAAGTGTTGAATAAATAAACTTCATAAAGATTCCTTGCTACATGTTGGATAAGTTTTTCGAGTCCTCCAGAAATTAATAAATCATCTGAGTCAAGAAAGAAGATATAATCTCCTTTAGCATATTTTAAACCTTTGTTTCTTGCTGAGGAAACACCCAGGTTTTTTTCGTGTCTAACTGCTTCTATATTTGGAGCAGCCTTTTCTAACTCTTTGAGATATTTCCAAGTTCCATCATTTGAACCATCGTCAACAACTATTATTTCAACAGGTTTATTTTTAGCCTGTGATAATAATGAGTTCAAAGTTTCTTTCAATAAAGAAAGACGATTATAGGTTGGAGTTATTATAGAAATGAGAGGCCTTTCAGAAAAAGTCATATTAAAACTAGTTCCCCACCAATTTCTTTTATCAATCTTTCAATTTCTTCGGGTGGGAATTTTTTAACAGGTTCTCCAATCATAGCTTCACTTATTTTTTCTTCAATGAATGTTCCGTGGATGTGATCAGCTCCCCAAAGTAATGCCATTTGAGCAAGGCCAATGCCAAGAAAGACCAAGTAAGCCTTTACCTCTTCCTTAGTTTCAAGATGTCCAAAAATGTGCCTGAAAAGATGGTTAGCCTTTTTATCATGGGGATTTTAATAATTATAAACAGATTTTTTGAAAAATCCACTAAATTGTCCCTATCTTGAGATTTACAGCTACCTCTTCTGGGAGATAAATCTGTATTTCCTTTTATTATTAACTTGTAAAGCCTTCCTTGGATAGAGGGTGTAAATCCTTCCTTTTACCCTTTCCCGCCCTTCCTTTTTATAGTAAGGATGTGAACTTATGATAAAGAGTTTTTTATTCAAGCCGGCGGTGGGGATTGAACCCACGACCTGTGGATTACGAATCCACTGCTCTGCCGCTGAGCTACGCCGGCACTTGCTACTAAAATTCTAATCCTAAATCCTTGGACCTTCAAGGACCCTTTTACGACTTATCACAGCAATAACTGCTAAAAAGACGATGAAGAGGAGAATAAAAATTCTTGCCAGCCATTTGTAGGGATCCGGTTCTTTAAGAACATCTAATAGTTTTTCACTAAACCAAAAATAACCAATAAAAAAGATAAAAAGAGGTGAAATTGTCCCTGTAAAATAAACAAAACTTTTAGGAAGTTTAATGGATGTATCAAGGGTTAATTCCCGATAAAAATTTTCTACTCCAAATACCCAGATGAAAACAATGATTTCTATCAGGGCAAAAAGCAGGAGGAAGACAGCTCCAGCCCAGAAATCAAGTTCATCCAGAAAATTAGGTATATAAGCACATAAATGGGCTCCTAATACTACAAGGAGCATGCTAAAGGTTACTGCACGAGTGTGGCTCCATTTCATTTCATCTTCAAAAAGGGCTACTAAAGGCTGAGTCAGGGCAAGAGAGGAAGTCAGAGCTGCTATAAAAAGCAAAATAAACCAGACAAAGGCAAGCAATTTTCCCAGAGGAAGACTCATAAGTATAGCAGGCATGGTCATAAAGCCAAGGCGAAAGGTGCCTTCTTTGGCAAGTTCAGGTATAGCTAAGGCGCCAAACATTGCAAAGGCAGCTGGTATAGCAATACTTGCACCAATTATAACCTCTACAAATTCATTTATTCCTGCTGTCCACAGACCAGCTTTAATAACATCCTCCTTAGGTTTCACATAGCTGGCATAGGTTGCAATAGCTCCCATACCAAGGGAGAGGGTGAAAAAGATCTGCCCCGAGGCCTCAATCCAGGTCATAGGATCCTTTAATCCTGAAAGATTGAGATTATAAATAAACTTAAGACCCTCAATCCCTATCCAGTTATTGGTAGAAAGGGAGATAACCCCGAGCAGAAGGCCCATAAAGATAAGAGCAGGCATACCAATTTTGGCTGTTATCTCTATGCCTTTAACAACTCCTCTTTGGAGGATAATCCAGTTTAAGACAAGGGTAATCCAGAGAAAGACACCTGCAGTAAAGGAGGGAGCTGTATAGGTTTTAAAAAAGGTTACAAAGGGTTCCATAGCTTGATGAGGATCAGAGGTTATAACTGGCTCAGGCATAGCCCCAAAAAGGGATAAGAAGGCAAAGCCAAGGGTCCAGGATTCAATCCAGATGTAATACATGACAATCAAAATTGGGATAGCCACTCCAAGGGAACCAATAGCCCTTGCCCAGGATGCATGTCCAAAAAAAAGACCCAGGATGCCTGTCATGGACCCATGGCCTCTTTTACCAGCATATCTTCCAATAACCCATTCAATTAGCATTACAGGAAGCCCGAGAAGGAGTAAGGAAATAAAGTAGGGGAGCATAAAAGCTCCTCCTCCATAAAGAGCCGCTTTGGATGGAAAACGAAGAAGATTACCTAACCCAACCGCATTCCCTGCAGCTGCTAAAATAAGCCCAGCTTTGGTTGCCCAGGTCTCTCTTTTTCTATCCATATTTATTTTTTGGATTTTTCTTTAATGCGTTTTATTATAATGTGAGCGGTATTAAATGCAAGCTGAATACTCCCCTTAGGAACACCGATATCTCCAGCAAGAAATACCCCGGGAAGATTGGTTTCAAAATGTTCATCAACTTTGGGACGGTCCTCAAGATCAAAATCAATCCCAATATATTTTAGAAAACCCTTAGGGGTGCTTCCACCTAAGCAGTAATAGACATAATCATAAATATCAGATTTTCCATCTTTAAAATGAACCCTCACCAATCCATCCTCAGCAGTTACTTTTTCTATGTCCGTTCCTAAAAGAAGTTTAACTTTGCCTTCTGCTACTTTTTCCTCAAGAATCTTTAAATTAACAGGGTTTATGCGGAAAAACTGAGGTCTTCTGTAGGAAAGATAGACCTCGCATTTGGGACAGAGAAAGGAAGCAACCTCAGCAGCCGTATCCCCTCCTCCTACGACTAAAACTTTGCCACCAGCTGGACAGATATTGGGAGGTTCAAAGAAAACCCTATCTTTTACTTCCTTAGGAATAGGATAATCTGGTTTCTTGGGCTGGCCAAAAATCCCTATGGCGATTATTACAAATTCAGCCAAAAACTGGGGTTCTCCTTTGATAGTTACTTCATATCCTTCAGGGGTTTTTTTGATGTAATTGACCTCGCTGTTTAAACGAATATCAAGCTTATATTTTTCAAGCCAGCTCTTAATTCTTTCTAAAAAGGCCTCTTTGCTTTCGGTTTCAAAACGGCAAATACCAAGGGGTTCAACTTCAACCCCACGATAGACCGCATCAACTCTTTTGTTGGGCCTGTATAGCCTCTCAATGGTGTCACAAACATGAGGGGCCTTCTCAAGGATTACAACTGGCTCAAGGCCAGCCTCCTTAGCCTCAATTCCACAGGCAATTCCCGCAGGCCCTGCTCCAATAATAGCAATCTTTACCCTTTCCATAGGCTTCTCCTCCTATCTCTTTTTCTGTTCCCAAGCCCAGGTATGTTTTATGATTAGCTCAAGGTCATCATATTCAGGCTGGAAATTTAGAATTTTACAGATTCTGGTATTATCAGCAATAAGCACTGGAGGATCTCCAGGCCTTCTCTTTGTCTCTCGCACTTCAAAGTTTATAGCTGTGACCTTTTGAGCGGTATTTATTACCTCCCTTACTGAATACCCTTTCCCATATCCACAGTTTAAAACTAAGGATTCACCCTTTGATAGGAGATAGTCCAGTGCTAAAAGATGAGCTTTGGCAAGGTCCATAACATGGATATAATCCCTTATACAAGTCCCATCGGGAGTGGGATAATCAGTTCCATAGATTTCAAGGTAGGGAAGCTCTCCTTTAGCTGTTTTTAAGGCCCTTAAAATGAGATGGGTAGGTTGATTGTAAGAAGGCCCAAGTTCTCCTTCAGGGTCAGCTCCAGCCACATTAAAATACCTGAGAGAGATATAATTAATTTCCTTTGCCATAGCCATATCCTTGAGGATCTTTTCAACCATAGCCTTGCTCTCTCCATAGGGGCTTATGGGATTCAAATCAGCCTCCTCTTTTACAGGGACCTCCTTGGGTATTCCATAAACAGCTGCTGAGGATGAAAAAATAAAGTTTTTTACTTGAGCCCTTTGCATAGCTGAAAGCAGTCTAAGGGTATTCCCCACATTATTATAGTAATATTTGAAGGGCTTCTCTATACTTTCGGGAACTACAATATAGGCTGCAAAGTGCATAACTGCCTGAGGTTTATAAGAACTAAAGATTTGAAAAATCCTTTCCTCTTTTCCCAGATCTACCTTTTCAAATTTACCAAAGCGTAAGTTTTCGCCTGAAGTGGTGCTAAGGTTATCAAGAATTAAGACCTCAAGACCACTTTTTACAAGCATCTTTACCACATGAGAGCCAATGTATCCTGCTCCTCCTGTCACAACTACTCTAAGTGGAACTTTATTCCCCAATTTGTCCTCCCTTTGCATCAGGTATTTTTCTTCAATTATTAATTTTTTAATATTTATATTTGACTTTACAGGTTTTTTAGCATATTTCCTTTTTTTTGCAATATGTTAGAATAGAAAATTACATGAAGGAGTCAAAACTCTGGGTTCAGAAGCTTCCTCCTAAGGAAATACTTTATAATTTTTTAAGAGAAGGTGCTTTTACTCCGCTAATTTCACAGATTCTTATTAATAAAGGTTTTCAAGAGGTAAGCTCAGCTTATACCTTTCTTTTCCCTCAGATAACTGACTTTGCTAACCCCTTTGATGTTCCTGAGATGAGCCTTGCGGTTCAAAGGATTGCTCAGGCTCTGAAAAATAAAGAGATAATCGGGATCTATGGGGATTCAGATGCAGATGGCATTATTGGGAGTTATGTTTTATTTGATTTTATTAGAGAGGTTTCAGGAAAGGAGCCAGTAGTTATTATTCCCGACAAGAATTTAGAAGGTTATGGCTTTCATGGTAAGTATCTGTCTTTTTTCAAGGAAAAGGGGGTAAGTCTTGTTATAACAGTAGATGTGGGGATATCTGCAACTGAGACAGTGAATGCCGCCAAGGCTTTTGGTCTGGATGTAATTATTACTGATCATCATGAGGTACTTAGAAAACCGGATTGTATTGTAGTTTCTGGAAAATTTACCCCTTCTCATTCTCCTTTTTACCACCTCTGTGGGGCTGGGGTTGTTTTTACCCTTTTGAGAGCCTTAAGAAGTTACCTATATGAAGAGGGCTTCTTTTCTCAGTGTCCCCCTCCTCAGCTCAGAAAATATCTTGAACTTGTCACCTTAGCAACCCTTGCGGATATGGTGCCCCTTTGGGGGGAGAATCGGCTTATTACCTATTTTGGTTTTCGTGATCTCAGGGAACCAACTCATCCTTCTTTGAAAGCCCTTTTTGATCATTTGAATTTTCGCTTTCCTATCTCTGAAGAGGATCTGCACTTTAGGGTTATTCCAAGGATAAATGCCTGTGGAAGAATGGGAAGGCCTGAACTTTTCTTTGAGTTTCTCAAGGCGGGAAGAACAGGAAATCTTGATCTTTACTTACAGGGTTTACAGGAGCTTCACGAGGAGAGGCAAACCCTTGAGCTCTCTCTCTGGGAGACCTTAGAAAAGAATCTTTCAGAGGAAAAGGACAGCCCAATTTATATTGGCATATTTGAAAATATTCCTAAGGGAATCCTTGGCCTTTTGGCTAACCGAGTTAAAAATAAAATCGGGAAGCCTGCTCTAATTATCAGTTTTGACAATGGAGTGGGCTTTGGTTCAGGAAGGGCTCCTGAGGAGGTTAATCTCCTTGAGGCCCTTTTGCCCTGTAAGGATCTTTTTTTAGAGCTTGGGGGACATAAAAGGGCCTTTGGTTTTCAAATCACCAGAGAAAATTTACCCAGACTTAAGGGTTATCTGAAAGAGCTGAATTTATCCTTTGAATCATTGGATTACCAATATGTGGATGGAGAAACAAGGATATCAGAGCTACTTTTTGAAGACAATCTTCTTGCCTTTCAGGCTCTACCTCCCTATGGTATGTCCCACGAGCCCCCTCTGCTTCTTGTCAAGGACTTTGAAGTGAAAGAGGTAATCATCCTGAAAGAGAAACACACCAAATATCTTTTGAGAGATGGTCTAAAGGAGCTCTATGCCCTTTATTTTAATCAGATAGCAGATGAAAAAGTAAAATTGATAGTTGGCACACCTTTTATTAATAACTTTTCCCAGAGGCTTGAGATAAGGGTGGAAGATGCTAAGTCTTAATCTGCGAGAGGAAAAGGAAAAAGAAGAACTTGTCTTTTTATGCCCTAAAGCCACAAAGAGCAAGTTTTCTCGCGGAAGGAGAATTTTTGAACCTGAATGTGAAGTTCGCACTGCCTTTGAAAGGGATAGAGATCGCATTATTCATTCCAAGGCTTTCAGACGTTTAAAACATAAGACCCAGGTTTTCTTAGCTCCTAAGGGGGATCATTATAGAACCAGACTTACTCATACCCTTGAGGTGGCACAGATTGCAAGAACTATTGCATGTGCTTTGAGATTAAATGTTCCTTTGACAGAGGCGATTGCCCTGGGACATGACCTTGGACATACCCCTTTTGGGCATGCAGGAGAGGAGGTCTTAAATGAGATCTTAGAAGGAGGCTTCAGGCATTATGAACAGTCCTTAAGGGTGGTTGATTATCTTGAAAAGGATGGATTGGGGCTTAATCTCACCTATGAGGTTAGAATGGGGATTCTTAAACACTCTAAAGGCAAAGGACCTATTTCAATCAGTTCCCATGAAGAGGTCTCCCTTGAGACTCAGGTGGTTAGATTTTCTGATGTCATTGCCTATGTGAATCACGATGTAGATGATGCCATTAGGGCAGGCATAATTAAAACCGAGGATCTACCAGAGATAGTGTTGAAAGAGCTTGGGAAAACCCATGCCCAAAGGATTGATACCCTGATCAAAAGTATCCTTTGGACAACAAGGTCTGCAGAATATAAAAAAATTTGCATGGAACCCAAGAAGTTATCTGCTCTTGAGACTCTAAGGAATTTTCTCTTTGAAAAAGTCTATTTTTCCCCTTTTGTCAGAAGAGAGTTTGATAAGGCTAAAAGGATCCTATATTCTCTCTTTGAGTTTTACTTTAAAAATTTTGAAAGGATTGAGTATTTGGTCAAGGCCAAGGAGCTCTTTCCCGAGGAAGATGAAACCCGTTTGATTGCTGATTATCTCTCCGGGATGACGGATCGCTTCGCCCTTTATGAATATTTTGAGCATTTTATTCCCAAACCCTGGGGGTTTGGCCATGTAGAGGAGGTGATAGCTTTATGAAAGGGTTCAAAAAGATAGGCTGGTTCACTACTGCACGAGATGAAGCAGCTCTCGAGCTTTTGAAAATTGTTTATGATCAGATTAAAAGGGGCTTTCTAAATCTTAAAATACCCTATGTTTTTGTGAGTAGAGAACTTGATGAATCAGAAATTACTAAAAGCTTTATAGAATTTGTCAAAGGGGAGATGGATTTACCTGTGCTTACTTTTTCAGCCCTTAGATTTAATCCTGAGCTAAGGAAGAGAGACATTGAGACCTGGAGAAGACAATATCACGAGGAGGTTTTAAAAAGACTTCCTGAAGAAGTAGATTTTGGAATGCTTGCTGGATATATGTGGGTTGTGTCAAAAGAGTTTTGTGAGGCTCTCCCTCTTTTGAATCTTCATCCCGCTCTTCCGGGAGGCCCTAAGGGAACCTGGCAGGAGGTCATCTGGCAACTTATTAGTGCCAGAGCCTGTGAAACCGGGGTTATGATTCATCGAGCAACCGCAGAACTTGATGAGGGCCCTCCGCTTACTTTCGTAAGATTTTCTGTAAGAACTGCTGAATTTACGCTCCTCTGGGAAGAGGCGGAAAATCTCCTACTGAAGTTTCATCTCAAAGGATTGAAAGAGCGAGAGGGAGAAAAAAATAGGTTATTTATTAAAATAAGAGAAGAAGGGGTTAAAAGGGAGCTTCCCCTTATTGTCTATACATTAAAGTATATTGCAGAGGATAAAATTGATTTTAACCGGGGAGATTTACCTATGGATTTAACTTCTCATGTTGACACCTATTTGAGAGAGGGTAAATTTGTTTAGTTAAAAGACATTTAAAGGAGGGGATGATGAAAAAATTTTATTTTTTGATAAGCGCCCTTTTTGCCCTTTCAGGGTGTGTAGCCATGCAGGATGATGAGGTTTCAACTTTAAAGATAAAAGTTTTAAATCTTGAGACCAGGTCCCAGACCCAAGAAAAGAGGATGGCAGAAATTGAAGAGCGGATGGATAAACTTGAAAAGAGGCTTTCTCAGGAATTTTCTCAAAGGTTTTTAGAGGCGCAGAGTAAGGTTCTTTCCGATTTAGAGGATACCAAAAGAGATCTCACAGCACTGCAGACAAAGGTTGAAGAATTCCAGTTTCAAAAAGAGGCTGAGAGCAAAACCCAGAGAAAAAATTTAGAGGACCTTTTAACCCGTCTTGAGGCCCTGGAGCTAAAAATGAAGGAATTTGAAAAGAAACAGACCAGTTTTTCCAATGTAACTCAGCCTCAGGCTCTATTAAATCAGACAAATCAGCCCCAAAATGCAACCCTATCGCATCCATCTCCTTCTGTTGAAAAGACACCTTCCAACCAGACCGGTGATAATAAAACTATATCCTCACAGCCTCCCCTTAAAGAGGAAGACCTTTATCAAAAGGCCTATTCCCTTTATGAAAAGGGAGACCTCAAAGGAGCAAGGAGTCTTTGGAATGAATATTTGCGAAGATTTCCCAAGGGCAAGTGGATAGGGCAAACCTATTTTTATATAGGAGAGACCTATTTCAAAGAAAAGGAATATGAGGCAGCAATCCTTGAATATCAAAAGCTTATTGAGATGCCTGGAGCAAATCCTCTCAAGCCAAAAGCCATGCTCAGGCAAGCTGAGTCCTTTGTAGCATTAAAAGATAAAAAGGCAGCTGAAATACTTTATAAGAAAATTATACAGCTCTATCCCGGCACAAAAGAGGCAAAAGAGGCGAAGGAAAAGCTTTCTAAATTAAAGTAAGGGCTTAAGCTATTTCAGGTTCAAGGGCAGGCTCTTCAACGGTAAGAAGGCCGGCTCTATATGGGTTTATAGTAATAACGGGAATAGGGGAGTTTTTGACCACTCCCTCAGCTACGCTTCCAAAAAGAATTTTATCAAGCCCTTTTCTTCCGTGAGTTCCCATAATAATTAAATCAGCTCCCTTTTCCTTAGCAAGGTTAATTAGGGTTTCAACTACATCTCCTTTCTCAATAACAGGCTCTACCTCTGGAAAATCAGAAAAGTTTTCCTTTAAAAAGTCCTCCATGGATTTCTTAGCTCCCTCATAAAGGGTATTTTCAAGCTCGGTAAGGGTCTTAATATCTACATAAATCCCTTCATAGGCAGTAAGGTCTTCAAGAATATAGGCAAGAATAATCTTGGCCTTAAGTTGTTTAGCAAAATCTTTAGCCCATTTAGCTACTACTGGGGCAACATCGGAAAAATCAACAGGAAGCAAAATTTTTTTGATTTCTACCATAAAACACCTCCTTCTAAGGATTTTAAATATATTATTTAAAAACACGAAAAAAAGTCAAGATTAAATTTTAAGCTCTGGCAAGGATTAGTAAATCAACCTTTTGGGCTCCAGCTTTTTTAAGCTCCTTACTTGCCTCTCTCAAAGTGGCACCTGTTGTCATCACATCATCCAAAAGAAGAACTCTTTTATTTTGAAACTCCTCTTTTGCTTTAAAGACTCCTTTTACATTTTCAATTCTCTCTTTCCCGGAAAGATCACTCTGTGGCCTGCTATGTTTTATTCTCTGAAGGATATTTAAAGGCTTTTTTATCCCTAAGTAACCCCAGAGGATTAGGAGACTCTGGTTATAGCCCCGTTCTTGAAGTCTCTTAAAGGAGAGAGGAACAGGTAAAACAAAATCATAAAGTTTAACAGGGAGATCTATTATTTTCTGCATAAGTCTTCCTAACTGATAGGCTATAACAAAATTTTCTCCAAACTTAGCTTTATGAAGCAGAGTTTTTATAGGGTCTTGGTAAAGAAAGGCAATATAAACATTATCATAGGGTGGAGGATTTTTTAGACATTTGGAGCAGTAATTCAATTTTTCTTTTGGATAATAATTAAGAAGTTCCTCAGAAAGGAGAGTTCCGCATCTCTGGCAATAGCTTTTAGCTAAGGGAAGCCTTAGGAGACAGCTCTCACAAAATAGACTTTCTTGAGGAGCAAGAGGGGATCTACACTCTAAGCACAGGGATGGAAAAAGGAAATTAAGCCCTTGAGAAAGGATTTTTTCCAGCAAGTTTTACCACTTCAAGAACAAGTTTTGCTGATTTAATGAGGTCTGAAGTCTTTATAAATTCTTCGGTGGTATGCACCTTTTGCATGCCTGTCCCAATAATAAGGGTTTTTATCCCTTTTTCATTGAAGACATTGGCATCAGATCCACCTTCTTTTTTCCTGAGGCTTATATTGAGCCCTACTTTCTCCCCTGCTTGCTTAACAAGTTGAACAAGCGGGTCTTTCTCGGATATATAAAAGGCCTTAAAGACCCTGTGAAAATCAAGCTTAAAGGAAGGAAGATTATCTATTTTATGAGGGTAGTTTGCAAAAACCTCTTCCACAGATCTGCGCACTTCACTCATAAGAGTCTCAAGTTTTTCCTCCTTGTGGCTTCTCATCTCTCCCTCTACAAAGGCAAGATCAGGAACTACATTAACATATTTACCTCCGTTAATCTTACCAATATTCATCGTGGTTTCATCATCTATGCGTCCTGAGGGAAGCCCTGAAACAATCTGGGCAAGAAGCTTGATTGCATTAATTCCCTTTTCAGGTTCAATGCCTGCATGAGCTGATTTGCCATAAACCTTAAGGTGAAATTGATAAGAGGAAGGAGCTGCATGGATAACCTCTTCAGGATTTTCTGCATCAAGCACAAGGCCATAGCGTGATTCTATATGCTTGTAATCCAGATTTTTAGCTCCAAGAAGCCCTATCTCTTCCGTTGTGGTGAAAATAAGCTCAAGAGGTGGATGAGGAAAGGGATTTTCTTTCAGAATTCTTGCAAGTTCAATGAGGATAGCGATCCCTGCTTTGTCATCAGCCCCGAGGATTGTTTTTCCGTTACTTTTTAGAATTCCGTTTTCTTCAATTACTTCTATTCCTTCACAGGGACCTACTGTATCAAGGTGCGCACAGAGTAAGAGAGGAGGTGCTTGTATAGTGCCGGAAATTTTTAAAATGAGATTTCCTACATTTGAGCCTGTTGCCTCGCCAGATTTATCAAAAAAGACTGGATAGCCTAAGGCTTCAAAAAGGTCTGCAAGATAATAAGCAAGTTTAGCTTCTTTTTGAGAAGGGCTCTCAATTCCAAGGAGGGTTTTAAATTCAAGGATTAATCGCTCTGGGTTTAGCATGGATCAATACCTTATTTTAAAGTCTTTAAATTCTCCTGTATAATGTTCTTCAAAGGTTTCAACCTTGGTTACCACTGAGGCAGGAGAGCCTCGGTGACACCATTTAAGCATTTCAGCAACTGCTTTTTCTTCACCTTCAAAGAGGGCTTCAACCCTGCCATCGGGAAGATTTCTAACCCAGCCTTTAAGCCCAAGCCTTTCTGCCTCTTCTTTTGTATAGGCCCTAAAAAAGACCCCCTGAACCCTTCCAGAAATTAATACCCTTATCCGCTTCATTTTATAAAGAGCTTATCTAATTTATAAAAAAAGTCAAGATAGTGTTTGCGTCCATATCTTTTGAGACTTTATAGGATTTTTTCTTAGGGCTTAACACAAATAAAATCTCTCTACATACCCATTCTCCTTCGGAAAGAAAGGATAAAAATTTGCAAAATCTTAAGCAGGGGTTTAAAATTTTAAACCCCTACATGGGGCTTTTTTACCACCCTTCCTTTTTCTTGTAAGGATCTGAACTTATGCTGTCTTGGTTCAAAAGGTATTGTATGAAGGGGAGTTGAAAAAGATGAATATATCCGAAGAGGCAGATTTAAGTCTAAAAGGATATTGATGCCCACCTCTTCTTGTAATAGGAAAAAATCTTAGTAAAATTGGGGAGAAAGGTTTAGAAGGGAAAGTTACAAAGATGAAAAAAACTATTAGGAGAGGAGGTGCAACATTATGCAAGATGGGTTTAAAGGGAAAGTTATAAAGATGAAAAAAGTATTTTTAATATTTTTTTTATATATATTATTTTCTTTTCCTCAAATAGCCTTTGGTCAGAGGTGTGTAGTTTCTGGGTATCCGCTTTTTAAAATTTTACAGGAGATTTGGCCTGAAGAGAAATGCTATCTCCTGCAACCGCCAAGAGGAGAGTTTCACTTTGCTGAACCTACTCCAAAGGATTTAGAGCTCATTAAAAAGGCAGAATTTGTATTTATTGTAGGAACAGAGCCCTGGGCTAAACGAGTTTATAATTTAACATCTCAGGAACGCATTATTGCCTTAGGTAAACCTTCGGAAAGGATTTCAAATCCCCATCTCTGGTTTGACTTTGACAGAGTTTATTCCTTTTTAAAGGAATTTACTAATCACCCTGCTTTTAAAAAGAGACAGGAATTTCCAAAAATAGTGGAAAGACAAAAAATTTTTGAAAAAAACTTAAAGACCCTGGAAGAGCAATATAAAGCCCTGGATAAATGTCCTAAGAAAGAATTTTACCTTCTTGGCCACAGTGTCTTTGGCCCTCTTTTTAGGGATACAGGAATAAAAGAAATTCCCCTAATTAAGGGACATCACCATGGAGAGATTACACCTAAAAAATTACAAGAACTCCTTTTGAAATTAAAGAAAGGGGGAGCTAAAGCTATTTTACTCGGAGAAAAAGAATTAATTAAATATAAAACCCTTTTTGAAAAAGAGGGGCTTGAAGTCAAAGAGGTCTGGACAGGGGATTATGATAGACCTGGGAGTTTTACAGATTTAATGAAGGAAAATTTAGCTCTTTTTAAATATGTTTTAAGTTGTCCATAGGGGAGGTTTTAAATGAGATTAGCTCTCAAGTTAAAGATTTTTTTAGTTATTCTGCTTACCCTTTTGGCAGGAATTCTTCTTTTGCCGACCTTTGTGCCTGATCTTCCAGGCTGGTTTACCAAATACATTTATCGCGGACAATTAAAGCTTGGCTTAGATCTCAAGGGTGGAGTTCATTTAGTTTTAAAACCAGATTTGGAAAAGGCTTTACAAAACCAGTTTGAAAATTATCTGCATGATATTAAACAGACCATAGAGAGAAAGGGAATAACCTATGAACTTCAATATGGAAGGCTTATGGCAACCCTTAAACTTCAGAAGGCTGAAGACCTTGAACTTTTAAAAAGGGAGATTCTTCCAGGTATTAAGGAGATATACCTTGAGAGTGAAAAGCGAGAAGGGTCGGTTTATGTAGCAAACATAGCCCTTTCTGCAGAAAGAGAAAAGTTTGTAAAAGAAAATCTTGTGAACCAGCTCCTTGAGGTCTTGCGCAATCGTATTGATCAGTTTGGGGTTGCTGAGCCTATTATAACTAAACAGGGAACAGATAAGGTGGTTATCCAGCTTCCCGGGGTTAAGGATCCTGAAAGGGCCATGCGAATAATTGGGCAAACAGCCCAGCTTGAGTTTAAACTTGTAGATGATGAAGCTATGAAAAGAATTGATTTAAATACTCTTATCTCAACTTTTACTCAAGAGGGACGGATAAAGGATATCAATAATCTTGAAGAGTGGAGAACCCTTTTAAGACCTTATCTACCTCCGGATACAGAATTTTATTTTGAAGTGCAAAAAGACAGGGAAAGTGGGAATCTTCTCAGGATCCCTATTCTTCTTAAGAGAGAGACCCTTCTTACAGGAGATTATCTAAAGGATGCACAGGTGCGGATTGACCCAAACTTTAATGAGCCCTATGTGTGGATTCAGTTTAATGATAGAGGGGCCAAGATCTTTGAGGCTATAACCTCAACTCATGTGGGGAAAAGGCTTGCTATAGTTCTTGACGATGTGGTAAGATCCGCACCAGTTATAAAGGAAAAGATTGCCGGGGGGGAGGCCCAGATTACAGGCTCCTTCACCATGGAGGAGGCTAAAGATCTTTCTGTTGTGCTTAGAGCGGGTGCCCTTCCTGCTCCAGTAAAGATTCTTCAAAATATAACTATTGGGCCTTCGCTTGGAAAGGATTCTATTGAAAAGGGTATTAAAGCAGGCTTGATAGGAGCAGGTCTTGTTATACTTTTTGCCATTATTTATTACAAACTTTCTGGTTTTATAGCAGTTATAGCTCTTCTTTTAAATATTTATTACTTATTGGCTCTACTTTCAGCCTTTCAAGCCACTCTTACTCTTCCTGGTATTGCAGGTATCATTTTAAGTATTGGTATGGGAATAGATTCCAATGTTCTTATCTTTGAAAGAATCAGGGAAGAGCTTCGCTTGGGCAGGACTTCTTATTCAGCAGTCTTTCAAGGTTATTCTAAGGCTTTTTGGACTATATTTGATGCCCATATTACTGTCCTTCTCACTTCTCTTATCCTCTTTTTCTTTGGAACAGGGCCTATTCGAGGCTTTGCAGTAACCCTCTCAATTTCAATTTTAGTCAATCTTTTTACAGCTATTTTTGTTACCAAAATCTTTTACGAGATCCTCTATGAAAAAGGTAGGGATCTGAAGATCTCCTTTTTAAGACTGCTTGAAAAGCCAAACTTTAATTTTATGTGCTATAAAAAATTATTTGCCATTTTTTCTATAATCTTAACACTGCTCGGGTTAACAGGCTTTGTGATGAGCCTTATGGGTAAGGCTAACTTGGGTATAGACTTTACAGGAGGAACTATTCTCTATCTCAAAACAAATAAGACCCCTGATCTGGATAAGGTGCGTTCAATTTTGAAGGATTCAGGTTTTCCTGATGTGACCCTGCAAGATGTTAAAGGCGAAAATCTGCTGCTGTTAAAGATGAAAAGCGGAAAAGAGAGTCTTACCGAGGAGGTCAATCGCCTTCTTCAGACTCTGAGTTTAAAGATTTCAGATTATAAGTTTCAGGTCCTTGCTAAGGAAGAGATAGGAGGTGTTATTAGTCAAGAATTACAAAAAAAAGCTCTTTTAGCTATTCTTGGGGCTGTAGGAGGGATAATTTTATATCTTAGCTTCAGGTTTAATTTTTATTTTGGAGTGGCAGCAGGGCTTGCTACCTTTCATGATGTAATTGCAGTCTTTGCTATCTTTTATCTCCTTGGTCTTGAAATAAATCTCCTTTTTATAACTGCTCTTTTAACCATTGCGGGATATTCTCTAACTGATACGGTGGTTATTTTTGATCGAATTAGAGAGGTTATATTGAGGGGGGAGGGGGAGTCTGACTTTGATACCTTAATAAATAAAAGTTTAAATGAGGTGTTCTCAAGAACTATTATTACAACTTTGACCACTCTTTTTGGATCCTTAGCTCTTCTTCTTTTTGGAGGCATAGTGATTAGAGATTTTGCTCTTGCTCTTACCCTTGGATTTATTGTAGGGACCTATAGTTCAATCTTTATTGCCTCTCCATTACTTAAGCTCTTTCACAAGGGGAAGATACCTGAACTTAAAAGTAAGGAAGAACTTTTATAGAGCTAAGGAGTCTCCAGCTTTTAATCTTTGTCCAAGGGCAAATTCGTAGGCAGAGATTCTCTTTTTTCCTTCAAGTTGGACTTCCTCAAGTAAAATTGCTCCTTGAGAGGTTGCTACAAGGATCCCCTCGGGACTGATTTTAAGGATTTTTCCCGAGGGTTTGTCCTCTGTTAAAGGATAGCTCTTAGCTGAATGCACCTTTAATATCTTTCCATGATAATGGGTATAGAGCCCTGGCCAGGGAGAAAAAGCCTTTAGTTTTCTTAGAATCCTTTCCGCAGGCTCTTCAAAGGTAAAAAAGCCATCTTCTTTTTTAATCAAAGGGGCATAACTTATCCCCTCATCAGGTTGGGGAGTTGGTTTTAAGTCTCCTTTTTTCCATAAAGAGAGGGCCTCTCTCAGAGCTATAACAGAAAGAGCACTTAAGTTTTTAAGAAGAGTAAGGGATGTATCTTCTGCAGAGATTTCCAGAGATTTTTGTAACAAAATTGGGCCTGTATCCATGCCTTCATCCATGAGCATGATGGTAACTCCGGTTTCCTTTTCCCCGTTGAATATGGCCCATTGCACAGGAGAAGCCCCGCGGTATTTAGGTAAGAGAGAAAGGTGAATGTTCCAGCATCCCTCAGGGGGAATTTCCAGAACCTCCCTTGGTAAGATTTTTCCATAGGCAAAGACTACAATTAACTCAGGAGAAAGACTTTGAATGGCTTTGAGAAACTCAGGGTCTTTAAGCTTTACAGGTTCAAAGACCTTAAGCCCATGGGATAAAGCCCATTTTTTAACCGGGGAGGGGGCCTTTTCTAACCCCCTTCCTTTCGGCTTATCCGGTTGGGTAACCACCCCCAAAAGATCTTCACCTGTATAGAGAAACTCAAGAACAGGTAAGACAAATTCAGGGGTTCCAAAAAAAAGGCATTTATACCTTTTCATCAATGCACCATGGCCTTACGAAATTCAAAATCCATAGTCTCATTTAAGTCAACTATAATTTTATCTCCTTCCTCAAAAATACCCTCTAAAATCTTCATTGCCAAGGGGTTTTCAATGTATTTTTGGATAGCCCTTTTTAGAGGTCTTGCACCAAAAACTGGATCAAATCCCACCTGAGATAACCTCTCTTTAGCCCGCTCAGAAAGTTCAATGGAAAGCCCTTTTTCAGCTAAACGGTAATTGAGATATCTTATTTGGATATCCACAATTCTTATAATGTCCTCCTGTGTAAGATTATTGAAAATAATGATTTCATCAATGCGGTTCAAGAATTCCGGTCTAAAGGTTCCTTTAAGGAGCTCGTGAATTCTATTTTCTATCTCTCGGCGATCAAGAAAGCTCTCTTGAAAGTAATGGCTTCCCACATTGGAGGTCATAATTATGATAGTATTTCTGAAGTCAACGGTTCTGCCTTTGCCATCGGTTAATCTTCCGTCATCAAGGACTTGAAGGAGAACATTAAAGACATCGGGATGGGCCTTTTCAATCTCATCAAAAAGAATTACTGAGTAAGGCCTTCTTCTCACAGCCTCTGTTAGCTGACCTCCCTCTTCATAACCTACATATCCAGGAGGGGCACCAATCAAACGAGCAACAGAATGTTTTTCCATATATTCACTCATATCAATTCGGATCATAGCCTGCTCTGTGTCAAACATAAATTCAGCTAAAGCCTTGGCAAGCTCGGTTTTACCCACACCTGTTGGTCCAATGAAAAGAAAGGAACCTATGGGGCGATTGGGGTCTTTGAGCCCTGCCCTTGCCCTTCTTAGGGCATTGGAAACTGAGGAAATAGCCTGATCTTGACCAACCACTCGTTCTTTAAGGCGTTCTTCAATTCTCAAAAGCTTTTCTCTTTCACTTTCAAGGAGTCGCTTAACAGGGATTCCTGTCCATTTGGCAATGATTTCAGCAATATCCTCTTCGTCTACCTCTTCTTTGAGAAAACTTTTGCCCTCCTTTTGTATTTCCGCTAATTTTTGATTTTCTCCATCAAGCTCCTTTTGAAGTTGAGGGATTTGTCCATAAATAATTTCAGCTACTCTATTAAGATCTCCCTGGCGTTCTGCCTGCTGGGCCTCAATCTTTAATTGATCAATTTTTTCTTTGAGTTTGCGAATACTCTGGATAATTTCCTTTTCTTTCAACCACTGAGCCTTAAGCTCCTCAGCCTCTTTTCTCAATTCCTCTAATTGTTCAAGGATCCTCTGATATCTCTCCTTGGCCTTGGGATCTGTCTCTTTTTCCAGAGCCACCTTTTCAATCTCAAGTTGTTTGATTTTTCTCTCAATTTCATCAATAACTGTGGGCATGGAATCAATCTCAATTCTTAACTTGGCAGCTGCTTCGTCAATAAGGTCTATGGCCTTATCAGGAAGATATCTATCGGTAATATAACGATGAGAAAGCATAACTGCTGAGACAATGGCATTATCTGTTATACGGACACCGTGGTGGACTTCATATTTCTCTTTAAGCCCTCTCAATATGGCAATGGCTTGTTCTGGAGTGGGTTCTTCAACTTGCACAGGCTGGAATCGTCTCTCAAGGGCAGGGTCCTTTTCAATATACTTTCTATATTCTTCAATGGTGGTTGCCCCTATACAGCGAAGTTCACCCCTTGCCAGAGCAGGTTTTAGCATATTAGCCGCATCCATGGCTCCCTCAGCTGCTCCAGCTCCAACAATGGTATGGATCTCATCTATAAAGAGAATAATCTCCCCCTCGCTTGCCTGGACCTCCCGGATAACTCCTTTGAGTCTCTCCTCAAACTCGCCTCTAAATTTAGTGCCTGCAAGGAGAGTAGCCAGATCAAGTTGAACTATCCTTTTATTTTTGAGGACCTCAGGTACATCTCCTGCAACAATTCTCTGGGCAAGACCTTCAACAATAGCGGTTTTTCCAACTCCAGGTTCTCCAACTAAAACAGGATTATTTTTGGTTCTCCGACTGAGGATGTGCATGACCCTTCTGATTTCCTCATCTCTACCAATGACAGGGTCAAGCTTTCCGCTTCTGGCAAGGGCGGTTAGATCTCTGCCGAATTTTTCTAAGGCTTGATACTGCTCTTCAGGATTTTGATCCGTTATGCGTCTTCCCTTCCGAATTTGGTTTATAACTTCTTTAGTTGAGCTAAGGGTTACCCCTCTTTTTCTTAAGAGTTCTCCAGCCCGAGAGGGGCTGTCAAGAATACTAAGAAAGAGATGCTCTGTGGAGATAAATTCATCTCTCATTTCCTTGGCTAAGGCCTCTGCCCGATCAAGCACCTGTTTAGCAGGCATGGAAAGATAGAGCTGATAAGCCCCTCCTGAAATTTTGGGAAATCTCTCTATTATCTCGTCAAGTTCAGTTGAGATAATCTTTGAGTTTACCCCAACCCTATCAAGAATTATAGGGATAATGCCTCCCTCCTGTTCAACCAGGGCCTTTAAGATATGCTCTGGCTCAAGTTGAGTGTGATTGTGAGATTCGGCAATCTTTTGAGCGCTCTGTAGAGCCTCTTGAGCTTTAAAGGTAAACTTTTCAAGCTTCATCTTTGCCTCCCGGTAAGGTTTTATATTTTTTTAAAAAATTTAAGTTCTATGATATACATTTCAAGGTGCATAAAAAAATAAAAGGGGACTTGAAATCAAAAAGAGGATGTTTATTATAAAAATAAAAAGGAACAAAAATTAAAAGGAGGTGAGGTGATATGGCAGAACTAACTATTTGGCGTCCATTTCAAGACTTAAAAAAGGAAATGGATCGTCTATGGCAGGAATTTTTTGGTAAATCTTATTTACCAGAAAGATGGGAAGTAATTGAATGGGCACCAGCAGTAGATGTTTCAGAAACTGATGATGAGGTAATAGTAAAAGCTGATCTACCTGGTGTAAAACCAGAAGAGATTGAAATCAATCTTGTTGATAATGTTTTAACTATTAAAGGTGAAAAGAAAAGAGAGGCTGAGGAGAAAAAGGAAAACTATTACAGAGTAGAAAGATATTATGGAAGTTTTATGAGAGCAATTCAGCTTCCTTCTGAAGTTGATGTAGAAAAAGTAAAGGCTCAGTATAAGGATGGTGTATTGAAAGTAACTCTTCCTAAGAAGCCAGAGGCTAAGAAAAAACTCATTAAGGTTGAGGTCGAAAAGTAAAGTGATCAAAACCTAAAGGGGGGACCTCCCTGGTTTCCCCCCTTTGGGTTTTCAGAATTATTTTACCTTTCCCTTTTAAGATTTTTCCTATTTTATAAAGATCTTTTGTTTTTTTTCTTTCAAGGTCTTTTAGATTTTCTTGCGGAATAGTGAAAAGGAGGGCATAATCTTCTCCTCCTGAGAGGGCATCTTGTAAAGTTACCCCGTATCCCAGGGGAATTTTATCTTCATCAATTTCAGCTGAGACTTCTGAAGCTGTGCAAATTCTATAAAGATCAAGAAGCAAGCCATCGGAGATGTCTATGCAGGCATGAGCTATTTTCCTTATGGCCCTTCCCAATTCTATTTCAGGGGAAGGTCTTAAATGGGCCTTTTTCAAGTTAGCAGGCACTTCGGTCTGGGGATAGGTTTTTATATATCTCAAAAAGGCAGAGCTTTCTCCAAGGGGCTTTGAGACAAAAATGAGGTCTCCTGGCCTTGCTTTTGATCGCAAAAGGGGACTATCGGTCTCTCCTGTTAAGGCAAGATTAAGCATATAACAGGGACTTTTAACGGTGTCTCCACCAATAAGATAAGCAGAATACCTTTCAAGGGTTGATACAAGCCCTTCCATAAAGGGATCAATCCATTCTGGTTCAAGGGGCTTAGGGGAGCCAAGGGTAAGAAGGGCCCATCTGGGCTCTCCACCCATGGCAGCGATATCACTTAAGTTTGAAACCGCAAGTTTTATTCCTAAGGTATAAAAATCTGTATAGCTCAGGTCAAAGTGGACCCCTTCTATTAAGGCATCAGTGGTAAAAAGGAGGTATTTTCCTTCTTCAGCTTGAATTACCGCACAATCCTCATTAAAGGCTGAAACAACGGGAGGTTTTGTCCAGAGGTATTTTTTTAAATATTCAAGCCATTCCTTTTCAGTCATTAACTCAGGGCAATTAACTCGTATTCACTAAAGAAAAAGGGAATTTCCTTGGCAGCTGATTCCGGGCTATCAGAACCATGCACAGTATTCTTTTCTTTATCAATAGCAAAGAGTTTTCTTATCGTGCCCTCAGCAGCTTCTTTGGGGTCGGTTGCTCCCATGATTTCTCTAACTCTTTTTATTGCATTTTCTCCTTCCAGAACCAAGGCTACGATTGGCCCTGAAGACATATAATTAGTTAAGTCTTCATAAAAAGGTCTTTCTTTATGAACAATATAAAAGGCTTTAGCCTGATCCTTGGATAATCTTACCTTTTTTAAGGCAATTACTTTTAAACCCTTTTCTTCAAAGATGCTGATTACTTTTCCAATAAGATTTCTCTCCACACCATCAGGCTTAATCATAACAAGAGTTCTCTCAATCATCTTATCCCTCCTCCTTTGACAGGGTTAATTAATTTTTTGACAACTGAATTTTACCAATTTTTTTGATTTTTAAAAGAATCTGTATAAGCTCATATCATTTGAGACTCAAGAGGATTTTTTCTACTACCTCTCACCTTTTTCCCCCTTTTCCACCCTTCCTATTTCTTCTAAGGATATGAACCTATGCAAAGACGCAGTTCATTACAATCTTTAGTTTTAGTAAGGGGCAAAACAAAGTTATTTCAGGGCCTCTTCTTGAAAATTAATCAAGAAAAGGTAAATTTTTTCTTTATATTTTAAAATTTATTTGTGAAGGGGATAGGGATGCTTAGAGGAAGAATTATCAGGCAAAAATTTCTTGAATTTTTTAAGGAGCGAGGTCATGAGGTTGTGCCAAGTTCTCCCCTTATTCCCAAAGATGATCCAACCCTTCTTTTCACCAATGCGGGGATGGTTCAGTTTAAGAGGGTATTTTTGGGAGAGGAGGTAAGACCTTATAAAAGAGCTGTTTCCTGTCAGAAATGTATGCGGGCAGGGGGGAAGCACAATGATCTTGAAAATGTTGGATATACCGCAAGGCATCACACCTTTTTTGAGATGCTTGGGAATTTTTCCTTTGGAGATTATTTCAAAGAGGAGGCCATAGCCTTTGCCTGGGAATTTGTTACTCAGGAACTAAATCTTCCTAAGGAAAGACTTTATGCCACAGTTTTCAGAGAAGATGAGGAGGCAATCAAACTCTGGAAAAAGATAGCAGGGTTTTCGGAGGATAAAATTGTTCCTTTAGGAGAAAAAGATAACTTTTGGATGATGGGCGATACCGGGCCCTGTGGCCCTTGCTCAGAGCTCATTTTTGATCAGGGGGAGGCCTTCTCCTGTGGAAGCCCGGATTGTAAACCAGGCTGTAGTTGTGATCGCTATCTTGAGATCTGGAACTTAGTTTTTATGCAGTATGAGCGTTTTCCTGATGGCACATTAAAGCCCCTTCCCAAACCAAGTATTGATACAGGAATGGGCCTTGAAAGAATCACAGCAGTAGTTCAGGGGGTTCCCTCAAATTATGATACCGACCTTTTCGCAGGAATTATGCACGCCCTGGAAGAGCTTTCAGGAAGGCCCTTTAAAGAAAGTCAGGAAACAGAAGTAGCCTTTAGAGTCATTGCTGATCACCTAAGGGCCTCAGTTTTTTTAATCTCTGAGGGGATTTTACCCTCTAATGAAGGAAGGTCCTATGTGCTTAGAAGAATAATAAGAAGGGCAGAAAGATTTGGAAAACTTCTTGGTCTGAGAGAACCCTTTTTGTATAAAATTATTACCCCTGTAGTTGAGGAGTTTGGAGAGATTTATCCAGAGCTAAACAAAAATGTCACCGTGGTTGAAAAGGTTTTAAAGATTGAGGAAGAAAAGTTTCAGGAGACCTTAAACTTTGGATTAGAGCTTTTAGAAAAAGAGGTATCTAAGCTTTCTAAAGAGGGAGTTAAAATTATTCCAGGGGAACTTCTTTTTAAACTTTATGATACCTATGGTTTTCCCTATGATCTTGTGAGAGACTATGTTTTGCCTTTAGGATTTGACTTAGATGTTGCTGGATTTGAAAGCTTAAGAGAACAGGCAAGACAGGAGTCTCGAAAATCCTGGAAGGGGGCTTTAGAGAGAGTTCCTGAGGAGATTAAGAGCCTTCTCCAGGAGGGAGTGCAGACCTTCTTTGTGGGATACGAGAGTTTAACAGAAAAAGGTAAGATAATTGCCTTTACTGAGGACTTTTTAATCACTGATATAACCCCTTTTTATCCCGAGGGTGGTGGACAGATAGCTGATAGAGGATTGATTCTTGGGAATAAAGGCAAGGCGAAGATTATTGATGTTCAAAAGGTAGGGGAGGTCATTTATCATAGGGTCAAGATTTTAGAAGGGACATTAGAGATAGGTGAAGAGGTGGAATTAAGAGTTGATGCTGAGAGGAGGGCTCATATTGCCCGTCATCATACAGCTACCCATCTTCTTCATGCTGCCTTGAGAAAGGTTCTTGGCCCTCATGTTCGTCAGTCAGGATCCTTGGTTGAGGATTCAAGGCTGCGTTTTGATTTTTCGCACTTTCAGGCTCTGACCCAGGATGAACTTAACCAGGTTGAAAACTTTGTCAATCAATGGGTTTTACAGAATTATCCCTTAGAGATTTATTTAGTGAAGAAAGAGGAGGCTGAAAAACTGGGAGCTCTGGCTTTTTTTGAAGAAAAGTATGGAGATCTTGTAAGGGTTATAAAAATAAACGATATTTCCTGTGAACTTTGTGGAGGCACCCATGTTAAAGCTACTGGTGAGATAGGGCTTTTTAAGATAATCTCTGAAAGCAGTGTGGCAAGTGGGGTGAGAAGGATTGAGGCTGTTGCTGGAATGAGGGCCTATGCCTTTGTAAAGGAGCTTGAAAATAGGCTTGAGAGAGTTTCAGAGATACTTAAAACAAGCTCTAAGGATTTAGAAAAAAGAGTTCAGGAGTTGCTTGAGGAAAATTCAAGGCTTCAACGGGAGATAAAAAGACTTAGATCAAAGGATATTAAAAGTGAGCTTTCTGCCAAACTTAAAGAGGTTAAAGAGGTTAAGGGGGTCAAGGTTCTTGTATCAGCCTTTGAGACAGAGAAAATGGATGAACTTAGAGAATTTGGTGATTTTTTTAAAAATGCCCTTTCCAGCGGGATTTTCTTCTTGATAGGAGAAAGGGAAGGGGATAAGCTTGCAGTATGTATGGTGACCAAAGACCTTTCTTCCAGAATTTCAGCTGGAGAGGTTTTTAGAAGGTTATCAGAGTCCTTAGGACTAAAGGGTGGGGGAAGGAATGAGCTTGCACAAGGAAGTTTTAGTAAAAAAGTATCTCTTGAGGAGATAAGAAAAAAAATAGAGGAGGTGATCCAGGCTTATGTCTGAAAAAATCAGGATTGATGTTTTTATGAATCTTACCTGCACCACAGAGCCTCAACTTCGGGAAAACCTTAAAAAGGCTCTTTCTCTTGAAGGTCTTACCGCAGAGGTAAGCTATAAGAGACTTTCTCCTGAGGAGGCTGAAAGGCTTGGGCTAAAGGGTTCTCCAACTGTGATAATTAATGGCAAAGAGCTCCAACCCCTTCCCCAGGGGGGATTTACCTGAAGACTTTTTATAGATGAGTCTGGGAGGCTCAGTCCGGTGCCAACGGTAACGATTTTGAGAAAACACTTAAGGGAAGCTACATCTTAAAAAAGCTTCTGGGACTTAAGGTCTCAAATTTATAGAGAGGTTCTTCCATTTGGGCTGTAACCTGGACTAAAAAATAATTATCTGGAGTCTTTTCTATATTTCGTTTAAGAGAAGGGCTAATCCAGTGAGAATCTTCAACAAGATTGTAAAAATAGGAATCAATCCCGAAAAATCCATCCAAAAGGTGTGCAATAAGATGAACAATTTTGCTTAGATAACCCTGAGGAAGGTTGAGGAGGTCTGAAAAATTTGTAAACCCTTCTTTTTTAAGGTCCTCTAAGTAGCCTTTAAGAACTTTCTGATTTTCAATAAGGCCCCTTTCAATTTCCAGCCAGAAGGTATCTGTATCTGCTCTAAAATGGGTTTTTTCAATAAAAAAAGAATCATATCGCACGAGCTCATATCTTTCTAAAAAGTGCTTAACCTTTTGAGAAGCTAAGAAAAAGTTTTCTGCCTGAACCAAAAAAAGGTGTCTTGATTCTTGTTTGGCCATTTTAATAAAAAAATAACCTAAATTTTTAAGTTTAAAATGGAATGTGAAATAGATTTCTAAAAAGTAAAAATTTTGCCCTTCTATGTAAGTTCACATCCTTACAAAAAAAAGAAGAGGGGTAATGATGAAAAGGTGAGAGGTGAGTAGCAGGAAAAATCCTATAGAGTCTCAAAAGATATGGGCGCATACATTTGCTTGACTACATAGAAAAATTTTTTATAATAAAGAAAAATTTAAACTCAGAATACCTAATTTGGAGGTTACCCATGTTCAAAACAATCAAAGGCAAGGTTCTTGGGAGTTTTATAATTGTCCTGATTATGGTTGCTCTTTTTATTTTTATCTTGCAGAGTATTAACACCTATCAACAATTTAAAAAGACTTTAATAATTGGTGCCGAAGGTATATTAATTCAGGGTGAAAATATAAGGAAAAATTTTGGTAATCTTCATGAAAAAGGTATTTTTATTCATAATATGGAAATGTTGAAACAAGGGGCTCTTAAGGCCAAGGCTGAAGGGAACGAAGCCAGATATAAAGAGATCATAAATGATTTTCTTAATATTGTTCCCGTTGTTCAGGCGATGAGGACAATTAAAATGGGAGAAAAGGAAGGAGGATACTTTTTCAAAACTCCCAAGGAAAATCCCAGAAATCCCGCTAATACTCCTGATGAAGTAGAAAAAGAGATCCTTAAAAAATATAAAGAGGGAACTATAAAGGGAACCTATGTATTTGAAGGAAACTTTAGAGATCCTCAAAGTGGAAAAGAGAGAAAGGCTATAAGGATTTTTAGGCCTGTTATTCTCACAGAGGACTGTCTTATTTGTCATGGCGATCCTGCTAAATCATTTGAGCTCTGGGGAAATAAAGAGGGTAAAGACTTAACCGGTGGGCCTATGGAGGGTTGGAAGGCTGGAGAGATTCACGGAGCCTTTGAGATCATCTATTTTCTTGATTCCCACCTGAATAGACTTTATTTAGTTATTGGTTTGCTTGCCTTAGCCACTTTTACTATTATGCTTGTGGCCCTCTTCTTTGTCAGGAACTTTATGAAGAGAAACCTTGAAAAGCCTCTCAATGAGGTTATTTCAGTTACTGAAAAGATTGCTAAAGGAGATCTTTCTTTTGCTTTTACTTATGATAGAGAGGATGAATTAAAAAGACTGGTTACTTCCCTTGAAGATATGCGTCAGGGACTTATAAATTTAGTAAAGGGGCTTTTAAATTCCTTTACAGAACTTCTAAATACAACTGGCCTTATGAAAGAGAAATCCTTACAGCTTGATGAATCAGCTCTTAATCTCTCTCAGATCACAGAGATGGTGAATCAAAAAGTTGTGGATATTAATATGAAGCTAAATGAGGTTTCCCATTCCTTTGAACAGATGAATATTGCCATTCAGGAGATCACAAAGAATGTGCTTAAGACAACGGAGATGACCAAAGAGGCCAAAACAAGAACGGATCTTGCCCACGAAGTTGTTGAGAGATTGGCGGAGGATTCCAAGAAAATAGGTGAGATTGTTAACCTTATCAATAATATTGCAGAGGCAACCAATCTATTAGCTCTCAATGCAAGTATTGAGGCGGCACGGGCTGGGGAAGCAGGTAAGGGCTTTGCAGTTGTAGCTAATGAGGTTAAAGAACTTGCTAAACAAACCCAGTCTGCAACCAAAGATATTGAAAACATGATTGCTGAAGTTCAGGAAAATATTAAAAATTCTATTGCCTCTATTGATTCCATTCGGGAAATGGTTAATCAGATAAACGATGCAGCCAATGTTATAGCCAGCGCTGCTGAAGAGCAGACTATAACCATGGGTGAGGTAAATACTTATTTACAAGATACTGCCCTTTATACCTCTGAAATTGGAAGTTCCATGGAAGAGCTAATTAAATCTGTGGAGGCCTTAAGAACAATCTCCTCTCTTAATCTTGAGACTGCTGAAAAATTGAAAGAACTTGCAGATACTTTAAGAGGAATCTCTGAGATGTTTAAACTATAAATAGGTGCAGGTTATGGTTTTAGTTAAAAAAGACCGAGTTACACGGGAAACAAACATTTCTATTACTCTTGATTTGTATGGGGAATATCTTGAAAAAAGTAAAATTACAACTGGTATAGGTTTTCTTGATCACATGCTTGAGCTTTTTAGTTTCCACTCTGGAGTTAACCTTGAACTTTTCGCAGAAGGTGACCTTGAGGTTGATTTTCATCATACCGTTGAGGACATTGCTATCCTTTTTGGGCAGGCTTTTGAAGAAGCCTTAGGTGATAGAAAGGGGATGGCAAGGTATGGTGAGGCAACAATCCCTATGGAAGAGGCCCTTTCTCAGGCTGTGCTTGATCTTGCAAGACGCCCTTTTCTTCATTACGAGGTTAATTTTCCCGTAGAGAAAATAGGAAACTTTGATACAGAGTTAATTGAGGAATTTTTTAGGGCCTTAGTGTTTAATGGGCTCTTTACTTTACATCTGCGAAATTTTTATGGTAAAAATGCGCATCATATTGCGGAGAGCCTTTTCAAAGCCTTTGCTCATGCCCTTAGAAAGGCAATCACTATAACTGAAGAGGATGTTCTCTCCACCAAAGGGCTTCTCTAATTGAGAAACATTTTGGGAATTTCATAATATTTTCTGCTTCTTTTGATAAATTCTATCCAGCTCTGGGGAATGAAACGGACTAATACTTTGGTTGTAGTGTTAACAACTGGATAAGTTAGAGCCCGATCTAAGGATTCACGGGCTGGAGGAAAGGGAATAACAATGAGAAAATAGAGGAAGGTTGTAAAAAGGGCTCCTTTAATGAAACCAAAAAGGGCCCCAAGAATTCTGTCTCCAAGGCTAATATGCATGGTTTTTAACGCAAGGACAATCACAAAACCCAAAAGTAGAAAAGTAATATAGATAAGTAGAAAGGCAAGAAGAAAGCTTATCAGAAGCTGACCCTTAGGATGATTAATAAAATGAGCTATGTAAGGTTTAAGTTTAAGGGATAACCAACCAGAATAGAGGAAAGCAACAAGCATGCCCACTAAGGAAAAAAAGTTTTTGATAAAACCTGATAAAAGACCCCTTATGACAAAATAGGCTATAAAGCCAAGAGCCAGAAAGTCAAACCAGATCATTCAACAAACCAAAAGGTCTCCTCTTTGGTGTCCTTAAGCTGGATACCAAGTTTTTGAAGCTCTGTGCGTATGGAGTCAGCTAAGGCAAAGTTTTTTTCCAGACGGGCCTCAAATCTTTTCTGTATTAACTCCTCTACCTCATTTAAGGTTTTTCCCTTGGCTTTGAGTTTCCTCTCTTTTTCAGAGAAAAAAAATGCCTCAGGGTCAGTTTTGGCAATTCCAAGGAGTCCTCCAGAAAGTTCTTGAATCTCCTTTAAGGCCTCTTTTAAGAGGGTTACTTCTTCGGTTGTTAAATCTTTAAAACGGTTAATAAAATTATAGAGTTCTCCTTCTAAGGCAAAAAGGTGTCCTAAGGCTAAGGCAGTATTCAAGTCTTCAAGAAGAGCCTGCACAAAGGTCTCCTTAAATTTAGACAGGGCCTCTTTTAGACTCTTTGAACGAGGAAGAAGGCCTCCCTCCTTCTTAGGAGTAGCCTTATTTATCCAATAGAGGGTTTCATAAAGTCTATACATAGCTTTTTCTGTTTCCTGAATATTCTTTTCTGAATAGTCAAGAGGTGACCGGTAATGTTTAGACAGTAGAAAGGCCCGGATAACTTCAGGATGATATTTTTCAAGGAGATAAGCTGTGGTAACAAAATTTCCCAGACTTTTAGACATCTTTTCGCCTTCAACAGTAATAAGTCCGTGGTGAATAAAGTAACGCACAAAGGTCTTGCCTGTTGCACCCTCACTCTGGGCAATTTCGTTTTCATGATGGGGGAAAATGAGGTCAAGCCCCCCTCCGTGAATATCAATGGTTTCACCCAGATACTTTAAACTCATGGCTGAGCACTCAATGTGCCAGCCAGGCCGACCAAATCCCCAAGGGCTTTCCCAGAAAGGCTCTCCAGGTTTGGCTGACTTCCAGAGGGCAAAGTCCAGTGGATTTCTCTTTTTTTCTGAGGGATCAATTCTTACCCCGGAGAGAAGTTCTTCCAATTTTCTGCCTGAAAGTTTCCCATAGCCTTTAAATTTCTCTACAGCAAAATAGACATCACCTTCACTTACATAGGCTAAACCACCATTTATGAGTTTTTCAATAAGACTTATAATTTCATGGATATGCTCACTTGCCTTGGGTTCAAAAGTTGGCTTTAAGACCCCGAGTTTTTCCATCTCCTCCTGATATTCCTGAGTATATCTTTCTGTAATATCTTTCCAGAAAAGACCTTCACGATTTGCCCTATTTATGATTTTATCATCAATATCTGTTATGTTTCTTACATAAAGGACCTCATAGCAGAGCCATCTCAGGATACGAAAGAGCACATCAAAGATAATGGCAGAGCGCGCATGGCCAAGATGTGAGGAGTCATAAGCAGTAATTCCACAGACATACATGGTAACTCTTGGAGGATTTAGAGGTTCAAAGTCTTCAATCTTTCGTGACAGGGTATTGTAAATACGCAGTTTCATGAGGAAAGAAGATTACCAAAGGATTGGTAACTTGCCCTTTTAAGAACTGAAGATTCCCAGTTAAAGACCGGAATTCTCTTGGCTTCAAATTCTAATACTTTTGGGTCTTCAGGGAGAAAGGCAAGTAGTTTTAACGAGTGTTTTTCAGAGATTTCATAAGCAAATTTTTTAAGTTCCTCGGGGAGATTTTCAGGACACCGGTTAACAACCATCCAGAGGTTACCTACCTGAATTTGCAGACTTCTTAAGAGATCTGCAATCCTTCCTACGGTCATAATACCCCTGTGAGAGGCATCAGATACAATAATCAGGTGTTCCATCTCAAGGAGATTTAATCTTGAAAGGTGTTCCATGCCAGCTTCATTGTCAATGACAAGATAATTATAGGAGCGCATGAGTTTTTCAATGGCTTGAGAAAGGAAGGAATGGGCTGCACAATAGCAACCAGGTCCTTCCGGTTGCCCCATCACAATGAGATCATAGCCCTGACCCTCAATGACTGCCTGATGGAGCCTCATCTCAACATAGTCATATCTTGCCATACTATCGGGAACACTTTTTCTTAACTCCTCTTTAATTTCTCCCAGAGTAATCTCTACCTCTTCTCCCAGAAGTTCGTTTAAATTGGCATTTGGGTCAGCATCTACCGCTAATATGGGCTTTAGATTATGATCAAGAAGGTAATTTACAAGTAAGGCAGAAAGGGTGCTTTTTCCTGTTCCGCCCTTTCCTGCAAAAGAAATCCTAACAGGCATTCTTAACTCCTTTTCTTTTTATCCAAATAGAGTTTATAGGTATAGGAATCAATGAGAGCTTGACAGCTTGCCTCAAGAATATCCGTTGAAACCCCAACTGTGCCCCATCTCTTATCTTTGCTCTTAGAAAGAATAAAAACCCTGACTTTGGATGAGGTTCCTGGAAGGCCTGGAAGGACTCTCACTTTGTAATCCTCAAGTTCCATCTCCCTTATCTGGGGATAGAATCTAACTAAAGCCTTTCTTAGGGCATTATCCAGGGCATTTACAGGGCCATTTCCAAGGGCAGCAGTGTGTTCAACCTCTCCCACCCCAGGAGGCACTCTCACAAGAACTGTAGCCTCTGCCTGGGAAGAATCAAGGAGTTGTTTCTGGTCAAAGACTTTATATGTGAGGAGTTCAAAATACTGCTTGGGTTCACCCATGAGTTTGTAAATAAGGAGTTCAAGAGAGGCTTCTGCCGCTTCAAATTCATAACCTTCTGCCTCAAGCTTTTTGATTTCCTCCACAATCTTGTTTACTAAGGCACTTTCAGTATCAAGCTCGATACCAAGCTCTTTAGCCTTATAAAGGATATTACTTCTTCCTGAAAGTTCTGAGACAAGAACCCTTCTGACATTCCCTACCAGGGCAGGATCAAGGTGTTCATATGTGCGAGGTGATTTGAGGACCGCTGAGACATGAACCCCTCCTTTGTGGGCAAAGGCAGATCTTCCTACAAAGGGAAGCCTGGCAGGATGGGGAAGATTGGCAATCTCAAAGACATAGCGAGAAACCTCGGTAAGTTTAAAAAGCACATCCTTTGCAGAAACATCATAGCCCATTTTTAAAACCAGATTGGGAATTATGGAACAGAGATTGGCATTTCCACATCTTTCCCCGATACCATTTATAGTTCCTTGAACTTGAATAGCTCCAAGTCTAACCGCTTCAAGGGAATTGGCAACGGCACACTCAGAGTCATTATGGGCATGAATCCCCAGAGGAGCCTTTTCTCCAAGGACATCTTTAACCCTTTGTATAATCTCTCTTATTTCATGGGGTAGTGTTCCCCCATTGGTATCACAAAGGCAAAGACATTCTGCCCCAGCTTTTAAGGCCCTTTTTAAGGTCTCAAGGGCATATTCTGGATCTTCCTTAAAACCGTCAAAGAAGTGTTCAGCATCATAGATTACCTTAGAAACATGCCCTTTTAAATAGCGCACGGAGTTTTCAATAATCTCAAGATTATGCTCAAGAGTTGTCTTTAAAGCCTCCTTAACATGAATTGTCCAGCTCTTACCAAAGATGGTCACAACTTCAGTCTTAGCTTGGAGCAAACTCTGAAAGATCTCGTCTGTTTCAGGGGTTTTTCTTGGATGATGAGTGCTTCCAAAGGCAACAACACGGACATGTTTAAGATGATAATCCTTTATCTCTTTAAAAAATTGAAAATCCTTGGGATTGGAACCAGGCCAGCCGCCTTCCAGATAATCTATCTTTAATTCATCAAGCTTAAGAGCAATTCTGATTTTATCTTCAACAGAAAAGTTGACCTCTTCAGCCTGGGCTCCATCTCTTAATGTAGTATCATAAAGTTCTATTTTTTTCATTTTATTTTTCTCTTAAAAGGGGTTTATTTTTCTTCCTTAGCACCTTCTTCCAATCCAAAGGCCTCATGTAAGGCCCTAACAGCAAGTTCTGTATATTTTTCATCTATAACACAGGATATTTTAATTTCACTGGTTGAGATCATCATAATATTTATACCGTGCTTGGCCAAGGTTTCAAACATCTTGTTAGCAACTCCTGAATGGGTGCGCATGCCTGCTCCAATAATAGAGACTTTGGCAATCTTATCATCTCCTTCAATACGCTCAACCCCCAGTTCTTCACAGACCCTTTTTATGATTTCCAGAGCCTGTTTAAAGTCTGTCCTTGGAACGGTAAAAGTAAGATCAGCCTTGCTATCAGGCCTTCCCGTTTGAATTATCATATCCACATTGATTCCTGCTTCCCCTATAGGCCCAAAGATTTTAGCTGCAACCCCTGGTTTATCCGGAACCCCATAGAGGCTTATTCTGGCTTCATTTCTATTGTAAGTTACTCCTGAGACAAGAACCTTTTCCATCTCTGCATCCTCCTCGGTTATTAAAGTGCCCTCTGCATAATTAAAACTTGAACGCACCACCAATGGCACCTTATAAATCATAGCAAGCTCAACGGACCTCATTTCAAGCACTTTGGCTCCTGAGCTTGCCATCTCAAGCATTTCTTCATAAGAGACCTTGGGAAGTTTTCTGGCATTTGGAACTATTCTTGGATCTGCGGTATAAACCCCTTCTACATCTGTATAAATCTCGCAAAGATCTGCCTTAAGGGCAGCAGCCAGAGCTACAGCAGTGGTATCAGAGCCCCCTCTTCCAAGGGTAGTAATATCCCCCATTTCAGTTACTCCCTGAAAACCAGCTACAACAACTATTTTATTTTCAGATAATTCCCTTTTTATCTTTTCAATCTTAATATCTTTAATCCTTGCCTTGGTAAAAAGATCAGTGGTAAAGATGGGCACCTGATATCCTAATAGGGATACCGATTTATAGCCCATACTTTGTAAGGTTATAGCTAAAAGGGATGAAGTAACCTGCTCTCCTGTTGAGACAAGCATATCAAGTTCTCTAAGGGGTGGTTCAGGAGTAATATCCTTAGCCAGCTTGATAAGACGATCCGTTTCTCCTGCCATGGCTGAGACAACCACCACAAGTTCATGCCCTTTTTTCTTGTATTGGGCAATTCTTTCAGCTACCTTTCTGATCCTTTCAAGGTTAGCAACGGATGTTCCACCATATTTTTGGACAATTAGCATTTCTCAACTCCTTTCCTCAGAGTCCTTTTCAAATTTTCCCCAAACAGGGTCTTCTCCAAAGTGTTGGAACCAGAAATCAGCTGGATCTGAACCAGCTGGATTAGGTTTTAATTCAACCTTATAATTATCACAGTAATCCATGAGTAGTTGATAAGCCTCATTGAGGGCCTTCATCTTTTCAGGATCCCCACCTTTGTCAGGATGAAGCTCCTTGGCCAGAGCATGATATTTTTCCACAATCTCTTTGCGGGTAGTTATTAAGGGTAATTTTAAAAATTTTCTTGCCCTCTCAAGAGCTTCCCATTTTTCCTTCCAGTTCATATTAAATATTTAATAATAAAGGCTTTTCGGAAAAATACAAGATTTCAAATTGCCTCACTAAAAATTTATTTGAAAATTTATCGTTGCCTCATATAAAAAATTTTTCAATTTCAATTGAGCAAAGTTCTTAAAACTTTACGGAAAAACTATCTATTTTGCTTTTTTTAAATTCAAAAAAGGTGGACCTTAAGTCCCTTGGCAAAGCTTATTTCAGAGGAAAGAGTGGGTAAGGAGCTTTGCAGAAAGATAAGGCGATATCAGAAAATGCTTGAGAGAGCATATTTAAAGAAAAAAGGAAATATTTTCGGGGAAAAATTGACAATAAAAAGGAGGGGAAGGTAAAATAATTTCCCTTTAGGAAATTAAATGAGGCATTACGGATTTAAATCCATTTTTCTTGGGTTTAGCAAAGGAGAGAACTTGCATGCTTCAGACAGAATTTAATTTCTTTGACTATTCATTTTCAGTGAAGACTTCAGCTGTAAAGAGATAGATCTCGGTATCGGGGTCAAGATAGCAGTCCTCAGGAAGACCTGCTTTTAGGCAGGCATGTCTAAGAAAGGTCTCTGCATCCCAATTATACTCAATGGCTACTTGAGGTAAGAGCAGTCCCTGATAATAGCCTCTTTTAATAAGGATTCCATGCTTTCCAACCTCAAGTTTTTCTGGGTCTGCCTTAACAAGGGGGGAAAGGAGGGAGATTTCAATTTCTATTTCAGAGAGTTCCTCTTTTTTGAGGGGAGGAAAACGGGGATCCCGTAAGGCTGAGGAAAGGGCTATCTCACAAATTTCTTCATAAAGAGGCTGCTGGGGATGGATATTTCCAATACATCCCCTTAGGTTTTTTCCTTTCCAGAAGGTAACAAAGGCCCCTCTCCTCTCAAAAAGGTGTGGATATTTTTCTTCAGGCAAGGGAGGAGAGGGGCTAAAGGGTTTGCCTTCAAAATAGGAGTTTAAGGCCTCTCTTATTAGTTTGAAAAGATAATGCTTTTCCTCGTCAGAAAGCATTTAATCCTAAGAGGGCTTTCCCAATTTACTCAGAATGAATTCTGCCGGGAGGACTCCACTTTTAATCTCTCCGTCTGGGAAGACAAAAGTAGGTGTCCCGCGCACTCCCAATTTCTGCATAAGCTGAATGGAGTCAGTTACCTTTTTGGTTCCCTCGGCACACTGATTTTTACTGAGATAACCATTTTTTAATCCCTCAAAGCCTTTCTTGTCGCATAGAATGGAGATAGATTTGGCCTTAGCTTCTGGATGAATGGGTTCCAGAGGAAAGAGGATCACCTTTACTGAGAGCTTACCAGCTTTAACAAGTTCCTCAAGAATAGCTTCTGCCTTTTTACAGAAGGGACAATCTGGATCTGTAATTAGGTAAATACTTGCAGGAGCTTGCCCCCAAGTAAAGGCAACAACCTTTTCCAGTTCCTGAAGAGTCTCTTTGGGAAGAACCCGTTTGTTTAAAAAGGCCAATTTTTCTGAAGTAAGATTTTTCTTGCTTGAGAGTTCAATAATGTTTCCACTAACTATAAATTGGCCTTTAGAGTCAGTGTAAAAGAGGGCCTTATCAGTATCAGAAACCTTCACAATAACCTCGCAGAGACCAGCAACAGGAGATTTTTCAATTTTTTCTAAGGAGATTCCCTTCTGAATAGTATCCAGAGTCTTTTGAAAGTCCTCAATCTTTGGACAGTTAAAGGACTGGGAAACCCCTCCTTTACAGGAGAGAAAAAGTAAGGAAACAAGTGTTAACAAAGGAATCTTTTTTTTCATTAAAAACTCCCCCCTTTTTATAGTTTTTTATGTAACCTATTAAATTAAATTTTACACCCATTCTTTTAAAACAAAAGTCTCAAGAGGAAACCTTTCTGTTCTTTTACTTTTATCATCAGGATAACCAAGGGCAAGCATAGCCACCATTTCAAAATCAGAAACAGGTAAACCCAGAGCTTCTTTAACTTTATCTTCATTTTTTAAAATCTCCCCCAGCCAACATGTGCCAAGGCCCAGGGCATAGGCCATAAGCATCATATTCTGAAGACAGGCTCCTGCTGATTGATGATCTTTAATCTGGTGATACATGGCGCTTTTGTCCAAAAAGACTCCTATTAAGACCGGTGCCTTTTTTAACATCCCTCCATAAATAGTAAATTTTGAAAGTTTTTCTTTGATTTCATCATTCCAAATAATTACAAATCTCCAGGGCTGGTTGTTGTGCCCTGAAGGTGCCCAAATACCTGCCTCAATTATTCTCAAAATATCTTCTTTTTTAGGCTTTTCAGGGAGAAACTTTCGGATACTTCTTCTCCCAAAGATAGCCTCAATAACGGAGATAGCCTGTTTGTCGGACATATCTTCTTGGTTCTCCTGCTATTTCTAAGATCCGTAGGACCTCTTTGCGGATTTCCTCAAGGAGGCCTTTATCTTCTTCATAGGCAAGTTTAACTTTTTCTCCCTTTAATAAGGCTACCGTTTTCGCTACAAGCAGACCCACATTAATGGCATTCAAGAGATCCTTATCATCCCAGAGAGAAGTTTTACTTTTATAGGAATAAGCAATTGCCCATGGTGGAATCACCGCCCCCATAGAGTTAAGGGTTGTGATAAGATAACCACCTGTCATAATAGCTCCGGTGTCAGCACCCACAACAACTGCACCAACCACCTTTCCTTCCATGTAGCTCGGCTCTCCATAGGCAACCATGTTTTCAAGTGAGGTCATCCGATCAAGGAGATTTTTCATAACCCCAGAGGGAGCAAACCAGTAAATAGGAGTAGCAAAAATGATTCCCTCTGCCTCATAAATCTTCTGAAGAAGAAATTTTCCATAATCTTCATAGATACAGGGGAATTTGCACTCCGGTCCTTCATTCTGGATGCATCCAGCACAGGGTTTAATCTCTCCATCATAAAGGGAATACCACTCAGTGTTGGCCTTTAATTTTTCTGCTGCCCTGAGGGCTGAAAAAAGAAGTTGGGCTGTGCCTCCCTTTTTATGAGGGCTTCCAAGGAGACCAAGAATCTTCATAGCTCTAAAGCCTCCTTCCAGAACTTGGGAAGGGCAAAGGAGGCCTGGTGGATTTCAAAGGTATAATATCTGGTATTACTGAGTTCAATACCTTTGGGAAACTGGGGATTTTTAAAAGGACATTTCATGATAAAGGCATTGTCACTTCCAAAGGAAGGAACATTAGCCCGATAAATATAAATCTCTTCTTCAGGATAGACCTCTTTATAAATCCTGTAAACACCAGTAAGGATATTTTTCATAGTAAAGGGAGTTCCGCATTGCTGAACAATGATTCCGGTAGGGCAGATTTTTTTTAATTTGGCATGAAAATCAACTCCAAAGAGGGCATGGGAGAGCTCTTGGGTGGTTTCCCCGATATCCGGGTCTGTAGAATCAATAATTATGAGATCAAAGGTCTTTTCTTCTTGAAGATATTGGTTAACAATTACATAGGCATCTTCAGTAATAAGTTTTAATCTTTTGTCTTCAGGATCTTCCGGGAGTAATTCAGGAAAATATTCCCTTACAAGCTTAGGAATTTTTGGATCAATGTCAACAATGATGACTTCTTGCACAGAGGGATATTTGAGGGCTTCTCTTGCAGCGCCAAAGTCTCCCCCTCCACAGATGAGAACCCTTTTTATGAATCCCTCCGGTGCACTTTGAATGGGTATGTGCACCAGGGCTTCGTGATAAACAAACTCATCCCTTGAGGTGAACTGAAGGTTGTTATTTATAAAGAGGAGTCTTCCCCAGAATTTATGTTCAAGAATATATATATTTTGAAGACCTGATTCTCCATAAATAATGCGACTTATGTAGCCAAAGAGATAGTCTTCATTGACATATTCTCCATAGAAAACCTTTACTCCTTTACCTTCAGTTTTCATAGCAGGAGACATGATCTCTTTCTTCATAGAACCTCTCCTCTTGAAGGCCTTTGAGTAAAGATTTAACATTAATTTAAATCATCTCCCCCTTTTGTCAATCTTTTTGTATGCGTCCATATCTTTTGAGACTCTATAGGATTTTTTCTACTACTTCTGTTGGGGGAAAATGAACCTGTATTTTGTTGGGGCAAACCTATGTGGTTGCCCTCATTTGGAAAATCTATGTGTTTGCCTGTTATATGTTTTTTACATTAATGTAGGGGTTCAAAATCTCGAACCCCAACAAGGGTTTAAAATTTTAAACCCTTACATTGGGCAGTCACTATGTGTTTGCCCCTCTTTTAACCTCTCACTTCTCACCTCTTACCACACTTCCTTTTTTTTAAGGATCTGAACTTATGCTATTAGACCTTAATTTAATTTTTCCCAGAAATAGCCCTTGATATTCCTCCCCCCTGAAGAAAATTCAATCCCTATAAGATAAATCTCTTTGAATGAACCCTCATATTTCTTATGATACCCCTTCTCCTTAAGTTGAGCTAAGGCTTTAGCTTCTGTCTCTTCTCCCTCAACCACCTTGAACTCAAAAAGATAAACTCTTTCTCTGTATAGCACCGTCAAATCTATCTGCCCCTTATTTGTTATATCCTCAGGTATCACCTCAAGCCCTGACCCACACAAAAAGGCATAAAAACAACTTGCATAATACCCCTCATAACGAAAAAGCTCATTCTTCCTGAACCAATCATGGGGTATCCCTGCATAAAGACTCTCAAGAACCTTCTTCATCTTCTCAAAATCCCTCTCCCTCACTGCCTCAATCATCTTAAGAGATAGCCTTGGTCTTTCTGAACTGAGCTGAGTAAAATAAGAAAAAAGAACTCTATTTAAACTAATCTTTACCTCTTTATTCGGATAAGAAAGCTTATAGAGAATTAACCCTTCCTCTTCAATAGTTTCTTTAATGGTCAAATAACCCACCTGAAAGAGAAGGTTTTCTGGTTCAATATAGTCAAGGTCAAAAGAGCCAATAAGGTCATCAGTTGCAGTTAGGTCTTCAAGCTCGGGAAGATAAAAACGCTTCTCAAGAAGAAGCTTTATAAGAAAACTTGGAGTCCCAGTTTCAAACCAGTAGGGGTGGAATTTTTTTTCCTCTAAATAGAGAAGGACATCAAAGGGATTATAGAGAGGCTCTCCAAGCCAGGAATAACCATTATACCAGCATTTAATAAGCTTTAAGTCTTTATCTTGTAGTTCTTCTCCAAAGACCTCTTCAAGCTCTTCTTGAGTGTATCCGCAGATAGTTGCATACTCCTTGCTTATAGTAATGTCTCTTAACTGATTTAGCCCTGAAAAAAGAGAAACCTTTGAGAATTTGGAAACTCCCGTTAGGAAAACAAATTTTAAATAAGCATCAAGGGGCTTAAGAACACTATAAAAGTTCTTGAGGACATCTCTTATTGCCTTTGCGGTTTCTCTATCCTCAATGCAATCAAGAATGGGTTTATCATACTCATCAACAAGAACTACAACTTTTTGCTTATACTTCTCATAACTTTTAAGAATTAATTCCTCAAAACAGCTATCATATTGTGTTTTCTTTGAACAGGAGACTCCAAGGGTTTCTTGATTTTTCTCAAGCTGTTCAAGAATATAAGTTATTAAATGTTCCTCTCCTTTGAGGGTTCTTCCCCCAAAATCAATATGAATAACAGGATATTTAACACTCCAGTCCCAGTGTTTCTCAAGATAGAGCCCCTGGAAAAGCTCTTTTCTTCCAAGGAAAGCCTGTTTCAGGGTATCCACAAAAAGGGATTTTCCAAATCTCCTCGGGCGAGAGAGAAAATAATAAGTTCCCTCTTCAACAAGCTTTGCAACAAAAGGAGTCTTATCCACATAATAATAGGGTTCACTTCTAATCTTTTCAAAGCTTGAAATTCCAATGGGAAGTTTTTTCTCCATAGTTTTATTTTAAGGCTTCTTTTTTGAAAAATCAATGTTAGTAGGGGTTCAAGATTTTGAACTCCTACATTTAATCGCAATCAATTTTTATTAATATAGAGGTCAGAGCTGTGGGGGTTGCCACATTGATGCGAAAGAACACATAACAGGCAAACACAGAGGTTTGCCCCTACCGCAATCCATACACAAAATTTAATACCACCGCAGGGGGAAAGAGGAGAGATTGAGTTTTTAAAACCCAGATATGTGTTAAAATAAAATATCTCGAACCCTTTGAGATCATTGGAGGAGAAAATGGATTGGAAGGATACCCTAAATTTACCCAGAACGGATTTTCCCATGAAGGCTAATCTTACAGAAAGAGAGCCAGAGTTTTTGCGCTTTTGGGAGGAAAACTCTATTTATAATAAAATGCTTGAAAAAAGACAAAAGAGCCCTTCTTTTATTCTGCACGATGGGCCTCCCTATGCTAATGGACACATTCACTTAGGGACAGCCTTGAACAAAATCCTTAAGGATATAATTATCAAAAGTAAGACCCTTTTTGGTTTCTATGCTCCCTATGTGCCTGGCTGGGACTGTCATGGATTGCCCATTGAAATCAATGTAGAAAAAGAGCTTAAAGTGAAAAGAGGAGAGCTTCCTCCTTTAACCATACGGGAGGCCTGCCGCAGGTATGCTGAAAGGTTTATTAATATCCAGAGGGAGGAATTCAAAAGACTTGGGGTCTTAGGAAAATGGGAGGTTCCTTATCTTACCATGAGTCCTGAATACGAGGCAGTGATTGCCCGAGAATTTTTAAGGTTTCTGGAATCAGGGCAGGTCTACCGGAGAAAAAAACCTGTTTTTTGGTGCCCCACTTGTGTTACCGCTTTAGCTGAAGCTGAGGTTGAATATGAACCTCATACCTCTCCCTCCATCTTTGTTAAATTTCCTCTTACTGATGAAACCAAGACTACCCTTGAAAAGAAACTTGGCCTTAAAATAGATAAACCCCTTTACATCCTTATCTGGACAACTACTCCCTGGACCTTACCGGCAAATTTAGCCTTAGCCTTTAATCCTGATTTTGATTATATTATAATTGAAATTAAAGGAGAGCTTTTGATCCTTGCTGAAGGTAGACTCTCAGCCCTTTGTGCTGAGTTAAACTGTAATTTACCTCCCATTTTAGCTCGCTTTAGGCCAGATTTTCTTGAAGGCCAGAAAGCTAAACATCCCTTTTACTCAAGAGAGTCTCTTATTATTCTCGCAGATTTTGTTACCCTTGAGACAGGAACGGGAATTGTTCACATTGCCCCAGGGCATGGTGAAGAGGACTATCTGGTTGGTCTTCGTTATGGCCTTGAGGTTTACACACCTGTTGATGTAGAGGGAAGATTCTATAAGGACCTTCCTTTAGTTGGGGGCCTTAAACTTGATGAGGCCAATGAGGTTATTTTGGATGAGTTAAAAAGAAAGGGGCATCTTCTTTACTCTGACAAGATTTCCCATAGTTATCCCCATTGCTGGAGATGTAAGAAACCCGTTATTTTCAGAGCAGAAGACCAGTGGTTTATCTCTATGACAGCCAGAGATTTAAGAAAAAAGGCCTTAGAGAGCCTGGATAAGGTAAGATTTATCCCTGCCTGGGGAAGAAATCGCCTTGAAAGTATGCTTGAGAGAAGGCCAGACTGGTGTATTTCACGGCAGAGGGTCTGGGGGGTTCCCATAACCGTTTTTAAGTGTAGTAACTGCGGAGAGTATCTGAAAGATTACAGATATTATGAAAAAACTATTGCCCTTTTTGAGGAAAAGGGCTGTGACCTCTGGTTTGAGACCCCTGTTGAAAGGCTCTTGCCTGAAGGAACAACCTGTCCCGCCTGTGGAGCTTCAACCTTTGAAAAGGAAAAAGATATCTTAGATGTATGGTTTGACTCAGGGGTATCTTTTGCAGGGGTCCTTGAAAAAAGAAAGGAACTTAAATTTCCAGCTCAACTTTATCTTGAAGGCTCAGACCAACATCGGGGATGGTTCCAGAGCTCTCTTCTTTGCTCAGTTGGAACAAGGGATATTCCTCCTTATGAGGCTATACTAACCCATGGCTTTGTAGTAGATGGTAAAGGAAGGAAGATGTCTAAAAGTTTGGGAAATGTTATACATCCTCAGGATATAATTAAAAAATATGGAGCGGAAATATTACGCCTTTGGGTTTCAGCTGAAGATTATCGGGATGATATAAAAATTTCTCAAGAAATTTTAGATCGTTTAGTGGAGACCTATCGTAAGATAAGAAATACCTGTAGATTTCTGCTTGGGAATCTCTATGACTTCAATCCCGCTTCCCATCTTATTCCCTTTGACAGGCTCCCCTCCTTTGAAAGATATATTCTCCATAGATTATCAGAAAGCCTTAAGAAGATAAAAAGGGCTTACGAAAATTTTGAATTTCACTTAGTTACTTATGAGATTCATCGCTTTTGCACAGTTGAGCTTTCTTCTCTCTATATTGATATCAATCGGGATTACCTTTATTGTGAGACTAAAGATAGTTTTAAAAGAAGGGCTACCCAGACTGTCCTTTATTATGCCCTGGATACCTTGGTAAAGGTTATGGCACCCATTCTTTCCTTTACTGCTGAAGAGATCTGGCAATTCTTACCCTATCCAAAAGAGGAAAAATCTGTATTTTTGGCAGATTTTCCTGAATTGAACTTTGAGATAACTGAAGGAGAGTTAAAACATTGGAAAGAGGTCTTGCTTTTGAGAGAGGAATTTCTCAAAGCCCTTGAAATCGCAAGAAAAGATGCCAAGGTTATTGGAAGCTCCTTAGCTGCAGAGGTTTATTATTTAGCACCCGGGGAGTATAAGGAACTTCTTTCTAATAAGGACTTCTGGGAATATTTTTTAATGGTTGCCAATTTTGAGGAGGGAGAACTTTTTAACGAGGGCATAGCCTATACATCAGAAGAGATAAAGGGTTTAAGGATTTTTATTAAGGAGACCACTTATAGAAAATGTGAAAGATGCTGGCAGAGACGACCTGAAGTAGGAACCCTCGAAAATCAAGAACTCTGTAAGAGGTGCTTTGAGGTGGTGAATGCTTCTTTCTAAAATGAAATCCTTTTATCTTTCAGCCCTTGTGGTTTTTATATTAGATAGGGTGACTAAGTATTTAATCCTCAAGGCGGGTGATTTCTATTATGAGGTCTTACCTTTTTTAAGCCTTCTTAAGGTCTGGAATAAAGGCATTGCCTTTGGTTTTATGGGAGCTAATCCTAACCTTTTTTCAACCCTCCTTTTAATAGCTATCCCTATAATATTAATTTTTTTATTGCTCTTTGCCCAAAAAGCCGATACTAATAGTAAAATAGCCTTTGGAATGATCTTTGGGGGTGGTCTTGGAAACTGGTTAGACCGAATGACCTTTGGAGCAGTGCTTGATTTTATTGATATTCACCTGGGTAGATTCCATTGGCCAGCTTTCAATATTGCAGATGCAGGGATTTCTTTTGGATTAATCCTTTTAATAGTGAGCTATGTATTTAAGGATTATAGAAAATAAACCTCTATTTCGCTTGCTCTTTAAGACAAGAGCAGAAGATGTTTGGGCTCTTCTTGAGGATCTTCTTCTTAAACATTTTGAAAAGAAAAATATTTTTCTTTTTGAGGCTCAACCTGAAAAGATTTATCATCTTAATGAAATCATACATCAGTTAAAGGATATATTCCAGAAGGAGCTAACTTCTGCTCCGCCACCTTATGTGTTTTTTCTATCCAAGAAGAATCAGCCCCCTCCCCAGAGCTATCTCTTAAGGCCTGGTAAGATATATTTTACTTCTGATCTTAAAAAGGATCTTCAAGATGCCCTTTCAGAAATTAAGCTTTTTTTTAAGATTGAGGGCTTAAGGGAAGATCTTTTAGAACTGGTTTTACCAGCAACCTCTGAACCCAATTTGATCTTACCTTACAAAGAGATCTTTTTTAGTCCAAAGGATCAAAAATGTTTTTTCTGTAGAACCTATCTTCATGAAAGCCATAATTGTCCAGGTTTAGAGGTTATTGATATTTATAGTTCCTATAGCAAACTTCTAAATTATTCTCTAAGAGAACTATCTGAAAAAATTAAGGCTAACCTTTTAACAGAGGAACCTCAAGATGAGATTTTATCTCTTTTTTTCAGCCGAAATTTTTATCTTTTTCCCTCTTTTTTGAGGGTTGTTTTTTATCTTTATGGGGAAATTGATAATTTTTCCATGTTAGGACTTAACTTTTCTTTACCTGTAAAAGGTGGAGAGCTCTCTTTGGCTCTTGAAGATCTTATTCATAGACGCTTTGAACAGGCTGAAAGAAGATTTAAAGCCATTGAAGAGGAGGATTTCAGAAAAGAACTCGGGCTATCACAGATAGAGTTTTTTAAGGGTGATTTTAATCGGGCCCTCTACTATTTAGAAAGTGCTTTAAGTATGGTGAATACCCCTTTTTTGAAGGGTTTTATTTATTTTTATAAAGGATATATCTATCATTATCTTGGTGATCCCTTTAATGCGGAAGAAAATTATAAATTATCCCTGAAGGAGGATTCAAGTTTCTTTCCCTCCTTTTATTATTTGAATCTTCTTATTTATGAGAGAGAGGAGCTGGTTGAGAAAATTTTTCCCTTTTTCCAGCACCCCTATGTTATTTATCTTTCCTTTCTTGAACCTGTTTTTATAAAGCATCAAAAGGTTTTAGAGGAATATTTAGAAAAGGCTATGGATAGAATTAGAGAAGAAACAGTTGAAAGACTCAAAGAGGCTGAAGATAAGTTTCATAAAATCAAAGACATTATGCTTGAGGAAGAGATCAGTGAAATTAATGAAAAACTTAGGAAAATAAGAAAAGAGGCCTATGAGGGAGGAATTGCTTTAGTTGAAAAGGCAGGAAAGCGGGCTATGGAATTAGCTCTGGAACTCAATGGATACATTTTTTCAAAACTTAAAAAATATCAGAAAGAACTTGCTTCTTACAAAGATCGCTATCAGATTTTGGTTGAGTTCTGGAATAAATACCCCTATAAGGCAGAAGATGTCTATTTTGGCCAAAGATTAAAGAGCTCTTATGAGATAATGGATAAACTTAGCAAGTTGATGAAACGCTCGGAGATAGCTAAGGAACTAAAATTTATTGGTAAAGAAATAACAAAACTCAAACAGCAATTAGAAGATCTGGGAAAGTTAAAGCCTATGCTTGAAAAAAAGTGGAAATTTAGAAAAAAACTTGTCAAATTTATAAGGAATTTTTCTTTAGCTGAAGCTGGGCTACTTTTAATTTATATAATTCCTATGTTTTATCAAAATTTAAATCTTTTGGGTCCTTTTTTGAGTTTACCTTATTTTTTCCTCTTTTCTTTTTTACTTTTTTTGATTGTCTTAATCTTGGTTCAATTTGAAGATTGAGAGAATGTTTGGAAACTTCCTCTGGGTCTCAGCAAAGAAAATTCCCTATGAAGAATATTTCTTTTTAGAGCCTGAGGATGAAATACTTTTGCAGGCTAATGCATCCCTTGAGGAGATAGAGGAATTTTTTAAAATTCTCCAGAGTAAAGTTAAAAAGGGGTTTTATGCCCTTGGATTTTTAACCTATGAGCTTGGCTATCTTTTTGAAAAAAGATTACTTCCTCTATTCCGCAAATCAGATCTTCCTTTAGCCCATTTTGTCCTCTTTAAAACCATGCAAAAAAAACTCCTTTTTCCCATGGAGGGAACTCCTTTATATAAGATAGAATCTCTTATTTTTGATTTGACCTTTGAAGAGTATCTTCAGGCTATTCAAAAGATTAAAAAATACATAGCCTCTGGGGACACCTATCAGGTTAATTTTACAGCCAAGTTTAAGTTTACTTTTCAGGGAGATCCCTGGGAGCTCTTTTGGGCCCTTCTTTTTTCTCAGAGATGTGAATATGCCTGTTTTTTTAGAACTCCTTCCTATACGCTCATCTCTTTATCTCCGGAGCTTTTTTTACAAAAGAAAGGGGAAAGGCTCTATAGTGCCCCCATGAAAGGAACTATTAAAAGAGGTTTTCGGTTAGAAGAGGATCAAAGAAAGAGGCGGATTTTGAGGGGGGATTTAAAGACCCGAGCAGAAAATGTTATGATTCTTGATCTTTTGAGAAATGACCTGGGGAGGGTCTCCAAGGCAGGGTCAGTTTGGGCTAAAGAAGTCTTTAAAATTAAAACTTATCCAAGTCTTCATCAAATGATCTCGGGGGTCACAGGTAGGCTTAAAAGTAATTCTCTTTTTGAGATAATGCAGGCCCTTTTTCCCTGTGGCTCTGTAACAGGAGCTCCAAAGATTCGCACTATGGAGATTATTGCAGAACTTGAGAAGGAACCTCGCAATCTCTATACCGGGGCTATGGGCTATATCACCCCAGAGGGAGATTTTACCTTTAATGTGGCCATAAGATCAGCTTATTTAAAACCTATTAATGAAAATTTTTATACTGGAGAACTCGGGGTTGGGGCAGGTATTGTCTGGGATAGCAACCCAAGGGATGAATATGAGGAAACAAGGCTAAAAGCTAATTTTTTCTTATGCCCCCTGCCTTATTTTAAACTTTTTGAGACCTTTCTCTGGGGAAAAGATTTTCCAGGGCTCTATTTTCATTATCAGAGATTAAAGCGGTCAGCAAAGTTCTTTGCCTTTAAAATACCTGAGGAACTTAAAAGCTTTGAAAGATTTCACGCCTTTTTAAAGGAGAATCTTCCCCAAGAAGACTTTCCCCTACGAGTTAGGTTCACTTTATCTCCTGAGGGTAAAACAGAGTTTTTTGTGGAAAAAATGGATGCACCTTGCTGGGCTGAGAACTTAAAGGTTGGTTTAGTGAAGCGAAAAAACCCAAGAAGTGTTTTTCACTTTCATAAGACCACGCAGAGAGAAGAATATGACCTTTGGAGAGAAAGGGCTCAAGCCTTAGGTTTTAATGAGATTATTTTTTATAATGAAAAAACAGAACTTCTTGAGGGCACTATTTCTAATGTTTTTGTAAAAATAGGAGATAAATATTTAACACCACCTGTTGAATTAGGGCTTTTACCTGGAGTATTAAGGGAGGCTCTGATTAAAGAGGGGCTTGCTAAAGAAGAAATTATAAAAATTGAAAATCTTGCTGAGAATGAGTTCTGGATTGGAAATTCTTTACGAGGGCTTGGTAAAGTAAAAGAATGGGTTATACTATAGATTTTAAAATCAAGGGAAGGAGGAAGGCCTTATGAGTCAAAGAACTTATCAGATTGCCGTTATGCCTGGTGATGGGACTGGCCCAGAGGTCATTCGGGAAGGGGTCAAAGTTCTCGAGGCTGTAGCCAGAAGATTTAACCTCAAGTTTAATTGGAATTATTTTGACTGGGGTGGAGATAGATATCTTAAAACAGGAGAAACTATTCCTGCAGGGGGTATAGAGGAGCTTAAAAAGCATGATGCCATCTATCTTGGTGCCATTGGCCATCCTGATGTTAAACCAGGAATCCTTGAAAAAGAAATACTTCTTAGAACCCGTTTTGAACTTGACCAGTATGTTAATTTAAGGCCTGTAAAGCTTTACCCCGGGGTATGGACTCCCATTAAGGATAAAGGTCCCGAAGATATAGATTTTGTTGTAGTAAGAGAAAATACCGAAGGTCTTTATGCTGGAGGAGGGGGCTTTTTGAGAAAGGGGACTCCTTATGAGGTTGCAGTGCAAGAGTCCATCAATACTCGCATGGGAGTGGAAAGATGCATCCGTTTTGCATTTGAATATTGCCGAAAGAGAAACAAGAAGAAAAAGGTAACCCTTGTGGGGAAGACTAATGTTTTGACCTTTGCCTGGGATCTCTGGTGGAGGGTCTTTCAGGAGGTTGGTGAAGAGTATCCAGATATTGAAAAAGATTATGCTCATGTGGATGCCACTTGTATGTGGTTTGTGAAAAATCCGGAGTGGTTTGATGTGATTGTAACCGATAATATGTTTGGGGATATTATTACAGATCTCGGAGCTATGATCCAGGGAGGAATGGGAATTGCGGCAGGGGGAAATATTAATCCCCAGGGAGTCTCAATGTTTGAACCGATTGGAGGATCTGCCCCCAAATATACGGGTAAGAATGTGATTAATCCACTGGCTGCTATTTGTGCAGGTATGATGATGCTTGAATGGCTTGGGGAAAAGTTTAAAGATCAGGCCTTAGTGGATGCCTCTTCAGCTATAGAAAAGGCAGTAATTAAGGTTTGTAGAGATCACTTAAAGAGTCTTTCAGCAGGAAAAATGGGCTATACAACTCAAGAGGTTGGAGATTTAGTTGCTAAATACTCCGAAGAAGGAGTTGATCTATAAATTTTGGGGGCTTTGCCCCCTTTGATTTTATTCAAAGGTATCTACTTTATCTACGGGATTCTCCTTCATTATCTGGGTTAAGAATTGATTTTATTTGAGAAAAATTAAAAAGGCTATAAAAGTAAAAATTTATAAATTGGAAGCAAAAATTAAGTGTTCAGGGAGGAATTAAAGATTTTAATGGTGGAGGCGGCGGGAATTGAACCCGCGTCCGAAGATAGTTCAGATTAAACCACTACAGGCTTAGCCTGTGGAGGAATCTCGTAGAGAGCTCGTCACAGGCACCGAAGCCCTCTACCAGGCAAGAGGTATCTTGGAAATTCCTGTCTTGCCACCAGGAATCCCCAGAGCCTTCCTTGGTCACGCCCCTTGAGGCCGGAAGGCAAAGCACTCAAGGAACGAGGCTGCACTTAATTAAGCAGCCTGAGCGTAAGCGTATTCGTTGGCAATTGTGTTTTTGCACCCTTTTTAACGTGGCGAGTGCGACCACGGCCTGCGATTTAACCCTACCTATCCCCGTCGAGCCCTTTTCGCCCCCATCTTTTTAAAGAACTAAAATTAATATAAAACCTTTAGGTAAAAATTCAAGCTCTCAAATTGCCTCATTAAAAATCTATTTGAAATTTTATCGTTGCCTCATATAAAAAATCTCAGCTCCTCTCTTGAACCTTCACGAAAAAACTATCTATTTCGCCCCTCTTAAAATTACAAGCTTAGTTCTTTCGCAAAGCTTATTTTAAAGGAAAGAGGGCTGGAAAAGTAAAGGAGCTTTAAAGAAAGATAAGGAGATATCAGAAAATGTTTGAAAGAGCATACTTAGAAAAAAAGTATTTATTCCCAGGAAAAATTGACAGGAAAAAAGAGGGGGTAAAAATGAGCATAAGTTCAGATCCTTACAAGAAAAAGGAAGGGTTGATCTTTCATGAGAATCATTTGAAAGACATACATTTCCAGGGGAAATAGAAAATTTTTCCCAGAAAGGAAAATTTTTCCAGTCCAATTCCTGAGAAAGCTTGATTTTTCTTATTTTTTCGATTGGCATAAAGTTTGATTCTTTTTAGAAGAAAAAAAACTAAAAGTGAGGTGTAGGGAATGAAGGTGATAAATAATCTTTTTTCACTTAGTCCTGAAGGCCAAATTCCTGGATATGGTTCAATGCAAGAAGGCCTGTTTCTTCAGGATTTTTTAATCCTTTTATTTGCTTATTTAAATCAAGGTGAGCCTACTCTATCAACCAATCCAAATCTTACTAAAGAGGTCTCTCTAAGCCTAAAAAACAACGATTCCATAACTGACAAATTGCCATCTCTCTCTAATACCCAGCAATTTTTCCTTAAAGATATTGAGAATTCAATATCTAATCATCTTACCCAATTACCCCTTCCTGATTTTGTCTTTAATACTTCTGGTGATCTAAAAAATTCATCTCAATTAATTAAAAAATTTACTCTAAATGAAGAATGGAAATATTTTGGAGATGAATTTTCCAATCTTTCATTATACATAGCCTTTACCATGATATTGCTTGAGAGATTTTTCAGTTATGATTCTTATAAGTTAAATACTAATCAGGAAAGTCAGGGATCTCCAATGAATAATTTTCCTGAAAAAGGGTTTTTATTAAGCACTTTAAATTTTGATTCCCATCAAATTCAAGATCAAGTTAAAGAGGTGCTTACTTCTATAGAGAGAAATATTAGACAAATTGATACAGAAAAAATAGAAAACTTTTTTGAAACTTTTAGTTCTTTAAATAAACTATCAGGTGAGACCCAAGACTTTTTAAAAAGCTATTTTGAGACACTAAGGGCTGAGATAAAAGAAGGGTATAACCTGCATGAAAATTTAAATCTTACAAAGATTAAAGATAGTTTTTCTCAGCTTTCAGATAAAGCAAAGGAGGAGATAAAAGGTCTTATTCAGCAGGCAAAGGAGGAGGTAAAAGAGGTTATCCTTCAGGAGAAAGGAATAGGTAGCAACCCACATGAGGTATCTTTGCAGAGGTTTTGGTTATCAGGGGATGGGAAGCCTCTTCTTTTAAAGGTAAAAACTTTTTCTGTTAAGGAAGATTTTTCATCTGATTCTAAACAGCAGGTTTTAATTCAGAATCCAGTGGATTTTTATTTAAAGGGAAAGGAGGTCAACAGCCAGGCAGAGGCTTTTTTCCAGGAAAACAGGGTATTGTCACCTAAGGTGCAGGCTGGAGAGATTCATCACTTTGTAAGGGAATTAACTATTGAGATAGTGCCTTCCGGGGAAAGAAGGGCAATTGTTCAGCTTGAGCCACCTGAACTTGGAAAGATGGAACTTGAAGTCAAGGTGCAGAATGGAGAGGTTGAGGTGCATGCCCGTGTAGAAAAACTTGAGACCCTCTCTCATCTTCAGCAAGATTTTTCCCAGATTAAGACCCAACTTGAGGATCTGGGCTTAAGGCTTAAGGATTTCCAGATTTCCCTCGGGCTTTCTCCAGAGGGGAAAAATTTTGGTAATGGTGAGGAAAAGGGTAATCAGAGAAAGGGTAATAAATTCGGTGAGGGGGTTATTACTCAGGTTGAGGGTGGAGAGGACAAAAGTCCTCTTTATCATCAGGGAAGATTATATCGCATAGTTTAAGAAGAGGAGGAGGTAAGAAAATGGCGGTTATAAATAACATTGATGAAAAGACAGGACAGCCAGCTAATCTTTCAAGGATCCCTAAGAAAGTGCTTGATAAAGAGGCCTTTATGCAGCTTTTTATCACCCAGCTTCAGTATCAGGACCCAATGAAACCCATTGAGAATCACGAAATGGCTTTACAACTGGCAGCCTTCAATCAGGTGGATCAACTTATGAATCTAAATGACAAGCTTTCTCAAATGGTGGATTTATATAAAGCTAATGAGTATACCCTTTTTGCTAATCTTGTTGGGAAAGAAGTTAAGATTGAAGGTAATACAGTAAGAGTGGAAAATGGGAAATTTCTTGGTGCAGAATTTGAGCTTTCTAATCCAGCTAATACTGCCCTTGTTACCATAAGGAATGCCCAGGGCCAGATCATAAAGACTATGCCCCTTTACAATCTCCCACAAGGCATAAATAGGGTTGACTGGGATGGAACTGACGATAGAGGTAATCCAGTGCCAGATGGAAATTATAAAATTTCTATAACTATTGGAACGGGAGATAATGCTCAGAGTGTAACGCCAGTTGTTATAGCGAGGATTACAGGAGCTACTCTTGGAGACAAACCTACGCTTAAGGTAAACGATATTGAGACTATTAGTCTTGATAAAATAAAGGAGATTTTAGGGAGGTAAGTCCTATGAGTCTCTTTGGCAATATGTATATTGGATACTCTGGGCTTTATACAGATACCATTGCTACAAGGGTATCTGCTGACAATATTGCTAACTTGAATACTATTGCTTTTAAGGGATCTCGGACTGAGTTTGCCAGTAGGCTCGTAAGGGAAAGCGAAGTTTTTGGAAGGGAAAGGGGGATTGGATCAGCGGTCAAGGATATTCGCTCTATTTTTACCCAGGGACCAATTCAAAGCACAGATGTCCCCACAGACCTTGCTATATCTGGGAAAGGTTTCTTCGTATTAGCGGATAAAAAGGGCAATTTCTATTATACCAGGGATGGACAATTTTTTATTAATGATGCAGATAAGGATCATTTTACCTTACAAAATGCCCTTGGGATGAGCCTTCTTGGAGCAGACCCCACTGCAACCTCTGCAGATCTTGCAACTCTTAAACCTTATATTATTCCCAAGGTCATGTCCTCCAAGGCAACATCTACCCTTTCTGTCGAACTTATTCTGGATGCAAGAACCCCTGTAAATAGCCAGAGTTTACTTGACAAATATGATGCTTCTTTAAGACCTGATAAACCTTTAGAAGAGGGAGCATATAACTGGGTCTTTGACTGGTATATCTATGATCAAACCGGAGAGATGATACCAGTAAAACTTTATGTAGATAGAGGAGACTCTGCTAATACTTATGAAGTGCTTTTTGCCCTTGCTGATCCAGCTAAGGATGGAAGGGGAGATGGAAAGATGAAAGGAGCCTTTTTATACGGCACCTTAACCTTTGGTGGAGGGGGTGAAATAGTTTCAGCAGATTTTTCTCAGGTCTCCCTTGATGGCACTTTAACTCCCCTTGATCTAACAGCCCTTGGAAAGCCAAAAACCCCTTTAAACATAAATGGAAGAACCCAGGAAATAACCCTTGATCTTGGTTTTACTGTGAATCCAGATGCTTCTATAACCCGGGAAAGGGGCTCTATTAAAATGATAGCCAATGCCTTTACCCAGCTTGGATTTATCCAAGATGGTTATCCTATGGGAATTTTTGAAAGAATTGAAGTTATAAATGAAGAGGGTCTTATTAAGGCCTGGTATACCAACCAGAAAGAAATTGCGGTTGCAAGGATTTTTCTTGCAGATTTTTCAGGTTATGAAGATTCCCTGGAAAAATTAGGAAATGGGCTTTTTAGAACCAGGCCTGGTGTTACCACCTATTTTTTTGCTCCAAGTTCTGCTGAAAGGGGAAGAATAGTATCAGGTGCCCTTGAGGGCTCAAATGTGGATCTTGCAAATGAGATGGTGAATCTAATTATGCTTCAAAGAAGTTTTCAGAGTAATTCCCGGGTGATAACAACTTCAGATCAGATGCTTGAAGACTTTTTGAGACAGAGGTAAAACCAGTGATCTTAAAAAAAATTAAAAAATAACCGAAAATAAAAAAAGGGGGTGATTTTATGGGTTTAACAGATGCACTTTTTACTGGAACAAGTGGATTAAGGGCCCTTGGGCATGGAATGAGTGTTATTGGTGACAATGTATCTAATCTTAATACTACCGCCTTTAAAGGGGCTCGGATTACCTTTTCAGACATTATGGCCCAGTCTATTAATACAGCCGCAGGTTCTGGTCAGCTTGGAAGAGGTTCTGGAATTCAGGCTCTATATCAGCTTTTTACTCAGGGTGCCTTTGAATCCACAGCAAGTCCAACTGATATGGCTATTGCAGGGGCCGGGTTCTTTATGGTTAAGAACCCACAAACTACAGGTGGAATCTTTTATACAAGGGATGGACAGTTTGTAATTGACAAAGAGGGCTTCCTTGTTAATCCCCAGGGATTAAGGGTTCAGGGCTGGAAAATTGATGAAGTAACCAATGATATTACAGGAGCTTTAACTGACATCCGTATAGACCGTTCTTCTCCTCCAGTAAAAACTACAAAGGTTGATATGATTACCAATCTTGATGCAAGAACCGAGGCAAGAAGTAATGTTATCAATCTAAGTGGTAATCTCAAAGATGCAATAGGTGGTGGAGGCACCTCAGTATCTAATACTTTTGTAATAAGGGATATTGATGGAAAAGATAATAAAATACAGGTTACTTTAACCTGGGATGTGGATATACAAAAATGGAGCTATACCATTACTGATGTTGCAAGTGGACAAATTCTCTCTTCAGGAACAAATGTTACTTCTACCAGGACAACTATAGAACTACCTTCAACAAAGGAACAGATAATTTTTGACTGGAGTAGTATTACTCATGATAGTGCCGCTGACGATAGCTTAAATATTCCTGGAAGAACAGGAAGAATTGAAATTAACCCTACTGGAATTACACCGGGTGCGTGGACTTCATATTATTTTGATAATGTAGTGGATGCTAATGGAACCTCAAGGGATATAAGAGTTTGGTTACAATATGACAACACTACCTCAAGATGGAATTATTATGTTTTTGAAAATCCAACAGATGGTGCTACAGAGCCCTCTGAAGAAACAGGAGCAATTCAACTTGCAAGAGGTGAAAAATCAAATGAGACCAATATCTTTTTCTTTCTTGATGGAACCTCTCAGAGGATCAATCTTGATTGGTCAACCACTAATCCCACTAATCCCACTACATACATTTTACAGGAACCTCCTACTCTCTTTTCTTCCTGGGATGCCAAAAAAGAGGTGCCAATTCCATCTACAGCCTATGCCTATCGTTCCACTATGTTTGTATATGACTCCTTGGGAACACCCCATGAAATCACCTTTTATTTTAATCCAACCTCAAAGGACAATGTATGGGAAGTTCTTGTAGCTTGCAATCCAAATGAGGACCAGCGGGATTTTACAAGAGATACCAATCCCATGCAATGGCAATATGAAGAGGGTGCTGTAACTCAAAAGGTCTCTATAGATTCGGGAAAGGTTTTTACTGAGGAAAAAAGAGGAGTATTAATGTATGGAAGGCTTGAATTTGATAATCAGGGTAATGTGAAAAAGTTTTATGAGACCTACAGGCTTGATGCTAACACAGGAGCCCTTGTGCAGATAATTCAGGGATATGCCCAAAATGGTCAACCAGTAGCCTTACCAGAAGATAAATACGGTGCCCTTGGAGCCAATGGATATCCTTTGATAGTAGCAGATTTCCTTGGCATTGATTTCACTTATGATCATTACGCTCCCAATGATGTGAATCAAGGATCCCTTAGAAATGATCTACAACAAATTGAACTTAATTTTGGGTATTTTTATAAAGACACCTGGCGCTCTGAATCCGTTCGCACAACTCAATATGCAACCTCTAATGCTACTCTCTTTTATGATCAGAATGGTTTTGGACCAGGAGCCCTTGAAAACATATCTGTTGACAATGAGGGTCGTATAACTGGAATCTATTCCAATGGAAGGGTTATTCCTCTCTGGATGGTGGGATTAGCAAACTTTAATGCCCCAGAAAGATTGCAGAAAGTGGGTGGAAATCTTTTTAGAGAAACCACCCATTCAGGACCGCCTGTTACTGGAAAACCAGGCACAAATGGCCTTGGAACCATTGCCCCAAACTCCATTGAACAATCTAATGTGGACCTGGGAGAACAGTTTGTGAAAATGATCATCTTTCAGAGGGGCTTTCAGGCTGATTCTCGTATCATTACAGTTTCAGATACCATGCTTGAAGAACTCATTAATCTCAAGAGATAATCAGGCCTTAATCCGGGGAGAGGCGTTCCCTCTCCCCCCTTGCATAGGTTTAATATTCTTACAAAAAAAGAAGGGTGGTTAGTTTGGTAAAAAGGAAGTTATTTTATCTCACCTATCCTTTTTATTGTCAATTTTTCCCTGAAAATAATTTCCTTTTTTCTTTAAATATACTCTCTGAAGCATTTTCTGATATCTCCTTATCTTTATGTAAAGCTCCTTTACCTTTCCACTCGCTCTTTCCTTTGAAATAAGCTTTGCTAAAGAACTAAGCTTGTAATTTTAAGAGGGGCGAAAAAGATAGTTTTTTTTGTGAAGGTTCAAGAGAGGAGCTGAGATTTTTTATATGGGGCAACGATAAAATTTTGAATAGATTTTTAATGAGGCAATTTGCCCCTTGTAAAGTTGTAAATTTAAATCTAAAATAAAGCTATGTCCCCAAATTTAATTCTTTATCAGGCCAGTGCTGGCTCTGGAAAGACCTATCAACTCTCCTTAAGTTATCTTAAACTCTTGAAGTGCTTTTCTCAATCAAAAAAAGAGGCCTTAAAGGGCATTCTTGCTATAACCTTTACCAATAAGGCAGTTTATGAGATGAAGGATCGCATTATTTCCTTTCTTAAAGAGATAGCTTTGAAGACAAATAAAGGCCTTATTCTTGCTCAGGAAAGTGGTCTCACTCCTCAGGAAGCAGAAAATTTTTTAGAGGAAATTTTTCTCCATTATGATTATCTTGAAATTAGAACCATTGATAGCTTTTTACTTAAGCTTTTCCGAGGGTTGGCCTACGAGTTGAATCTCCATCCTGATTTTAAAATCAAAAACTATTTAGATGATACCCATATTGAAAGGGCTCTCATTCGCCTCTTTGAAAAAGCTCAGCTTGATGAAAAAATCTGGCAATTTTTAGAGGCCTTTGTGGACTTTCTTTTAAGCTATGAAGACTCCTTAAAAATAAACTTTAAGAGCAAAATAATTTCAGAACTTGAAAAATTAGTTAATCTTTCCACTTACCGGGAGGAACTTCTCCGCACAAATGAAGAATTTGATACCTTTGAAGAAAATTCCTCTGATAAACCTACAACCTCTTTAAGAGGACACCTCTATTTTAAACTCTGGAACTTACTTAAAGAAGAATTAGAGAAGGTGCTTAATGAAGAAGGCACTCTCTATATGGGGATCTGGAAAGAAAAACTTGCTCAGACCTTACAGAGGGACTTTTTACCCTGGATTTATCTGAAACTTGGAAATTTGCAGGCCTTTATCATTGATGAGTTTCAGGATACCGATAAATTGCAGTGGACTGCAATTTTTCCCTTAGTTGAAGATCTCATAAGTAACCGCAAGCTTTTTCTTGCTGCAGGTGATACCAAACAGTCTATTTATCGCTGGAAAGGAGGAGATCCTGGTCTCATTCGTTCTCTTAAAGAGAATTTAAGAGATTATGGGCTTTCTGAAAAAAATTTAAATTTTAATTTCAGAAGCTCTCTGTCTATTGTTGAATTCAATAACTCTTTTTTTAATTTTCTTAAAAATGAGGAAGAACTTAAAAAAGAGATATTAAAAAGGATTGTTTTTGGAAAAAACGACAAAAAGCCAGAAGAGGATCTTTTATCCTTAGCGCAGAGTGAATTTGATGAACTTTTTTCCCATATTACTCAGTCTGCTAATAAAGATCATCCCGGGAAGGTTTTTATTGAATGGCTCCCTGTGAAGGGAGAGACTCAAAAGTTAGCTAACGCCCTTATTTATCAAAAGATTAAAGATATATTAGAGGAGCTCAAGAACAAAGACTCCTTAGAAAATACCGCCATTCTTATGAGGGAAAACAAAGAGGTCATTGAGATGTCAGCCTATCTTTTATCCCAGGGGTTTAGTGTTATTGGAAGCTCTTTTTTAAAGTTAAAGGAATCTCCACTCATTAATACTCTGGTTTCCTATTTAAGGCTCCTTTATGGCTATGAGGATGAAATATCTCTCGCTACTATCCTATTGGGTCTCTTTAAAGAGAGGGGAAAGGAAATTCTCTTAAATTATCAAAAAATAAGACCTTTTAAAAATTTGGATTTTACCCTTCTTAGCTATCTTAAAACTTATGAATCTTCCTTTTATAAGGAAGCCTTTGAAATTCCCCTCAGTAAGGGAAGATTACTAAATATTTACCAGTTTGTGAGATTCCTGGTAAGTTTCTTTTCCTTGGAAGAGGCCTTTCCTCAGGAAAAACCCTATCTTTGTAAATTTTTAAGCTTACTGCTAAGATTTACCGCTCAAGAAGGAGACCCCTTAGAGTTTTTAGATAACTGGGAGAACTTAGCTGAGGAGGAAGAGGTTGAACTTCCAGAAGAAAGCTCAAGCATTAAAGTCATGACTATTCATAAGTCAAAGGGGCTTGAATTTTCTAAGGTAATTGTTCCCCTAAACTTTAATACCAGAAGGTATCAACCCCCTCTGGGTTTACTCTTTACTGAAAAGGGGGTGCATAAGGGAAAAAAGGATGAACTTCCTCAAGAGTTACTTTATCTCTATTATTTGGAAAAAATTCAGCATTCTTTGGAGATCTTTAATCTTTTTTATGTGGCCTTTACAAGAGCCATGCAAAATCTTTATATTCTTGTTCCAGTGGGTTTAAAAAATAATTTTGATTCCGCTGAAATTTTTATTCAGATTTTTGAATCTTTAAAAGAGCAAGTCTCCGTCCTTAAAGTGAAAAATTTTCTTGTAGAAAGATCTTTAAATCTTCATAATTTTTAAGAACTTTGATGGCTTTAAGAGCGGGGTTTTTATAAGACACTAAAGGGACAGAGCAGGCTAAACAAAGCCTCTCATCAACAGCTGAGTCTCCCACATAAAGGGTATTTGAGGGGGAGCACCTGAAGTGTTCAAGGATTGAGCTAAGAGCCCTCGGGTCATTTTTGGGAATTTCAAGGGCTGTGCGAATTAAATGAAAGTATTTTTCAAGATCAAAATGTCTTAAAAGGGGGAGGGTTGAGGTTGTGCGATTGGTGCAAAGGGCTATTTTGACCCTGCTATAAGCCCATTCTAAAAACTCAGGGAGCCCGGGTTCCATTTGCATATAAACAAAAAAATCAGAATAGGGTGTTTTTTTAGCTATTTCAAAGGCAAGATCTTTAAGATCAGGATGCCTCCGAAAAAGAAATTCTATACACTCAGGAAGCGAGTGCATGTGCACATATTCAAGCTCTTCCTCTGTCAAAGGGCTCCTACCCGTTGCCTTGAGAATGGAATTATAATACTCTTTATTAGCTAAACGGGAATCAAAAAGGACCCCATCACAATCAAAGACAAGAAGTCTAAGAGGTTTTTTCATTTTTTTCTTGTAAGTAAGTAATCAGATATGTATAAAAGGGCTTCTTTATATGGAGAAGGAGGAAGAAACTGGAGATAATCTTTGGCAGTGTCAATAAAGGATCTGGCTTTTTGAAAGGTAAGTTCAAACCCTCTATTTTTTTCAATAATTTCATAGGCCCTTTTAAAATCCTTAGCCTCTATATCCTTACTTTTTAAAAGCCTAAGAAGTTCCTTCTTTTCTTGAGCTGGTGCTAAATTTAGAGCGAAGATAATAGGAAGTGTTACCTTGCCCTCGGAGAAGTCCTTGCCAAGGTCTTTACCTGTTTCTGCACTAACATAATCAAGGAGATCATCAATCACCTGAAAGGCCATACCAAGGTTGTATCCGAAATTAGCAAGCTCCTCCGCCTTTTTATCTTCAACTCCAGAAAGAAGTGCTCCAACCTTACAACTGCAAGAGATAAGGACGGCTGTTTTCCTATAAATCACTTCATAATAGGCCTCTTCTGAGATTTCTGTGTCATCTAAATGGAGAAGCTGAAGAACTTCACCTTCACTCATAAGCAGAGTGGTTTGAGTAATTTCCTCCATTATAGAGGGATTTTGAAGGGAGCTTGCTATTTTAAGGGCCTTGGCATAGAGATAATCTCCAACCAGGATTGTTGCCTGATTACCCCAGAGGTTTCTTGCAGCCTTTCTTCCCCTTCTAAATTCTGCAGAATCAACTACATCATCATGCAAAAGGGTGGCTACATGAAGATATTCAAAAAGAAGAGAGGTCTCATATAAACTATTTTTTAAGTCAGGGTTTAAGGCCTTAGCAGAAAGAACACAGAGAAGAGGACGAACCCTTTTCCCACCTGCAAAAAGCACATATTCACTAACCTTATTTATAAAGGGATGTTGGGATACCCTTAGACTTTGCAAGGTCTCCTCTATTTTTGAGATCTCATTTTTAATAAGATTCAAGGGATTTTCCACAGCAATATTAATATAACCCGAGGCATGAGCATTTCAAGTATCTCTAAGCGTCCAGGTCTTTTGAAACAAAAATCTGCATCTTTCCCACCCCTCCTTTTTCTGTAAGGATATGAACTTATGTAGGTATCATTAGAGGATGCTACTTACTCTTTACTTTTTTATAAAAGGGCTTATATTCACTAATTAAGCTATGTTGAAAGCAGGCAAACCCAAAGTTGAACGCATAAACCTCACACAAAAACAAAATTTTCTCTTTAATTTTGATCTCAAACCAGTAGAGCTTGAAAATTACTTAGATGAGTATCTGATTGGGCAGAAAGAGGCCAAAGGGATTATTGCTACCAAGATCTGTACTCACTTTCATAAAGCCAAAAATCTCTTGCTCAAATCCCATCGTCTTGATAATGTGGGTTTTATTAAAAATAATATTATCATCATCGGGCCAACGGGAGTTGGAAAGACCTATACTCTCAAACTTATAGCTCATAAATTAGGAGTTCCCTTTGCCAAAGGGGATGCTACTAAATATAGTGAAACTGGCTATGTTGGGGGAGATGTAGAGGATCTTATCCGAGACCTTTATTATGAAGCTGATGGTGATCTGGAGAAGGCTCGTTTCGGGATTGTTTATTTAGATGAGATTGATAAGATAGCTTCTCCCGGAGATATTATTGGCCCAGATGTTTCAAGGACTGGGGTTCAGAGGGCCCTGCTTAAACTTCTTGAAGAGACTCAGGTGGAGATCAGGACACCTCAAGAGGGCCTTCAGATGCTTGAATTCCCTGAGGAGAATAGAAACAAAAAAGGGAAAACCACTCTTAATACCAAATATATACTTTTTGTTGTCAGTGGCGCCTTTCAGGGATTAGAGGAAATTATAAAAAAGAGACTTAAAAAGCAAAGTCTTGGTTTTCTCTCGGAGATTGAAAAAAAAGAAGAACAAAAAATAAATTATCTAAAATTTGTGACCCCTGAGGATCTTGTTAATTATGGATTTGAAAGGGAGTTTGTGGGAAGATTCCCGGTTATTGCTGTATTTGATCCCCTTACTGAGGAAGAGCTCTTTGAAATTCTTGCTAATCCAAATAATGTAATAGTTTTAAACAAAAAGCGGGATTTTAAGGTCTATGGCATAGACTTAGCCTTTACGGATTCTGCTTTTAGAGAAATTGCCAAAGAGGCCCTTAAAGAAGGCACAGGTGCAAGGGCCTTAGCGAGAATTTTAGAGCGAATTCTTATTCCCTTTGAGAGAACTCTTCCTTCTTATCAGATAAATATTCTTGGTGTCACAGAGGAACTTGTTAAAGACCCGGAGGGCTATCTCAGAGCTATGCTTTCTAACCCTGAGTCCCAAAAATGGGATGAAGCTTACAGAGAAGCAATTTTTGCTGAAAGAGATAGGATCCATTTATATCTGGAAAAGAAAAAAACTCAAAACCAGAAACTTCCTCTTGAGATAACCCCTAAGAGATTAAATCTCCTCTTTGATATTTACAAAAGTGAAGAGGTAGAGGTAACGCATGCCCTTGAAGAGCTTTCTTCAATTTACAGGCAGGTTAAGGCCTATGAGGGGAGTTTCTCTAAAAGAAATCAGATTCAGGCTATTTTTACTGATGAGGCTATTGATTATGTGATGGAAGAGGTCTTAAAAAGGGATCAAGGGGTTTTTACCTTTTGTGAGAGGGCCCTTGCCAGACTGGAATATACCTTTTCTTTTTTAAAGGAAACCACTAAGAGGAATAGGTTTTACATTACTAAAATGGCCTTTTTAGATCAGGATAAATTTTTAGAAGAGCTTTTAAAAAGTTGAGATGATCTTAATTGCTCTTTCAGAGGCTATTTTTTCTAAGATAAAAAAGGTTCTTGAGGAGCATCAATATAAGTATGAAAGGGTTGAAAGTGGGGAGGAGCTTCTTGAAAGGGCTAAAAAGTTAAAGCCTCAGCTAATTATATTAGAAAAAGATCTCCCCCTTCTGGATGGCTTTGCAGCAACACTCCTTCTCAAAAGTCATCCTAAGACCAAGGACATACCTGTTTTAACTATTTGTAAATGTGATTTTTCAGAGGAAAGAATCAGGGCTAAGGATAGCGGAGCTGATCTCGTTCTTCTCTATCCTATAAAAGAGGAAGAGGTTGTAGAGGCCATCTCAAAGTTAATTAAAAATAAGTGAGGAGGCGATTAAATGATAGGAATTTCAAAATTATATTGTGGGACAGTTGAGGCTTCAGATCCCCTGAGGTATGGTAGGCGTGCCAAGGATCTTCCCTCTCATCTTTTGCAGTTTTCTGAGGATAAAAGACCAGTTGTTGTCTGGAATGTGACACGGGCCTGTAATCTCAGGTGTATTCATTGCTATGCCTCTGCGGACAATAACCCTGCAGAAAATGAATTAACAACTGAAGAGGGCTTCAGGCTTCTTGAAGATTTAGCCCAGTTTGGGTGTCCCGTTGTCCTTTTCTCTGGAGGAGAGCCTCTGGTTAGACCTGATATCCTTGACCTTATTCACAAGGCAGTAACCCTTGGTTTAAGAGCAGTTCTCTCAACGAATGGCACCCTTATTGATTCCTCTCTTGCTAAAGAACTCAAAAAGTTTGGTCTCTCATATGTTGGAATTAGTCTTGATGGAATAGGGGAGGTCCATGATCGCTTTCGGGTTTCCCAGGGATGCTTTGAAAAGGTCGTGAAGGCTATTGAAAACTGCAAAAATGAGGGTATCAAGGTTGGTTTGAGGTTTACAATTAATAAATTTAATGCCGAGGAGATTCCCAAGGTCTTTGATTTTGTTGAAGAGATGAAGATTCCAAGAATATGTTTTTATCATCTTGTTTATGCTGGAAGAGGGAGCCGGCTTGTTGAGCAAGATTTAACGCATGAAGAGACCAGAAAATGGGTTGATTATATTATTGATAGAACTAAAGAATTGCATGATAAGGGCCATAAGGTTGAGGTTCTCACGGTGGATAATCATACTGATGGAGCCTATCTCTATTTAAGGATGAAAGGAGAGGGAAATCCCCGGGCTGAAGAGGTCTATCAGCTTCTCCTGATGAATGGAGGTAATAATACAGGGGTAGGAATAGGTTGTGTCTCCTGGGACGGTTCAGTTCATCCTGATCAGTTCTGGAGGCATTATAGCTTTGGGAATGTCCGGGAAAGACCCTTCAGTGAAATCTGGATGGATACAAGGGATCCCCTAATGGCTAAACTTAAGGAGAAGAAAAAGCATGTTAAAGGAAGATGTGCTAAATGTAAGTTTTTGGAGATCTGCGCAGGAAATTTCAGAGTAAGAGCTGAAGCGGTTACAGGGGATATCTGGGCCCCAGATCCTGCTTGTTACCTCACGGATGAAGAAATTGGAATAGCTTAGATATACATTTAATTTCAGGGGGTAGAGTATGGGAAAAATTGAAAGGGCTTTGATCAGTGTAACAGATAAGAGGGGAATAGTTGAATTTGCGCGGGAGCTTTCTAATCTCGGGATTGAAATTATCTCTACAGGGGGCACTGCAAAAACTATAAAAGAAGGTGGGGTCAAGGTCACAGATATTTCAGAGCTTACAGGATTTCCAGAAATCCTGGGAGGGAGGGTCAAGACTCTGCATCCTATGGTGCATGGAGGTCTTCTCTTTAAGCGAGATGACAAAGAACATGTAGAAACTGTCCAAAGGATGGGGATTAAGCCCATTGATCTTGTGGTAGTTAACCTTTATGCCTTTGATAAGGTAGTTTCTCAAAAGGGAGATCTGGATACTGCCATTGAAAACATTGACATTGGCGGACCAACCCTTCTCAGAGCCAGTGCTAAAAATTTCAAATATGTAACTGTAGTGATAGACCCTGCTGATTATTCTAAGGTTCTTGAGGAAATAAAAGCTTACGGAAATACCACCCTTAAGACTCGTTTTGAATTAGCTAAAAAAGTCTTCAATCTTACCAGCTCCTATGACCGAATGATCTTTGAGTATCTCTCTACCTTTGAGCTCTAAGATATGAATTATGTTTTGCGTTGTCCTGGCTGGAGAAACCTGGGAAGAAATTTATACTCAAATTGAAGGTGCTAAAACCCTTACTCATCTTTTTGAGCTCCGTTTAGATTATCTTGAGGATTTTGCGGAAAAGGAGCTAACTAAGATTTTGGAGAGGAACTACCGGTTTATCTGCACTTTCCGATCTAAAGAAGAAGGAGGAAGGAAATCATGCTCCCCTGAGAAGAGATGGGAAATTCTTTCTAAGTCAGCCAGCTTAGGGGCTTATCTAATTGATGTGGAGTGGAAGCATCTCTATCTTGGAAAATTAAAATCATCCATCAAGAAAAGCCCCTTTTTTCCAGAAAAGATACTTTTTTCCTATCACAATTTCCAGGAAACTCCTCCTTTAAAAAGCTTGAAAGATTTGCTAAGGAGAGCCTCCTTAGAAGGAGCAAGGTGGTTTAAGATTACAACGCTTGTTAAATCCTTTTCTGAGTCACTTAATCTTTTAAGCTTAATTCCCTATGGGAAGGAGTTGGGTATAGAGGTTATAGCCTTTGGCATGGGTGAAAAAGGAAAACTTTCAAGGATTTTAAGCCTACTTTCTGGAGCACCTTTTACTTATGTATTTCCTCAAGGAGGCAAGGCTCTTGCCCCAGGCCAATTAGATTTAATACAGGCCAAAAGACTTTACGAGGTCTTAACCAGTGTATAAAGTCTTTGGGGTTATTGGGGATCCAGTTTCCCATTCTCTATCACCAGTTATGCATAATAGTGCCTTTAGAGAACTTGGCCTTAAAGCGGTTTATGGCGCTTTTCAAGTCAAAAAGGAAAATCTTAAGTCTGCAGTGGAGGGTATTCGGGCTCTAAATATTGGAGGAGTCTCCGTAACTATTCCTCATAAAGAGAGTATTTTCCATTTCCTTGATGAAGTTGATGAAGTAGCACAAAAGATTGGGGCTGTAAATACAATAATTAACAAAGAGGGAAAACTCATCGGTTATAATACAGATTGGCTCGGGGTTTTAAAGGCCTTTGAAGAAAAGGGGGTGTCTTTAAAAGAAAAGAGGGTAGTTATTCTTGGGGCAGGGGGAGCCAGCCGGGCTGTTGTATTTGCGGTAAAGGCAGGTCTTGCTAAGGAGATCTATATATTAAACCGTACCTTTGAAAAGGCTCTTAAGCTTGCCGAGGATTTTGGAGTAATTCCCCTTCCCTGGGAAGATTTAAATAAGGCTGAAGGAGATATCATTATTCAAACAACCAGCATAGGCCTAAAAAGTCAGGAATCCCCTGTGTCTCAAGAAATTTTAAAAAGATTTAAGATTGCTATGGATATCGTCTATCTTCCCTTACATACCCAGTTCCTAAAATTAGCTAAGGAATATTGCCAGATTATTGATGGCTTAAGAATGCTCCTTTATCAAGGAGTTGAACAATTTAAACTCTTTACAGGTATGAGCCCACCTGTTAAACTTATGGAAAAGGTTCTTTATGAAGAGGTAAAAAGATTAGAAGGAGAACTCAACCTTGGAAATTAAAAAGATTTTACCTTTAAAGAAATTTTACAGGCATTCTTTAAAGCTTCCTTCTTCCAAAAGTCTCACTCAAAGGGCCTTAATTTGTTCAGCCTTAGCCAGAGGCAGTTCTTTTATCAAAAATCCTCTTTTGAGTGAAGATCCATTACTTTTAAAATCAGCTCTTGAGGCAACTGGGGTTATTTTTGAAGGGAAGGAGGAAGGCTTTGAAGTAAAGGGTGTAGAGGGATTCCCAAGGCTTAATAAGAGTAAACTCTATCTTGGCAACAACGGAACAGGGGCAAGGTTTTTTTTGGCCTATTCTGCCCTTGGAAAAGGAGATTGGATTGATTTATACGGAAAGGAAAGGCTTCATGAAAGACCCATGTCTCCTCTAATTTCAGCTCTAAGAAGTCTTTCGGCTAAGATTGATTGTTTAGAACAGGAGGGGCACTTTCCTGTAAGGGTCTATGAAGGGAATCTAAGATCCGAGAGGGTTTCCTTGCCAGGATATGTGAGCAGTCAATTTATATCTGCCCTGTTACTTATAGGTCCCTATTTGCCTTTAGGGCTTGAGATTGCTATTGAGGGAGAGCTTTTCTCCAAAAGTTATGTGGATATGACCCTTGAAGTTATGGAAAGATTCGGGGTTAAGGTTGAGGTTAAATCTAATCTTTTTTATATCCCTCAAGGAAGTTTCAAAGCAAGTATTTACGAAGTCCCAGCAGATGCCTCAAGTGCCTCTTATTTTTTGGCTATCCCTTTGATTTTGGGAAAGGGAAGTATAATTATTGAAAATTTTGACTATTATACCAAGCAGGCAGATTCAGTTTTTTTAGAACTTATAAAAGACTTTGGAGGAATGGTAAGACCTATAGATCCCATAGGAGTAGAGGTTTTCTTTGAGGGGAGACCGAAGGCAGGCTCCTTTAATTTAAGAGATTGTCCGGATCTATTTCCCACGATGGCTATTCTTGGAGCTGTTGCCGAGGGAAGGACTGTTCTTTATGGAGCGCCTCATCTGAGATATAAGGAGACGGATCGAATAAAGGCGGTAGCTACAGAACTCAGTAAAATCGGGGTGAAGGTTGAAGAGCTTCCAGATGGCCTGATTATTTATGGAGGGGATAATTTTAATCCAGCCAGAATTGAGACCTATGATGATCACCGCATAGCTATGGCCTTTGCTATTCTTGCATTAAAAGCCGGACCTTTAGAAATTGAAAATCCGGATTGTGTTGCCAAGTCTTTTCCTAATTTTTGGGAGCTTTTTGAACAGCTTTATGCAGAGGATCCTTCTGATAGGCTTTAGAGGAGCTGGAAAAACTACTTTGGGAAAGGCCCTGGCTGAGGCCCTAAATCTTGCCTTTATAGATGCTGATGAAGAGATAGAAAAGAGAGAGGGAAGAACTATTAAAGAAATGGTTGAAAAGGAAGGTTGGTCTTACTTTAGGCATCTTGAAAAGGTCTTTTTAAAAGAGCTTCAGGAAAAGAAAAATATTGTCTGCGCCCTCGGAGGTGGTGCCGTTTTACACGAAGAGGAAATGGGAGCTCTTAAGCAAGATAGCCTTATTATCTGGGTTTTTGCAGAGCTTGATGAAATCAAGGAAAGGCTTTCCAGGGATTTTAAGACCCTCTCTCAAAGACCTGCCCTTACCGAACTTACATGGGATGAAGAATTGGAACTCCTCTATAAAGAAAGAGAGCCTCTTTATCAAAAATGGGCTCATCTTAAAGTGGATACCCAAAGAAATGACCAATCTCAACTTTTATCTCAAATAAAAACTTACTTTAATAAGGAGGAAGCCTATGGCTAACACGATTGCTGAAGCTATTAAAGAGGCAGTTACAGAAGTAATTACAACCTATACTGGTAATAGTCCAGAGCTTACTGCTACTGAAGCCCGCAAAGAAGACTTTGCCTTAGCAGAAATCTCTTCTATTATTGGTCTTACCGGGGAAAAACTTCAGGGTGCCTTTGTGGTGTCCATGGAAAGGGAGCTTCTCTTTCAGCTCATGCAAGCTTTATTAGGGGAGGCACCTAAGGATTTAAATCAGGAGGCCCTGGATATGGCAGGAGAACTTTCCAATATGATTTGTGGAGGATTTAGAAGAAGGTTTGAAAAGTTTGGGACCACCCTTAAGGCTTCCGTCCCAAGTATGATTACTGGGAAGGACTATAAAGTCCATTCTCTCTGTAAAACTCCCAGAGTAACCTTTAAATTTAAAGTGGGGGACCATCCCCTTTATATTGAGTTTTGTCTTGATAAAATAGGTTAAGGAGTCAACTATCAAATAAGGTAAAATAAAATGTCTATCATTGTAAATTACCCTTGCCTGTGGCAAACAAATTGAAATTAATAATCCTTATAGGCGGATGGCCTTGTTCTGGTCTAAAGGGTTCTCCCTTATAGCCTTTCCATTTACCAGGACTCTTAATCCCAGGATCAAGCCCTACATATTTGATGATCTTTTTAAAAGAAAAGTGAAGACTTCTTCAATTCGGATTTCAAGCAAAAAGAGTTCTTGGATGTGGATAGAAGAGATTTTTTGCAAAGGGGATATGCTTATAATATAAACAAAAAAATTGCAGGAGGAGTAAATTATGGAAATAAGAACTCATAGAAAGATTGATCAAAGTCTTAGTGGGACACCTGTTGAAATTACAGAGGGTAGGGCTGTAGTAAAATTAAAGACCGATGAGAGAATGGTTGCAGATGAAAAAGGGCTTATCCATGGAGGTTTTATCTTTAGTTTGGCAGATTTTTCTGCTATGCTTGCAGTAAATGAACCAACTGTAGTCCTTGCAAAAGCAGAGGTAAAATTTTTAAAGCCCGCTTTGCTGGGGGATGAGCTTAAAGCTGAAGCTGTGGTGAAAGAGATAGAGGGGAAAAAGAGAAAGGTTTATGTGGAGGTTAAAAGGGCAGAAGAGGTAATATTTACAGGGGAGATGCTTTGTGTGGTCCCTGAAAAGCATGTCCTTGATTAGAATAACTAAGGCAAGGGTTTAACATAAAGGGTAAAGCCCCTTTTTTCAATGACTTCAATTTTGGTGTCCTTAGAAATATTTACATCTGAGTAAGCCTGCCATATTTCTCCTTCTACAAAGACCTTGCCTCCGGAAGGAGTAATCTCTGTAATAGCTCTGCCGGTTTTACCCAAGAGGCCTTCCTTTCCTGAAACAGGTTCTTTTCTCAAGGTCTTAATAGCAAGATAAGTAATTCCGCCAAAAAGTGCTGCTGATGTTAGAACAACTGTTATAAGGAAAGGTTGATTAACTCGCAGGGAAGGGGGATTATGACCAAAGAGAATAAGAGAGCCAAGAAGAAGTGAGATTATAGCTCCAAGCGTAAGGAGTCCATGAGAGGTAATCTGGGTTTCAAGGAAGAAAAGGAGTCCTGAAAGGAGTATTAAGGCAAGGCCTGCATAATTCATAGGAATTATGCTTAATCCTAAGAAGGCAAGAATTAAACAGATAGCTCCAAAAACTCCGGGAAAAATAGCTCCGGGATGAGAAAGCTCAAAATATAAACCAAGGAGACCAAGCATGAGAAGAAAATAAACAAGATTTGGATTGGCAAGAACCTTTAAAAAGCGTGTTTTAAAGTCCTCTTGGATGACCTCAAGAGGGGCAGATTTCAGTTTGAGAATAATCTCTCTCTCTTTCACTTTTACCTTTCTTCCTTCAGCCTTTTGAAGAAGATCTTCAACATTTTGGGCGATGATTTCAATCACTCCCATTGAAAGGGCCTCTTTTTCTGTAATGCTTTTGCTTTTTTTGACAGCCAGCTCAGCAAAATCTGGATTTCTACCCCTTGTTTCGGCAAGATTTTTGGCCCAGGCTGAAAGATCATTGGCTACTTTTTCAAGCATCTTTGGATCCGCCTTCCCTGAGAGTTCAACCGGATGAGCCGCTCCTACATGAGTGGAAGGAGCCATGGCTGCAAGATGACTGGCAAGGAGAATAAAGACCCCAGCAGATGCTGCTCTTGCCCCTTGAGGACTTACATAAACAATAACCGGAATTTCACTCTGCAAAAAATTTTTAACAATATCTCGGGTTGAATCAACCAATCCACCAGGGGTGTCAAGTTCTACAATAAGGGCCTTTCCCTTTTGGTCTTCAGCATATTTAAGGGCATAAAGGACAAAATTAGCAGTCACAGGGGTGATTGCACCATCAACTTTAACCAAAAAGACCTTTTCCGCCTGAGCTAAAGAGGTAAAATACAAACAGAAAAAAATTAAAGGGATAAATTTTTTAAAAAAGGTCATCATATAATTTTTTAAAGGTCTTCAAATCCTCCCAGATGAGTCTTTTTACAGAGGGATTTTTAAGCATATAAGCAGGATGATAGGTAAATAATATCATAGTTTCCTGATAATGAAAGGGCCTTCCCCTGAGAGAAGATAGGCTTTCATGACCCTCAAGAAAGACCTTGGGGGGTAAGAAGCCAAGAGCCAAAACAAGTTTGGGTTTTAATAATTTTATCTCCTTGAGGAGATATTTTTTGCAGGCAAGGAGGGATTCTTCATCTGGAGACCTTCCTGCTATGGGTTTACATTTAACTGCTAAGGTCACATAAAAATCTTCTTTTCTTAAGCCAATACTCAAAAGCATTTTTTGAAGAGTTTCCTGAATGGCTCCAGAAAAGGGTTTTCCATAATAATCATCTTCTCGGTCAGGAAAATCTCCAATAAGCATAAGTTTCTTCCCTTCCCAATTTCTTTCGATAACGGGGTTTTTTCGTATCCGAAAAAGAGAACAATCCTGACATTGATAAATCCTCTCAATTAGCTCAGACCAATTATCTTCGGGCAAAGCCTTTTTTTTACCCAAAAGAGTTAAAAATTCAGGTAAAGCTGGGATTTCTGAATAACCAAGGCTTGCAAGATATTTAAAGTAATCTTTGATTATTTCAAAAGGTCTGAGGCTCTCTTTTGTCATGGTGTTGAATTTAATTTAATCCCTTTCTTTAACTCTGCAAAGGGCTTGAATTTACGAGCTTAGTTATTTTGCAAAGCTTATTTCAAAGGAAAGCGTGAGTGGGAAAGTAAAGGAACTTTACAGAAAAATAAGAAGATATCAGATATTTTTGAGAGCCTTTTTAGAGAAAAAAGGAAATTATTCCCTGGCATGCAAAAGAGGGGTTAAAATTAGATCTCCTAAATTTTTAAGAATAGTGTAAAATTATCTGGATATTTTCCAAGAAGGGAGGTTTTTTATGGATTTTTTAAATAAGAAATATCTTTTTACTCCAGGGCCAGTTCCTGTATCACCACGAGTTCTTCTCACACAGGCTCAGCCCATGACCCATCACAGATTGCCTGAGTTTTCTGAAGTTTTACGGGAGATCCGTGAGGATTTAAAATATCTTTTTCAGACTCAGAGGGAGGTCTATTTTTTTGCTTCTTCTGGAACTGGGGCAATGGAAGCAGCCATAGTGAATCTTTTTTCTCCTGGAGATAAAGTTATTGTGGTTGAAGCTGGAAAATTTGGAGAGCGCTGGAGAGAACTTGCGGAGACCTATGGGTTAAATCCTGTTGTTCTTAAGATAGAATGGGGTCAGGCTATTAAACCTGAGCAGGTTGAAAAGGCTCTTAAAGAACATCCTGATGCAAAGGCAGTTCTTATGCAAGCCTGTGAAACTTCCACAGGAGTAAAACATCCAGTTAAAGAGATTTCTGAATTAACTCGTTCCAAAGAGACTTTACTTGTAATTGATGCAATAACAGCTCTTGGGGTATATCCTTTGCCTATGGATGAGTGGGGGCTGGATGTAGTTATTACAGGTTCTCAAAAGGCCTTAAGTCTTCCTCCTGGACTTTCCTTTATAGCTTTTTCAGATAAGGCCCTATCTTTGGCAGAAAGTTCTAAACTTCCCAAGTATTATTTTAATCTGGCTAAGGAGAGAAAGGCCTATACTAAGGACACCACTGCCTTTACCCCAGCTATCTCCCTTTTGCTTGGTCTGAAAGAGATGTTGAAGCGTGTGAGATCCCTTGGCCTTGAAAAAATTTTTAAACATTGCTCAGCCCTTTCCTTAGCTTGTAGAAAAGGTGTCTCAGCTCTCGGTTTAGAAATTTTTCCTGAAGTTCCCTCAGAGTCTTTAACTGTAGTTAAGTCGCCTCAAGGATTGAATACAGGTGAATTTTTAAAATTTTTGAGGGATAAATGGGGGATTCTTTTTGCTGGGGGTCAGGACAAGCTTAAAGGAAAAATTTTTAGAATTACCCACATGGGAGATCAATCCCCCTTTGATTTGATGGTTGCTCTTTCTGCCTTAGAAATGGGCTTGAATCTTTTTGGAATAAAGATTCCCCTCGGGGCATCTCTTGTATCTGCAGAAGAGATCCTAATGGAATATTTAAAAAATGAAGGAGTATAAAAAAGAAGATTTTTCTAATATAAGATTACATTTTCACGAGGAAAAAGAGTGTGAAAAAGGCAAAAGATTTAAAGCGGATACATAAGGTCAGGATCCATTAAAGCCTTATCTCAGAGAGAAGAAGTTTTGCGCAAGATAAAAGCACCTGTTTAGCTTGAAAAGTATGGAATAGCGCAAATTTCTTAATTTGAAATGGTATTATTAATGCTTAAGTTCACATCCTTACAAGAAAAATTTGGGTTGAATATAGGTGCAAATAATTATTTGCCTCTACCAAGGGTTTTAAAATATTGTTATAGGGGAGGCTTTACAGGTTAATATTACAAAAATAATCCAATTTATCTACCCAAAAAGAGGTAGATTTAAGTCTCAAACAATATGGACTTATGCAAAACCTCTTGTTTTTTTTCATTTTTCTTTTAAGTTTTGAGATTAAGGGGGAACTTTTATGCAAAGGGCTAAAAAAAGTATCATATCCAAAGTAGCCTTAAAGGAAATGTTAATTAGGGATCTCCCTGAGCTTTTAAAGGAAGATCCCCTTCTTAAGGATTATGTAGCAAGTCTTTTCAAAGAAAATTTTGCTGACAAAAGAACCACTGAAGAAGAGATTAAGGCCCTTTTAGAGGAGATTAAGAACCTAAGAATTGAGAGTGAAAAAAGATGGGAAGAACATTCAAAGAGGCTTGAGGAACATTCTCAGATACTGAAAGAGCATTCAAAGAGGCTTGAGGAGCATTCAAAGAAGCTTGAAGAACTCTCTCAAGGCAATAAAATCCTGATGGAAGAAATCCTTGCCTTAAGAAAGAGACAGGATGTGCAAATTAGTGCCCTTGGGGCAAGATGGGGAATTAAATCAGAGAAAACCTTTCGCAATGCGGTAAAAGGTCTTCTTGAGGAAACCTTTGGGGTTAAGGTAGAACATTATGAAACAACTGATTTAGAAGGTGAGGTCTTTGAAGGTTTTCCTGGAAAAAGGGTTGAAATTGACCTTATTATTAGAGATGGTGAGCTTATTGTAGCTGAGATTAAGTCTTCTGTTAGTCCTGGAGATGTTTTGCTTTTTGAGAGAAAGGTGAAGGTTTTTGAGAAAAAAGAAGGGAAAAAAGTCACAAGAAAGATAATTATTTCTCCTATGCTTGATCGTGAGGCAAAGAGCTTTTGCAAAAGTCTTGGAATAACCTTTTACACTGATGTCCCTGATAGAGAAGAAGGATTATAAGAGAAGCAAGAAATTTACAAGTTTTAGTTGAAAAGTATAGAATTCCATTGTCAGATTTATCAGATTATTTTGGAAAAAGTGGTCTTTCGCATAGGTTCTGATTATTTCAAGAAAAAAGAAGAGTGGAAAGAGGTGAAAGGTAAGAGGTGAAAGGGGAGAGTAGTGGGAGGCCCTTGCGTGTCTGCCAAATCTTTCTCTGTCTGCCCAATAACTTAAAGGAACATATAACAGGCAAACGCCACAAAGGGGCAAACACATAGGTTTGCCCCTACTAAAAAAATCCAATTTGTCTACCAAAAGAGGTAAATTTTAAGTCTCAAAAGATATGGACGCATACGGGTGCTTGAAAAAAGGTAAAAGTTGATTAAAATAACAAAAAGATGGAGGCCGTAGCTCAATGGTAGAGCACCGGGCTGTGGCCCCGGGTGTTGCGGGTTCGAGCCCCGTCGGCCTCCCCAGCTATTTAAAAGTTTAGACAAAAGCTCCGGGGTCGTCTAACCGGCAGGACATGGGACTTTGACTCCCAGAATCGTGGTTCGAATCCACGCCCCGGAATTATTATTTGGGAGGAGTGGCCGAGAGGTCGAAGGCGCTCGCCTGCTAAGCGAGTGCACGGGTTAAAAGCTCGTGCCGCGGGTTCGAATCCCGCCTCCTCCGTTTTTTAACTTTGTGTTCTTTTTGCCGGCGTAGCTCAATGGGCAGAGCGTGGGATTTGTAATCCCAAGGTTGAGGGTTCAAGTCCCTCCGCCGGCTCTTTTTTTTTAAAAAAATTATAAAAACTTCTTGACAAAAATAGATTAGATGCTACTTTTAAGGAAAATTTATAAGGGAGGGAATTTCTTTGGCTGGAATTATTGTAAGAGACGGTGAATCTTTTGAGCAAGCAGTCAAGAGATTTAAAAGACTTGTTGAAAAAACCAAGATTCTCTCAGAGGTAAAGAAGAGAGAATTTTATGAAAAGCCAGGGGTTAAGAGAAGAAAAAAGGTTCAGGCCGCTAAAAAGAAACTTATTAAAAAGCTTAAAAAGATTCAACAAAAATTAGAAGATTAATTAGTCTTAATTTTAATCAGTGTCTAAGGATTTTACCCTTTTAGACTGGGAAGGTCTTAAAGGGAGGCTTTTGCCCTATCTTAAAACGGAAGCCTCAAAAATTAAACTTGTTGATTTACAGCCAACTTTTTCTCAAGAAGAATCCAAAAGACTTAGAGAAGAAAGCGCCTTTCTCTGGAATTTATTTGAAAAAGGTAAGGGAATAGAACTTCCCTCTCTTCCCTCCCTTCAAAAGATTTTTGACGGAGCCCAAAAAAGAGGCTTTCTTTTACCAGGAGAGGTTTTTCAAATAGGTCTCTGGATTATGACCTCTCTTGAATTAAGAGATATCCTTAAAAATTCTCCTTTTTTATCTCTTTCCCGACTTTCAGATGAGCTATCTCTTCTATTAGAAAGGATAAAGGAGCTTTTTGATCTTGAGAGAAAGGAGATTAAAGATTCTGCAAGTTATCAGCTAAGAATTATAAGAAGGAAAAAAAGACTCCTTGAGGAGGAAATATTTTTAAAGCTTGAAGATCTAAAAGATAAATATTACAAACTGGGCTATCTTCAGGAACCCATCTATTTACAAAGAGAGGGTAGATATGTTTTACCAGTAAAACCAGAATATAAAAATAAAGTAAAAGGAATTTTGCAGGGGCTCTCCCAGAGCGGGGCAACTGTCTTTGTGGAACCTTTTAGCCTCATTCACATGACTAATGAGCTTGAAGAACTTGTCTGGCAGGAAGAAAGAGAAGTAAGTAGAATTTTGAAAGAGCTTACTGAGGAACTTTTTTCTTTTCAAGAAAGTTTTTTTAAACTTGAGGAATTTATGGTCTCTCTTGATTTGGCCATAGCAAGGGTTGAGCTTGGAAGAACTTATAGAGGCATTTTACCGGATGAGGAAAAGGCTTCTGAGCTTTTTATTGAAGAGGGTTTTCATCCATCGTTATTTTTTCGGGCACAAGAAAAGGAAAAGCCCTATCCTGTGACTAATAATTATTTACTGCGAGAGGCCCTTATGATCACAGGGCCTAATTTAGGGGGAAAGACCGTTACCCTTAAAACTATCGGGATCTCTGTTCTTATGGCTCAAAATGGTTTCCTTTTGCCAGCTAAGAAGGCTCAGATTCCATATTTTAAAAAACTTTTAGTTGATCTTGGGGATGAGCAGAATCTCTGGGAAGGCGAGTCCTCATTCTCTGCTCATCTTAAAAATCTTAAAAGGATACTTGATCTTGCAGATAAAGAAAGTCTTGTGCTTTTAGATGAGCCAGGGCGAGGAACTAATCCAGAGGAGGGTGCCCTTTTAGTTTGGGCAATTATAGAAGGTATCCTTGAAAAGGGTGCTAAAGTCATTATGACTACCCATTCTCATATATTAAAAGTTCTTGCCTCTCAGAGAAAGGAATTTTCCTTTGCCACGGTTGAGTTTAATCGAAAGACCTTTAGTCCCACCTATCGCCTTTTATATAATTATCTTGGAGATTCTCATGCCTTTGAATTAGCCAGACGGGTTGGTTTATCTGAAAGTCTAATTAAAAGGGCAAGGGATTTGCTCTTAGATAAAGATTATTTTAATCTTCAGGATAGATATGCTCAAAATATTGAAGCCATTGAGAACCTTAAAAAAGATTGGGAAGAAAAGGTAAGACTTTTAAAGGAGGAAAGAGAGGAGCTTTCAAAATTTAAGAAAGAACTTGAGAAAAAATATGAAAGGGCCATGGAGAAGCTTTTCGGAGAATGGCAGAGGGAATTTCGCACCTTTCTGGAACAGTTAGCTTCGGCTAAGTCCTCAAAAAGGGCACATAGAGAATTTCAAAAATTTTTAGAAGAAAGACATCTTCCCCGGATCTTTGAGGAAAGGTCCTTTCAGGAGGGAGAAAAGGTCTTTGTGAAATGTTTTGGTAAAGAGGGAACTATCCTAAAGATAAAAGATAAAACAGCCCTTGTGCTTTCAGGCCAGATGAAGCTTGAAGTCCCTCTTCAAGAGTTGAGACGGGAAGATATTAAAAATCCACCCAAACCCAGATATTCGGCTACCCTTTCTCATCCCCCCTCTTGCTCAAAAGAAAAGATACATCTCTTAGGTGAGGAGGTTGAAAGTGCCCTAAATCTTTTGGAAAGGAAATTAAATAGGTGTTTTTTAGAGGGAAAAGATCAACTTCTTGTTATTCATGGCCATGGAACAGGGAAACTTCGGCAAGCCATAAGAGATTATTTAAAGGTACACCCTTTGGTAAAGGCCTATGAAGAAGCACCTTCCTATGAAGGGGGTAGTGGAGCTACCTTGGTTTATCTGCATAAAAAAAATTGAAGCAATCTCTTGACCTTTTGATTTCTTATGTTAAAGAGTATGGAGGGCTAAGGTCCTGATCAAATGAGCCATACAAATCTTTTTGATGAAGTCAAAAGACATTTTGAGATAGTGAGTTTTATCTCTCAGTATATAAAACTTAAAAAGGTTGGCAAAAACTATGTGGGGTTGTGTCCCTTTCATGCCGAAAGGACTCCTTCTTTTACAGTCAATGGAGAAAAGCAGATCTTTAAGTGTTTTGGCTGTGGAGCTTCTGGAGATGTTGTCTCCTTTTATATGCGCATAAAGGGGCTTGAGTTTAAAGATGCCCTTATTGAGCTTGCTGAAAAGGCTGGACTTAAGATTGACCAGAGGGCTTTTACAGAAAAGCGCAAAGAAAAGGATTTGGTTGAGGTAAATTTTAAGGTTGCTAAAATTTATCAACACTATCTCTGGAATAGTCCCCTGAGTGAGAGAGCCAGGGCCTATCTAAAAAGCAGGAATTTAAGTGAAGAATGCGCTAAGACCTTTTATCTTGGCTATGCCCCTTCAGAAGGAAGATTTCTTGCCAGCATGCTTAGAACTCAGAAAATTGATCTGGACCTTGCGGTCTCTGCTGGCCTCTTGAAAAAAGGTGAGGATGGTTCTTATTTTGACCTTTTTAGAGATAGGCTAATGTTTCCTATTTTTAATGAGAAGGGTGAATGCCTTGGTTTTGGTGGAAGGGCCCTGGGGCCTGAAGCTGAACCCAAATATCTTAACACTCCAGAAAGCCGGATTTTTAAAAAGAGCGAGATTCTTTACGGCCTTTTTCAGAGTAAGGATTACATCAAAAAAGAGGGTAAGGTCTTTTTAGTTGAAGGATATTTTGATTTTCTCTCTCTCTGGGAAAGGGGGCTCAGAAATGTTGTCGCAACCTGCGGGACTGCCCTTACAGAAAAGCATATTCAGAAACTTAAACCCCTTGCGGATGATTTTTATCTCCTCTATGATGGAGATATCGCTGGTGCTAAAGCTTCTTTGAGGGCCCTGTCAATGTTTCTTAAAGAGGGAGTTTTCCCCCAAATAATTTCTCTTCCCGAGGGGGAAGACCCTGACTCTTTTGCACAAAAATTTTTAAAGGATCCTGAGGAATTTAAGAGAGAGCTATCAAAATTTCTTAAAGAAGCCACAGCCTTTGTTTTTGAATTTTATCGCTTAGAGTATCAGAAAAATCCAAGTAAGGTCTTTAATGAGGTTCTTGAGCTCTTTCAAGGAATATCTGATCCCGTTCTTCTACAAAGACTTAAAAGGGAACTCGCGTATTATTTTCAGGTTTCTGAGTCTGATATTGAGAAAAAACTGAGAAGACCTATGCAACGAGAGGTTAAACCTCAACTTGAGTCCCAATTAACCCGAGAGGAGTGTTTTATAAAAAATATTGCCCAATACTTAGTTAATTTTCCAGAGGATATCCCGGAGCTTGAATCCGCTGGACTTAAAAAGCTTCTACAGGAAAATTTTTCTTCCGGAATCTATCATCAATTTTTAATGAAAATCCTGGAGTTAAAGGCTGAAGGCTATACCTCTTTTTTAGAGGTGCCAGAGCCTTCCTTTCAGGAGATTTTAGGAGATCTTCTCTTTTCCCCTCCCTTTGAGGATAGAAAACAGGCCCTCGAAGATATAAAAAGATTCATCGGGGTTGAACTCCAAAAAAGGGAGATTTTGAAAATTGCAGAAAGACTTAAACTTCTTCAAAGGGCGGGGAAAAAAGAAGAGGTTGAAAGTTATTTACCACAAATAAATTCAAAACTAAGGCTTTGTAAAGATTTAAAAAAACATTAAAGGAGGGCAATTTATGAACCTCCAGAACCAGAAAACTTGCCTTTTTGAAGGGGAAGATTTTTTAGAAGAAGATTTTGAAGAGACCCTTCTTGAAGAAGAAGTAAAAAAGGTCAAAAAAGATGACTCTCTTAAAATTTACCTTTCTGAGGTCTTTAATCATAACCTTTTGTCTAAGGAAGATGAAATAAGAATCGGAAAGACCATTGAAGAAGGAGAAAAGGAGATCCTTGAGGAGGCATTTAAATATCCTACACAGATAATGAAATTTTACAGCCTCTTAAGAAAGCTGGAAAGAGAAAATAAACTATCTCAATATTTTAAGGACTATGAACTTCTTGAAAAAAAAGGTTCTTTTCGAGAAGCCTGGTTTAAAACACTGAGAGAGAAACTTCTGGAATTTTTAGAAGAAGAGTTAAAGGTTGATAGAAAAAGGCTTCTTGAGGAAATCTTTGGTTTAATTTATGAGGTGAGACCCACTAAAACCCTTCTTGATGAATTAACCTGTGAAATCTTGGAGGTTAAAAAGAAAGTTGATGACCTTGAGAGAGTTAAAATTAATTTTTCTCAAAATTTTAAAGACTTGAAAATTAACTTTGAAAAACTCATCTCTTTAAATGGAGCTAAAGGGAGATCAAGAGGCCTTTCTAAAAAGTTAAAAGAGGAGATAGAGGGGAATAAGGAATTGCAGTGTTTTCTGAAAGAGGCTGAAAGAAAAAAGAAAGAAGTTGAAATTGCCTTAGATTTTTTTGGTGAGCCCTTACCAAGTATTTTAGACTCTGCCCAGAGGATTCAGAAAGCCTTTTTTAAAATAAAACGAGCCAAAGAGGAATTGGTAAGTGCCAATCTTAGGCTAATAATTTCCATTGCCAGAAAATATGCCCCTAAGGGTTCTCTCCTTTCTGACCTAATTCAGGAAGGCAACATTGGTCTTTTAAGGGCAGTTGAAAAGTTTGATTATAGAAAGGGCTTTAAGTTCTCCACTTATGCTACTTGGTGGATAAGACAAAATATTACCCGCTATTTAGCTGAGAATACACGCACCATTAGGGTTCCTGTGCATATAATTGAAGCAATTTATAAAATAAGTAAGATCGTTTATACTAAATTCTATCAGGAATATGGAAGAGAACCTACCTTAGAAGAACTTTCTAAGGAAACGGGTTTATCAGTTGAAAGACTTAGTTATATCTTTAAGGTAATGAAACAGCCTATCTCCCTTGAAACCTCAGTGGGAGAAGAGGAAGACACTACCCTTAAAGATTTTCTTGAAGATCATAATATTCTCAGACCAGATGAAGTTACTTTTAATGTTGCTCTTTCTGAAAAAATTCGTGAACTTTTAAAGACCTTATCTGCTCGTGAAGAAAAGGTAATTAGACTGCGTTTTGGCATAGGAGAAAGAGAATCCTATACTTTGGAGGAGGTAGGACAAAAATTTGGGGTCACCAAGGAGAGAATAAGACAGATTGAATGTCATGCCTTAAGAAAACTCAAACATCCCAATAGACTTAAACTTTTAAAAAATTTTCTCTACCATGGAAGTTAACTTTACTCCTTTTGACGAAAAGAAATTAATCTACCTTTTACAAAAGGGTTTTCCCCTTACCTCAAGACCCTTTGATGAAATAGCCAAACATTTGCAGACAGAAGAAAAGCTTGTCCTTGAAGTGCTCAGAAGCTGGCAAAAAAACGGAAAACTTAGACAGATTTCTGCCATTTTTAATCCTCCTGCCCTTGGACATTCTTCCTCTCTTTTTGCTTTTAAAGTGCCTGAAAAGAATTTAAAAAAAGCAGAATCTGTTATCAATGCTCATCCTGGGGTAAGTCATAATTACTTACGGAACCATACTTACAATTTCTGGTTTACATTGGTCGTGCCTCCGGGTATGGATCTTTTAAAAGAGGCTGAATATCTATTAAAAGAAAGTGGAGCAGAAGATTTTCTCTATCTTCCCATAATCAAAGTCTTTAAAATCGCAGCTGTTTTTGATGTGGAATCTTTAAATAATTTTGAGGAAAATCCCTTAGAAAATAAGGACGAAATTTTTCCATTTTCTGAACTGGATAAAAATTTGGTTAAACTCCTTCAAGAACCTCTGCCTTTGGTACCTGAACCATTTAAAGTGCTTGCAGAAAAACTTGGGCTTAAAGAAGAGTTTATTTTTGAATGGTTAAATAATATGAAGGAAAAAGGGGCCTTGAGAAGATTTGCAGGTCTTTTTAGACATGTGAAATTAGGCTATAAAAGAAATATTATGGTTGCCTGGCTTGTGCCTGAAGAGCGAATTGTAGAAGTAGGTCAGAAACTCTCAAAATATACTTTTATTACCCATTGTTATCTGCGAAGGTCTTATCCCCACTGGCCTTATAATATTTATACTATGTGTCATTTTAAAGAAGAGGGTTTTGAAACTATTAAAAATATCTCTCAGGAACTTTCCCTTTCAGAGTTTCTTCCTCTGGAAACCTTAAGGGAACTCAAAAAGATAAGACTTAAACTCTTTTACACTAAGAATTGAAAAATTTATAAATATACTGCAAAGATATGTAAAGGAGTATAAAAGTTAAGATTAAGCGGATGATCCTCTGGGGAAATTTTTTTTGATATTTAGCACCTAAATAGATTCCAAAGAAGCCTCCCAGTCCAAATAGAAAACCCAATAAAAAGTCAGGCCCATGCCCACCAAGGGTATAGATAATTACTCCGAGAATAGAGGTTAAAAAGGTTCCAAAGAGGGTTGCTCCTGCAAAGATATAAGGTGGGATCTGAAAAAAGGCAAGCAGTAAAGGAGCCATTACAGCCCCTCCCCCAATGCCATAAATTCCTCCAACAACTCCGATGAGAAAGGCTATAAGTGATAAAAGGTAAGTATTAAGAGAATAAATCTTTCCTGCATATTCAAATTGAAGGGTGCAAATATTGAATTTTAAGGTTTTTACAGGTTCAGGAGAAAAGGAAGTTTCTTTTTTTGGAAAAAAAAGATCATAAAGAAGTTTAAGACCTATAAATAAGAGCACACTTCCCACAAGGAGTTTAAAATTTTTAAGATCCTGAAAATAGGAGATTCTTAAAAAATAACCTATGACCACACCAGGGAAAGTTCCTATAGTAATAATAAGTGTGAGAGGGTAATAAAATCTTTTCTCCCTGTAATAGCGATATACTCCCCCTGGAATGGCAATTATATTAAAAAGATGATTGGTTGCACTTACAGAGGGAGAGACAAAGTGTAAGATGCTCACCTGAAAAGGAAGTAAGAGGAAGGCTCCACTAACTCCTCCTGTGGCACAAAAAAAGGAGAGCACAAAGGAGAAAAGAGGCGGTAAAAAGATGTAGGTCTTAACTCCTGAAACTGGAAAATAAAATAGTAAACTTTTAAGCATTTTATCTTAAGCGCTGATATCTACGATTGCAATCTTCATACCAGGGGGCATTCTTTGGCCCTATTTCTAAAGCCTTTTGATAATTACTTTTAGCCTTTTGAAGATTTCCAAGTTTCTCATAATTTCTTCCGGCATAATAATAACTTGAGCCTTCAAAGGGTATAATTTTCTTTGCCTTTTCAAAATAAGCCACACTTCTTTCATAGTTATTTAAAGCAAATTCTGAGAGGCCACAGAGATAATGAGCAGAAAAGAGCTCCGGGTTAAATTTTAAAGCTTGAAAGGCATAGTCCCTGGCAGAAGAATAGTTTTTTTCCCTTAAATTTAGCTTAGCAAGATAAAGAAGGGCAGGCACATTTTTGGGATAAAGTTCAAGGGCTTTTAAGAAGTATTTTTCAGCTGTAGAAAAATCCTTTTCTCCAAAGGCCTTTTTACCTTTTTGACATTCTTCAAAGGAGGATTGGGTTGAAAGAAGCATATTTTTAATTTCTACAAATCTTGATGATCCCTTTATGAAAGCGCCACTTGGTTTGAAGGTCTCCATTCTTTCTTGCCAGTCTTTGATCCTGGTTTCTGGCAGAGGGTGGGTGGAGATCCACTCTGGAGGCCTTTTCTTTTCCATTTTTTTGAATCTCTCAAAGACTTTAAGCATACCCTCAGGAGAATATCCAGTTTTAAGTAAAAGAATAAAGCCTTCTTCATCAGCCTCTCTTTCCTGATCTCTACTAAACTTAAGACTCAAGAGCTCGGCTGAAACTCTTCCCAGTTGAAAGAGAAGCTCACCACTAAGATTTTGTGGAAGAAAGAGAGACCCAATCTGAAGAAGAACATTCAGAGCAAGCTGTTTTTCCACAAATCTGGCATGATGCCTTCTTTCAATATGACCAATCTCATGGGCAAGGATTCCTGCCAGCTCATCTTCATCTTCTAAGGTAAGAAAGATCCCTCTGGTTATAACAACTGGACCTCCTGGTAAGGCAAAGGCATTAACAACACCTGAATTAACAAGATGAAATTGATAGGGCACCTTTCGGGTTGAGTTTCTGGCTAATTTTTTCCCTATGGTTTGTATATATTCCTGAACCTTTTCTTCAGGATAGCTACCCTCAAATTCATCAAGGGAGGCCGGAAGATATAGATTCCCAAGTTCTATTTCTTTATCTTCAGGAAGGATTTTGAAAAATCCAAGAAAAGATTGCGAGGAATTATAAGAAAAGAAAACAAAAATAAAAATAAAGAAAAAAAATAAGATGAATTTCCCTGAGGTCTTCATGTAAAGATCCCCTAAGAAGAAAAATTAGTTTCTAAAAATTTTATAATACTCCCAAAAATTTTAAAGACAATGTTTGTGTTCATATCTTTAAATGATTTGTAGGGGATCAAAATTTTGAATCTCTAACATTTTTTTATATAATAATACCAATTCATCAATTAAGAAATTTGCGCTGTTCCATACTTTTCATGCTAGACAGACAGGAACTTTTAACTTGATTAGTTTTATGATTGAAGGCAGGGTTTGGGTAGAAAGAAATTTTTTTAATTGAGATAGGGTAGGATATTAAGAAAAAGCAAGAAAAATGGAGATAGCATAAAAAGTTCTTAAAATAAATCCAGCCTTTTCAGGATAAGATAGGTTTATTCAAGTTTATCAAGGCTCTTGACAAATGAAAAAATTGATATATTTTATTCCCCGTTCCTGAGGGGACGAATTTTTTTAGGGGGTGGGAAGATGAAAAATTTTGAGAAGATGGAGTATGGCTTTGGTCAGCACCTCATTCTGGATGGCTATGGTGCAAACCGGGAAAAACTTATGGATATTGATTACATCTATAGTTTTCTTCACAAATACCCTGAGGATATTGAGATGACAAAGATTATGCCTCCTTATGTTTTCAAATATTATGCTCCCACACCTGAAGATTGGGGAATTTCTGGTTTTGTAATTATTGCTGAAAGCCATATAAGTATTCATACTTTTCCTGAAAAGCTTTATTTAAGTGTAGATATCTTTTCCTGCAAACCTTTCAATGTAGATAGAGCCATACAGGATATAACGGAGATGTTTGAGATTCAGAAAAGTGAAATCAGGCTCCTTGACAGGGGGCTTGAATTTCCCCGTTCCATAAGGGCTGTAGAAAACTTTATGCGTCTTGAAAGGAAAAACTTTGTCCTTTAAGGATGAAAATTCCCTTCTTAGGGCTACCTGACCATCCTCAGGCTAAGGTAGCCCTAATTCCCGTTCCTTTAGAACTATCAACCACCTGGCTGAAAGGCACAAAGGAAGCCCCTTTAGAAATTCTAAAGGTTAGTTCAAATCTTGAGTTTTTTGACGAGGAGACCTCTCTTTCTCCTCATGAAACTTTTGGTTTTTTTACCTTCCCAGTAGAAGAGCTTCCTCTTGACTTAAATTCCGCTTTAATAAGAATTGAAGAGCTTGTTGAAGAGGCCTTAAAAGCAAAATTTTTTCCTATTCTTCTCGGAGGAGAACATACTCTCACCCTTCCCTCGGTTAGGGCTTTTAAAAAATTTTATCCTAATTTAAGGGTGCTTCATCTTGATGCCCATCTGGACTTTAGAGAGGAATATCTTGGAACTAAGATAAATCACGCCACAGTTATACGAAGAATTTATGAGCTTGGGATCCCAATTCTCAGTCTTGGAATAAGGGCCTTATCTGAAGAGGAATTTTCAGAAATACATCAAAAGAAACTTTCTGTCCTTCTGGCAAAAGATATCTGGAGATCCTTTGAAGAGGCCTTAGAGAAGGTTTCTGCTTTTTTAAAAGAGGGGCCAGTTTATCTGAGCTTGGATATGGATGCTCTGGATCCCTCTCTTGCCCCAGGGGTTGGGACTCCTGAGCCAGGAGGCCTTTTTTGGCAAGAGCTACTATTGATCCTAAGAAAGTTTGTAGAATATCACCCTGTGGGTATGGATATTGTGGAAACAAGGCCTATTCCGGGGAATCCCTTCACAGAATTTCTGGTTGGAAAAATAATTCTCAAGGTATCTGCCTACTTAGCGGAGAGGAAACTTGAGTTTTAAACATCGTTTGGCTAAGCTTTTATTTGAAGGAGCCCTTCTAAAGAGAATTGAAAGGACAGGTTATAGTTTCCTTGGCACCGGGAGAGAGGATGTTGCAGGACACTCCTTTGGAGTAATTCTTTGCACTTTTTTTCTCTGCAAAATCTTTCAAGGAAAGGTGAATGAAGATAAGGCTCTGAAAATGGCTCTTTTTCATGATTTTCCTGAGGCAAGGACAGGGGATTTCAATGCGGTAAACAAGCTTTACAATAGCTCTGATGAGAAAAAGGCCCTTAAAGAGGCCTTTTCCGGCCTTCCCTTTGAAGAAGAAGTGCTTATTTTATTTGAAGAGTATAGAAATGGGGAAACCTTGGAGGCAAAAATTGTTCATGATGCCGATACCCTTGATCTTATTGTTCAGCTTAAAGAGCAAAGGGATCTCAATAATCCCTTTGCAGAGCGCTGGATCAACTATGCCAGAAGGAGGCTTTTATTGAATGAATCCAAAGCCCTTGCCTCTGCTATACTTGAGACCGAGTGGTGTGCCTGGTGGTTAGAAAGATTACTTCAGGAGAGAAATGAACAGGGAAGCTCCTGACCTTTGTGTTCGTTGTGGAAAGTGCATCCCCCATTGTCCAAGTTTCAGGTTTTTTTTGCAAGAGGGTTTTTCCCCGCGAGGAAGAAATTTCCTTTTTGCCCGTGGAATAACCTCTAAAAGTTATGATTTTTGTCTTTTTTGTGAAAGATGTGCCCAGGTCTGTCCTTACGGTTTAAGTTTTCCTCATACTTATCTCCAGAGAATTTTTAAATCTGAGAGTTTGGAGTATCCTTACTTTGAAAATGCTCTATCCCTTCTTTTTCTGCATCCTAAGGGCAGGTATCTTTATAAAAAATTTGATGAATCCATTTTTGATGATTATGCTACAGGAGACTTTTATCTCTATGCCTCCTGTGGTTTAAAACACCTCTATCCTTCAGCCCTTTTTCAATTTTTGGAAAAGATAAAAACCTTAAAGCTCATTCCTCACTTGCCCAGTGGACAGGACTGCTGCGGAATTCCCTGGGTGAGCTTAAGGTCATACCAAACTCTTAAAAGACATGCTTTGAGAAAACTTGAGCTCTTTTCTGAAAGGAAACCCCTGGTCACCTTTTGTGCTACCTGTTACTGGGTCTTAAAAAGGGTCTATCCTTTACTCTTTGAGGGTGAAGCTGAGTCTGAATCTATTCTTGAACTATCTGAGCGCACTTTTTTTGTTACCGAATTCCTTGAATCTCAACTTGGTCTCTCTTTGGAGTTTAAAGGTGATCCTAAGATTCTCTATCACCTGCCCTGTCATCTAAAATCACCCTTGACTTCTATTGAAAAGGGTATTAAAAATAAATTTAAGGCCCAAGATTTTTGTTGTGGTTCAGCTAAACCTACTCTCTGGCTTAGGGGCTTTCAAAAGGAATTTTTTAGGCTCTGGAAAGGGAAACTCTTGGGCAAAAAGATTTTAGCAACTTCCTGCACAGGCTGTTATCTCAATTTCAGTTTACTTTTGAAGAGACCTCCCGAGGTTAAGCACTGGATGGAATTATGGAAATGAAGCCTTATCCAAGTTATTTAGGACTTCTTGAGACTGGTGAATTTGAAAGGAGAGTCTCTGCCCTTTATGAGCTCATGAGTCCTTGCCGGCTTTGTCCTCATCAATGTAAGGTGGATCGCCTGAAAGGGGAAAAGGGATATTGCCGTGTGGCTTCCAAACCAGTAGTTGCAAGTTACGGGCCTCACTTCGGTGAGGAAAGACCTCTTGTGGGGACCTCAGGCTCAGGAGCTATCTTTTTTACTTATTGTAATATGAGCTGTGTCTTCTGTCAGAATTGGGAGATTAGTCATCTTGGAGAAGGAGACGAAATAGAGGTTGAGGATCTGGCTAAGATCATGTTAATTTTACAGGTCTGGGGGTGTCATAATATTAATCTCGTTACTCCTACCCATCAAATTGCCTTTATTGTTCATGCTATTAAAATAGCAGCTGAAAAGGGACTAAAGCTACCCATAGTTTACAATTGTGGAGGTTATGAGTCCCTTGAAACTTTGCAACTCCTTGAGGGAATAATTGATATCTATATGCCGGATATAAAGTATATGGATGAGAAGGTGGCTTTGAAGTTATCAAAGGTAAAGGGCTATCCAGAGATAGTGAAAAAGGCTGTTTTAGAGATGCATCGTCAGGTGGGAGACCTTGTTATTGAGGGAGGAATTGCCAAAAGGGGTTTAATAATCAGACATCTTGTCTTGCCTGAAGATCTTTCCCAGACAGAGGAGGTTATAAAATTTGTGGCTGAGGAGGTCTCACGGGAGACCTATTTTAATCTTATGGATCAGTATAGGCCCTGTGGAGAGGCCTGGAAGTATCCCCCTTTGGATAGAAAAATAAATAAGGACGAATGGAATCGGGCCCTTGCCCTGACTAAGAAATATGGTCTCAAAAGGCTTGACGATAGAAGGGCCAGATACTGGGATTAATCTCTTTGCTATCGGAGATATTCACGGATGTCTCCTGCCCTTAGAGGCCTTGCTTTCAAAGCTTCCCATCCTTTGGGGAGTGGATTACCTTATTTTTCTTGGGGACTACATTGATAGGGGACCAGATTCAAGAAAGGTGCTTGAGCTGATTATAGAACTTAAAAAGTCTTATCCTGAAAGGGTGTTCCCTTTAAAGGGAAATCATGAATGGCTCTTTGAGAGGTATTTGATAGGTCTTGATGTGAATGTTTTCTTATACAATGGGGGAGCCTCTACTTTGAGAGATTATCTTGAAGATCGAGATTTAAAGATTCCTCAGGAGCATGTGAATTTTATAAAAAGCCTTCCTCTTTTTCTTGAGACCTCATCTTACATATTTGTTCACGCTGGACTCCATCCAGAGAAACCACTTGCCCTTCAAACAGAAGAAGATCTTCTCTGGATCCGGCAGAGATTTTATTATTACCCAGGAAAATTTCCCAAAAAGGTGGTCTTCGGTCATACCCCCTTTCCAGAAGTATTACACTTAGAGGATAGAGTTGGCCTTGATACAGGCTGTGTTTATGGAGGAAAGTTATCAGCTATTAGACTTCCTGATGAAGAGCTTTTTCAAATTGAGTGCAGGAGGAGGTAAAAAATGTCTGATGAAAGAAAAAAACTTTCCTGGCGAGAGATTGATAAACTTAAAGATTCAAGTGGCTTATCTAAACTAAGGAAAAAGATGGAACAAAGTAGAAGCCATAGATCTGTTGAGGACAAAAAATCTAAGGAGAGATACCTTAAGGAGCTTGATAAACTTTTTACAGGAAAAGAGGTCTCTGAAAAAGAGGAATACCTTAAAAAACTGCATTTGAGTGTGGGAAGGAGGGATTTTCAAAAGATGCTTCATGATTTTTATCAGAGATTTGGTCTGCCCGACGAACCAAGGGACTTACTTTTATTTCTTGATGCTGGGGAAAGAGAAATTTTTTTCGGGGCTTGCGAAAAGATCAGAGAAAACTTTGGAAACTTCTCACTTTCAGAAAAACAGAGCCTTATAGCAAAACTAAAATCTTTAAAGCTTTCCTTAAGGGACGAAACCCTTTCCTACAAAGTTGAGAAATTACTTAAAGAGTTATCTCTTTAAACTATGTCAGAGTTATTACAGGAGTTTTTGCTTTATCTTGCTGGAAGTAAAAACTATTCTTTGAATACTATAAACGCCTATGCCTCAGATATAGCTGATTTTTTGAGGTTTTTAGAATCTCAAGGCCTTCATCTTAATGAGATAGAGCTCACAACCATAAAGGGTTATTTAGCTTTTCTAAAAGAGAGGGGCTATAATCCCTATTCTATGGCCAGAAGACTTTCAAGTCTTAAAAATTTTTTATATTTTCTCCTTGAGAAAGGCCATATTCAGATTGATTTTTTATCTCATCTTGAGGGTCCAAAGCTTCCCCAGAGGCTCCCTAAGGTTCTCTCCTTAGAGGAGGTGGAAAGACTCTTGCAAGCCCCGGACCTTTCCACCCCCCTTGGTTTTAGAGATAGAACCATGCTTGAAGTTCTCTATGGTACAGGTTTAAGAGTCTCGGAGCTTGTGAGGTTGAAAATTGAAAATTTGAATCTTAATCTGGGGTTAGTGAGGGTTTTTGGAAAAGGGGAAAAAGAGAGGTTAGTGCCCTTAGGGGAGATAGCCTTAGAGTATCTTACCCATTATCTTCAAAACATAAGGCCCCTTTTTGAAGGCTCAAAGAGTAGAGGTTTTCTTTTCTTAAATCGAAGGGGTGGGGCTTTAACGCGTCAGAGGTTTTGGCAAATTTTAAAGGGATATGCCTGCCAAGTTGGGCTTGATGTCTCAAAGATTTCTCCCCATGTCCTGAGGCATACCTTTGCCACCCATCTCCTGGAAGGTGGAGCAGACCTCAGGGCCCTTCAGCTTATGCTTGGACATAGCAGTTTACTCACAACTCAGATTTACACTCACTTGGATCTCAAAAATTTAAAAAGGGCTTATGAAAAATATCATCCTCGGGCAAGAGAATGAAAACCCAGCACCTTCCCTGGAAGGAATTTTCCAGATATTTAGAGGTTCCGGAGCAAGGGCTAAATTTTTTAAAGGAAGCTAAGGAATTAGCATCAGAAAAGGGATTTTTTTTATACCTTGCAGGGGGACCTGTCAGGGATGCCCTCCTCAAAAGGGCTTCCAGGGATTTAGATCTCGTCCTTGAAGGAAATTGGGAGGTTCTTCTTCCAGAATTACTTGCTAAAACTAAGGGTGAATTACTTTTTAAATCCCAGTTTTTAACTTATAAGTTAAGGCTTCCTCAGGGTTTTACTATAGACCTGGTAACCGCAAGAAGAGAGACCTATACTGGAGTTGCCAGTTTACCCATAGTTGAGCCTGCTGACCATAAGGCAGATATCCTGCGCAGAGACTTTACCATAAATGCCCTTATCTATGGGCTTACCCTACCCTTTGAGGAAGAGGTGGTTGATCTTGTATCAGGACTAAAGGATCTTAGCGAAGGTAAAATTTGTCCCCTCCACAGGGATTCCTTTATTGAGGATCCAACCAGGGCCTTTAGAGGAGTGCGCTATAAAGTAAGGCTTTCCTTTAATTATGCTGGTGACTTTTATCTTGCCTTAGAGAGGGCCAAAGAAGTTGAGGCCTTTGAAAAATTAAGTCCTCCAAGACTTGCGCAGGAGCTTAAATTATTCTTTTCCAAGGAGCCCTTAGAAAATCTTTTTAAGCTTATTGAGGACTCAGATGCCCTTAACTTATTTGAATTGAGTCTTCTTAAAAAACGAGCCCTAAAATCTTCTGATATAGACATTCTTGGCTTGGCTATTAAAGAACTCAAACCAAAAGATAGGGAAAAGTTTTTTTTGCTTTTTTTGATTGAGTTGGAGGAAAAAAGTCTTGCAAGACTTGGCTTTTTTCCTCCAGAAAGAGAAAAAATTCTTAAAGTTTACAAAATTTTTACCAAAGAGTATCTTGAAAATCTGGATATCTTAGAGAGAGTTGAGGCTTTTGAAAAACTTCCTTCTTATGTGCTTTTAAGACTTGCCCTTGAAGAAAATCTTAGACACACTATTATGGAATTTTGGAATACCTTAAGGCACATCAAACCTCATCTTTCAGGGCATGACCTTAAGGCCTTAGGAGTTGAAGAAGGGAAAAAGGTGGGTTTAATATTAAGAGAGATTCGTAGGAGAAAGCTTAAAGGAGAGATTAAAACTTTGAAGGAGGAAAAAGAACTTGTTAAAGCCTTGCTTTTTCGGGATTTTTAATTTAAACTAAAAGATATTTCGGGGAAAGGAGTCCAGTATGGAGGATTTTGCTACACTCTTAGAAGAATATTTCACTCAAGGAGAGAGGATTATCAGGATTGGTGACAGGGTTCAAGGGGTTATAATACACTTTGATAGGGACTTTGCCTTTGTTGATATTGGGACAAAAAAGGAGGCTCGCATTCCTCTTGAGGAATTAAGGAATAGAGCAGGGGATCTGCTTTTCCATCCTGGAGATTCCGTTTCTGCAGTGGTGGTGAAAAAATTCCCCTCTGAAGGAGCCTATCTTCTTTCAATTAAAAAGATCCTTGAGGAGGAGGCCTGGCAGAGTTTAAGAGATGCAAAGGAAAGGGATTTTCCTGTTAAGGTTACCATTATCAAAGGGATTAAAGGTGGATTTGAGGTTATCTATAGAGATCTTTTAACAGGATTTTTGCCCCATTCTCAACTTGCTCTCAAAGGAGAAGAAATAGAGGGGAAAGAGCTTTCCTGTTTAATCTTAAAGCTTGGGGATAACTCCTTTGTTGTCTCTCACAGGGCATATCTTCAGAGAGAGAGGGAGTTTAAATACAAAGAGCTTGTAAAGAAGATTACTGAAGAGGGGATTCTTGAGGGGCGCGTTAAAAAAGCCATAAAAGGTGGATATTTGATTGATTTTGATGGGGTGTTGAGTGGGTTTCTACCTGCCTCAGAGGTTACGCGAAGGAGAAATATTCAGTTAGAATCCCTTTTCTCTGAGAATGATCTTATTAGAGTAAAAGTTCTTGAATGGGATCCAGAGAAAAATAAGCTTAAGGTTAGCCTTAAAGCTCTTGAGCCTGATCCCTGGGAGAATGCCCAGCTTAAATATGCTATTGATCAGGTTGTCAGAGGACAGGTTGTAAGGGTTTTAAATTTTGGAGCCTTTGTTGAAGTTGAGCCAGGCCTTGAGGGGCTTCTTCCTGCAAGTGAAATCTCCTGGAGAAAGGGGCTTAAGCCGAGAGATGTCCTTTCAGAAGGGGATCAGGTTGAGGCAGTGATTACCGATTTTTCTCCTGAAGAAAAAAGGATGATTTTAAGTCTTAAAAAACTTGAAGAAAGCCCCTGGGAAAGGATTTCCCGCAAGCTTAAAGTAGGAGACCTTGTTGAAGGCCCAATAAAGACCATTACTGATTTTGGCCTTTTTATAGAGGTAGATGAGGGTGTAGATGGATTTGTTCATATCTCTAAGGTTTCCTGGGAAAGGGTTGAGGACTTAAAAAGTATTTATCAGATAGGAGATAGAGTTTTAGCCAAAGTTATAGAACTTGATCCTGAAAGGAAGCGTTTGGTCTTAAGTATTAAGGATCTTACTTCTGATCCCTGGGAGAGGGTAGCTTTAAATTATAAACTTGGAGATATCTTAGAGGTTGAGGTAAAGGGTGAAGCTAAAAATAAGGGATACTTTGTTAAGATAGAGGAGGGGGTAATTGGTTTTCTCCCCTTCAAAGAGCTTTCAGATATAGAAAAAAAGGGCAGAAGAGAGCTCAAAGAGGGTGACAGACTCAAGGCTAAGATAATTCTTTTTGATCCAGAAAAGAGAAGACTCTGGCTTTCTGAAAAGGCCTATCAGGCTGAGGAGGAAAAACAGGAGATTGAAATCTATAAACAAGGAGAGGGCTCTGCCAAGACTTCTACTCTCGGAAAGGTAATCAAGATGAAAATTGAACAGCCCAAGGGGGATTCTTAAATGAAGCGACCCTGGTTAGTTTATGGGCTTGCCTTTGTAGGAGGGCTGGTGGTTTTCTTTCTTCTGACAAGTTTTTTATTTTCCTTAATTTTTATGGTCAAAGATAGTAGTTTTAGAGGTGGGCCAAAAATTGGTGTTCTTGAAGTAAAGGGGGTTATTCTTGAGGCAGAGCCCTATCTATCCTCTATCAATGAGTTAATGCAAAGAAAAGATATCAAGGCTGTTTTACTCAGGGTTGATTCTCCCGGAGGTGCAGTAGGGGCCTGTCAGGAAATTTTTGAACAGCTAAAGCTTTTAAGGAAAGTCAAACCCCTTATGGTTTCTATGGGGGAGGTTGCGGCATCAGGGGGGCTTTATTTATCCTTAGCTGGTGAGAGGATCTATGCTAATCCTGGAACAATCACAGGAAGCATCGGGGTTATGATTCAACTTCCCAATTTTGAAAAATTGATGGAAAAAATTGGAGTTTCCTCTGAGGTTATAAAAAGCGGAGTTTATAAAGATACCGGGTCATCTTTTAGAAAGCTCTCTCCTGATGAAAGGGCATATCTTCAGGAAAAAGTAAATGCCCTGCATGATCAATTTGTTAAGGCTATAGTTGAGGCCCGGAGGCTCCCTTTAGAAAAAGTTAAAACCCTTGCTAATGGAAAGATTTATACCGGGGAAGAGGCTGTCAAACTTGGGTTAATTGATGAACTTGGAAATTTTTATCAAGCCCTTGAAGCTCTTAAAAAGCGAACAGGCCTTAAAGAGGTTGTTTTAGTCCATTATCCTGAAAAGAAGGGTATTTTAAAGAAATTTTTAGAGGAACGCCTTCCCTTTAAGTCTGTGCAGGTCTTTGAACCCTTAGGTCTTAGAGCTCTCTATCTTTTACAAATTTAAACCATGACCAAACGGGACCTTAGCGAGAGACTTAAAATTCAATTCCCAGAACTGGAAAAAAAGGATCTTGAATTCATTGTGGATAATTTCTTTGAGATTTTGGCAACAGCTCTCAAAAGGGGAGAAAAGATTGAATTGAGGGGTTTTGGGGTATTAGAGCTTCATTATGCCAAACCCTATTTTTTTACTAATCCTAAGAATAAGCAGAAATATTATCTTAATGGTAAGGCCAGAGCAGTTTTTCATTTGGGAAAGGAGTTAAAGGAGAGATTGAACACCCCTCTTCTGGCTGGGCTTGACCTTGGCACTCAGAGTTTCCGCTTGATTCTTGGAAAGGAACTTGAGGAAAACATCATTTTTTTGAAAAGTTTTAGAGAAAATGTGAGACTTGGTGAAGGATTAACTGAGTCAGGAAATATAAGCTCTCAGGCTATTGAAAGGGCTGTAAAGGCACTTAAAAGCTTCAAAGAGGTTATAGAAAATCATAAGGCTAAGGATTATTATGCAGTTGGCACAGCAGTCTTCAGAAAGGCGCAGAATGCAAAAGAAGTCCTTAAAAAAATTGCTGAGGAGACGGGTTTTCAGATAGAGGTTATCTCCCCGGATAAAGAGGCTGAACTTACCTTGCTTGGACTATCTTATGGATTAAAGAAATTGGGGTTGAATTTAAAGAAGTTTCTAATTGTAGATGTAGGAGGAGGGTCAACAGAGTTTCTCTATCTAAAAGAGGGCCAACCTACCCTTATTAAAAGTCTTGATCTTGGAGCGGTTTCTTTAAAGGAGACCTTTAATCTAAGGTATCCTTTGACGAGAAGGCTTCTTGAATCCTTAAGGGCTTATGTGAGAGACCAACTTAAAGAACTTCCCAAAGAAGATTTTGAAAAAATAGTTATTACTGGAGGGTCTGCCAGTCTTCTTGGGAGCCTTGACCTTAAACTTCTCAAATTTGATCCTGAAAGGCTTCATGGCCATAAAATTACAGCGGATCGGGTGGAGAAATTAATTCAAAAGCTTGCTGATTCAACCCTGCCAAGGATTAGAATTATGAAGGGAATGGAGGAGGGAAGAGAAGACATTGCCCTTCCCGGGCTTGTGATTTACGGGGAGATTCTTGCCTATTTTGGTAAAAATGAACTCTTGCTCAGTGAATATGGAATCTTAGAGGCAACTTTACTTTGCCGCAGTAAGAATTATAATATAAGCTAAATTTTTTCACAAGGAGAAGATCTTATATGCTTGAGATCCTTGGTGAAGCCTATACTTTTGATGATCTTTTACTTGTCCCATCTTATTCTCAGGTCCTACCCAAGGATGTTGAAGTTTGCACATATATTACTTCAAAGATAAAATTGAACATACCTCTTATTTCAGCGGCTATGGACACGGTTACAGAAAGCCAGATGGCAATAGCTATGGCCAGAGAAGGGGGGCTGGGAGTAATCCATAGAAATATGAGTCTTGAGGAACAGGTCAGAGAGGTTGAGAGGGTTAAAAAATCTGAAAGCGGTATGATTTATGATCCCATTACTGTTTCTCCAGATACTACCATTCGTCAGGTTATGGCTCTGATGGAGGAATATAAGATTTCTGGAATTCCAGTGGTAGTTGGTGCTGAAAAGAAGCTCGTTGGAATTGTTACTAACAGAGATTTACGCTTTGAGACCCAGCTGGATAAACCTGTTAAAGAGGTAATGACCAAGGAGAATTTAGTTACCGCAAAGCCTGGGATTACTTTGGATGAGGCAGTCAAAATCCTTCACGAAAGGCGGATTGAAAAGCTTCTTATTGTGGATGACAACTTTTGTCTTAAGGGTTTGATAACCATTAAGGATATTGAGAAGATAAAGAAGTATCCAAATGCTTGTAAAGATGAGCTTGGTAGGCTCAGGGTTGGAGCAGCTATCGGAGTTGGGAAGAATCGCCTTAAGCAGGCTGAGGCTCTGTTAAAGGCAGGTTGTGATGTCCTTTTCATAGACTCGGCTCACGGGCATAGCAAAAATGTTATTGAGACTATCAAGGAGGTTAAGTCTCACTTTCCAGATTGTCAGTTAATTGCTGGAAATATTGCAACCAGTGAGGCAGCAGAAGCCTTAATCAAGGCTGGGGCAGATGGTCTCAAGGTAGGTGTTGGTCCAGGATCTATTTGCACAACAAGAATTGTAGCTGGGGCAGGAGTTCCTCAGCTTACCGCTATTCACAATGTAGCAGTTATAGCTGATAAATTTGGAATCCCTCTGATTGCGGATGGTGGTATTCGTTTTTCAGGGGATATTACAAAGGCCATTGCAGCAGGGGCTTATGCAGTAATGATTGGAAATCTCTTTGCAGGAACTGAGGAAGCCCCGGGGGAAACTATTCTTTACGAGGGAAGAACCTATAAGATCTATAGAGGAATGGGCTCCCTTTCAGCTATGTTTAAAGGAGGAGGAAGGGAAAGATATGGCTATGAAGCTGAGGATATTTCAAAATTTGTGCCTGAAGGAGTGGAAGGAAGGGTTCCCTATCGTGGGCCAGTTTCTAAGATGATTTATCAGTTAGTAGGAGGTTTAAAGTCCGGGATGGGGTATTGTGGCTGTAAGAGTATTGATGAATTGAGAAAAAAGGCTAAGTTCATTAAAATAACCCCTGCAGGGTATAGGGAGAGTCATGTGCATGATGTAACTATTCTCCGGGAATCTCCAAATTACTGGGTAGGAAAATAAATGCCCTTTTTTGAATGGAAGGGAAAATCTATCTCAGGTGAGATTCGTTCAGGGGTCTTAGAGGCTCCCAATTCTCAAATTGTAGAAGTTTATCTCAGAAGATTAAATATTATTCCAATCAAGGTAAATCAGAAGAAGGAAAGTGCCTTTAAAATAAGGCTCAAGAGAGTTTCTGATAAGGAGCTTGCCCTTTTTACTCGTCAGTTTTCAACGGTGCTTGAGGCTGGTCTTCCCATTGTTAAAGGTCTTGAGACCCTGGCTATGCAGCAGAAAAATATTTATTTTAAAGAAGTAATTACAGATTTGAAAAGAAAGGTAGAGGCAGGAATGGCTCTTAGTGAAGGAATGTCCGAATATCCAAAAATTTTTGGAAATCTTTATCTTCAAATGGTTCGCTCAGGAGAGCAATCAGGAAATTTAGATATTGTTCTTAAAAGACTTGCCAATTACCTTGAAAAGATAGTTGCTCTAAAGTCTAAGATTAAACATGCCATGATTTATCCCTCAGTTATAGTCTTTGTAACAATAGTTGTAGTCTCGATCATTATGTTTTTTGTTATACCTAAATTTGCAGAACTTTTTAAAGAAGCTGGTCAATCCTTACCACTTCCTACGCAAATTTTGATAAATATAAGTCAGAACTTTAAGAGTATATTTTTGTTTTTTGTAGTTTTTATTATTGCATCTGTTATTGGAATCAAATATTACCGGAAAAGTGAAAAAGGCAGGTATAATACTGACAAGATTCTTTTGCGTTTACCTCTTCTTGGCGAGTTATTTCATAAAGCGGCAATATCAAGAATTGCAAGGACTTTGGCTAATCTCATCGGGGCAGGCGTGCCTTTACTTCAGGCCTTAACCATTGCCGGGGAAACCTCGGGCAATAAAGTTCTTGAAAAGGCTATGGAAGATACAAGAATTAATGTTTCAGCAGGGCACACCATTGCTGATCCCATGTTTTTCACCGGTGTCTTCCCTTATATGGTAATTGAAATGGTGCGTATTGGTGAGATGGCAGGTAATTTAGAAGAGATGCTTACAAAAGTAGCTGATTTTTATGAAGAGGAGGTGGATAGGACTGTGCAGACCCTATCCACCCTGATTGAACCAATTCTTTTAATCATCCTGGGGATAGTAATTGGTGGAATCTTAGTTGCCCTTTATCTTCCTATTTTCCAGCTGGGTGGAGTTGTAGGAGGAGGCTAACCAGACTTTTTCTTACAGCCTTTCTTGGCAGAACAGCTTGCTTTAGACTCAGACCCTGTTCCTTCTTTTACCATAGAATCTGCCTCTCCACAGGATGTGCACTTTTTAGGTTTACACCTTGACTCCTTAGTGGTTCCACATTTCTCACATTTCCAAACAGCCATATAGCACCTCCTGGAATTTTTTATTTAAAAGTTAATCAAGAATTTTTAAAATTTCAATAATTTGTATGCATCCATATCCGTTGAGATCATAATCTACCTCTTTGGGCAGATAAATTTGTATTTCCTCTTATTTCACTTTTTCCCTGTTATCTCTTTCCACCCTTTCTTTTTCTTGTAAGCTTATGAGGAATTTAGCTAAAAAGGCAATTAAAAAATTTTTGACCTTTGGAGAGTGAAATCAATAACTTTTTTTACCACTCAAAGCTTTGAACTACGATAATACCTCTCTCTTCTGCCATCTTTAAAGCTATGGGCTTGGCATAGTGAGTTACTATAAGCTTTACTACTTCTTTATCTCTATAAACCTTTCTAACTGCTATTTCCTTTTTCTCAATCTCTTTTAAGGCTCTATCAAAATCTCTTTTCCCCTCGTCAAATCTCAACTTAGCCTCTCCAACAAGCACCACTTCTTTTCCATTTACCCTTCCCTTTGCCAGAAAATTGATCTCCTCTCCTTCAATCTCTGTCCTTATAAATCTTTCTGTAACTTCTATTCCATATTTCTCCTTTAAAACTTTTGGAAGATTCCTGTAAGCTTCATTTTCAAAGGCATAAGAAAAAGTTCTTGTGAATCCACCAAACTCTTTTCTTAACTGGTGTAAATCCTCCCTTGTTTTTCTGTGCTCTTCCGCAAGCTTTCTTAACTCTTCTTCAGTTTTTTTCTGGGCTTCCACAAGTTTATTTAATTTTTCTTCAGTTTTTTTCTGAGCTTCCGCGAGTTCATTTACTTTTTCTTCGGTTTTTTTCTGGGCCTGGGCAAGCTCTTTTACTTCCTGAGCAAGTTCTTTAAGTTCCTGAGCAAGGGCATTTACTTTTTCTTCAGTTTTTTTCTGGGCTTCAGCGAGTTCATTTACTTTTTCTTCGGTTTTTTTCTGGGCCTGGGCAAGCTCTTTTACTTCTTCAGCGAGTTCATTTACTTTTTCCTCTGTTTTTTTCTGGGCTTCAGCAAGGCTTTTTACTTCCTGAGCAAGCGCTTTTACTTCCTCAGCAAGGGCATTTACTTTTTCTTCAGTTTTTTTCTGAGCTTCAGTGAGTTTTTTTATTTCCTCTTGGGTCTCTTTTTGAGCCTTAGTAAGGTCACTAACTATATTTTTTAACTCAAGAAAATCTTCACGCTTTACAGTATCACCAATAGATTTCTCAAGTTTTTCAAGAATTTTTATAAAAACTTTCCTAACAGGAGGCTCAAGTTCTTCCAGGGCTTTAATTATGTCTACCGCTAAGAGAGCCATATTTTTACATTAATTCAACTTTCATAAAAATCAAGTGTGGTGTATAAGTCCCCTATCTTTTGAGACTCAAAGGTTTTTTTCTACTACCTTTCACCTCTTACCTCTCACCTTTTTACCACTTTTTTCAGAAGAATGTGATCCTATACAAAAACCCTATTGACAGGATTTTTATTTATGTTAACTTTTATTAAAATTATAGTTAACAAAGAGGAGTCTATGCGGATAGGTATTAAAGATTCAGGAGGAGTGAAAAATTTTTCTTTCTGGTGGCTTTTGGGAGGAGCTGTTTTCCTTTCAGGGCAGGGGGAGGCTCTTTCTCAGTCAGAAATTGAGTTGAAAGAAGTTGAGATTACTGCACCTGCAGTCAAAGAGCCTCCAGAAAGGCTCTCTCAAGAGGTGAGGATTCTTTCAGGTAAGCTTTTGGAGTCCCTTGGCACTTCCATTTATTCTTCCCTTGATCTGCGTGAAAGGGGAGGCTTTGGAGTTCAGGAGGATTTATCAATCCGGGGGACAACTTTTGAGCAAAATCTTGTCCTTTTTGAAGGGATCAGGGTTTCTGATTTACAGACCGGGCATCACCTAATGAATCTCCCCTTTACGACTAAAAATCTATCAGCCCTTGAGATTTTGCCAGGAGGGGCAAGTCCTCTTTATGGAGCAGGGGGTTTTGGTGGGGCCTTAAATTTTTTACTTAAGCCCTCTCAAAGGGGTATAAATTTTTCAGCTGACCTTGGCTCCTATGACTTTAAATCCGTCTATCTTCAGGGAGGATTCCCCATAGGTAACAGGACTTTTAGCTTAACCCTGGATTCAAAAAAAAGTAATGGTTTTATTGAAAATCGGGATTTTGACTTGAGAAGTTTTAATCTTTATACCAAGGATAAAGAGATGACCCTTTTTTACGGATTTACTGAAAAGGACTTCGGGGCAAGAAATTTTTATACACCCCGCTTTGATAATGAGTTTGAAGAGACAAGGACGCACCTTTTTCTCATAAAGAAATCTCTGGTCCTGAATAACCTTTTTTTAGAGCCCGCCCTTTTATATCGTAAAAATTATGACTACTACATTCTTGACCGCCAGAAACCCTCCTTTTACCAGAACCAGCATCAGACTTATCTTTACAGGATAAATATTCCCGGAGCCTTAGAGACAGAGAGAGCCCTTTACCTCTTCGGGATTGAAACCGGTTATGAGAGACTTAAGAGCTCAAGACTTGGTGAATACTTGCGCAGAAATTTATCTTTTTACACCGGGGTTAAACCCAAGATTTCAGAGAGGTGGCACCCTTCTTTACAATTGAGATATGATCTCAATGTGGAGGAGAAGGACTTTTTGTCCCTTGGTTCTGGCCTTGCCTATAACTTAAAGCCAGGCCTTAAATTAAGAACTGCCTTTAATTATTCCTACAGGCTTCCCAGTGTTACAGAGCTTAGATATCAATCCTTAGGGATTAAGGGGAATCCTGATCTTTCAGTGGAGAAATCCTTAAACCTTGAGGGTGGCTTTGATTTCCAGAGGCACGATTTAACCCTTTCTGGGACACTTTTTTTCAGAAAGGGAGATAATTTGATCGACTGGATTTTTAATGGCACTTCTTCATCAGCAGAAAATACTGATGTAAAAACCCTTGGTTTTATCTTGCACACTGAAAAGAGCTGGAAAGGGCATACCTTTCTTTTCAGTTATACCTACCTCAATCAAAAGGGAAGAGACATAGAAAAATCCCGCTACTATGGAAATTATCTGAGGCATGGTGCAAGCTTGGGAGGAATCTGGAGACTGCCCAGGGAAACAAATTTAAATCTACTCCTTCAGTATCAGAAAAGGCTGAATCAAAGGGGAATATATGTTCTTGACTTTGAATGGGAAAAGCCCGTAGGGAAGAATTTAAAATTTGCTATCTGGGGAAAGAACCTTTTAGATGAAAAATATTACGAAATCTTTTATCCTGAGGCTAAGAAAGGGGTCTCAGGTATTCCCCAGTGGTTTGGAATAAGGGTTGAGGGAGGTTTCTAAAAGATATCAGGATTTAGAAAGAATCTGGCAGTGAATGGACTGGTTATTAAGGGTGCATTGGGATTTATAGAGGTCAACTCCCTCAAGCTCTCCAGTGATAGTGCCATTTGAGATGTGGCCTGAAGCCTCGCAGGTGAAAGTGCCTGTTATGGTGACATTGAGAGTTCCTGAGGCAGTGGCTATGGCATTTCTGCAGTTGGGAAGGGAGGTAACATTCATGGTGATGCTCGGGATATCAGAAGCCCTGCCACTCATACAAAAAGTGAGGGCATCATTGGCGCAGGCCTTAACAATAGGTAAGGCATTGGAAGCAATTTTTGATTTTTGTTGATAGCGGATATAAGTGAGTATGGAAATGGAGGCAAGGATGGAAATAATGGCTATGACAATGATCAGCTCAACAAGGGTAAAGCCCTTAGAATTCACGATAAAAAAATAAGGAGCCTGAAAGGGGCTCCTTGGAGAAAGGTTTTAAATTCCTATTAATTTGCATACATATAACTTCATAATCATATAATTTAAACCCCCTTTTTTAAAAGGGGGTTAAACCATATAAGAATAATATTTCTATTGCCCTTCAACTACACATTTAATATTTTGGTTATCAATTGTGCATTTAGCTATATAATCACTTGCTGCAGTTAGGTTACCAGTAACGGAGGCACCTGAAAGTTTCCCGTCATTTGAACAAGTTCCTGGAGTAGTGGCAAGAGTTACATCACCACCTGCAGTATTAAAAGTTTGACTACCATTACTAAAACAATTAGGGGTTGAGGTTTGGGTTACAGTGTAATTTGAAGGATTTTCAACACAAGCAGTCACCATGTCCATGGCGCAAGCCCTTGCTACTGGAAGAGCATAACTTGAAACCTTTGATTTCCTCTGATACTTCAGATACTGAGGGATGGCAATGCTTGCAAGAATGGCAATGATGGCAATAACAATCATCAACTCAACCAGGGTAAAACCACCCACCTTACTTCCTCTAAGCTTCCTCATACAACACCTCCTTTTAAGTTTTTTTCCTTTCTTTTATAGAAAAAATTTTAATTTATCTAATCAGCAAGTCAAGGGTAAAAATTGCCTCACTAAAATTTATTTGAAATTTTATCGTTGCCTCATATAAAAAATCTCCTAAATTAATTCAGGAGGGGGAAGGGTGCAAAATCTAAACTTAAACGCAAAAGAAAACCTATCTATGATGAAAAGGTTAAGAAAGAGTGGCAAAAAGAGTAGGCAAAGAAGCTTTACAGAGAGATAAGGAGAAATCAGAGAAGACTTGAAAGAGCACTTTTAAAGAAAAAGGGAATTATTCCCAGGATATAAAAGGTAGTATTATAAATTTTGTGTATAGATTGGGGAGGATTAAAGTTAAGTCAGTAACCTGGGTTGAATTTAAAAAAATTTGGTAAAATGCCCTCCTAGCCTCTACCTAAAAACTAACCAGGAGGGCGAAAATGAAGGATCCGCTCTATGAGAACCTCAAAATTATTATACAACATCCTGAGAAAAAGAAAATACTTGAAAACCTCTTATTTAAGGAAATTAAAAATATGACTAAAAACCTTCTTGAAACCTTGATTTTGGAAGAAAGAAGAATTTTTTGTGAAGAAATGGATGATGTGGGGAATGGATATTTCTTAAGGAGTTTAAAAACACCTTTTGGAGAGATAAAAAATCTTAGGGTGGCAAGAACAAGGAAGAAAAATTTTAAAACCGCTATTTTTGAGCCTTATTCAAGGGAATTCTTATATTTAGATGAGCTGATTTATTACATGTATGCTGGTGGGTGTTCTACGAGAGATGTTGCTAACACCTTAGAAAAAATTTACGGGGTTAAATATTCTCCCACTTCTATATCTCGTATTACATCAGTTGTGACTAAAAAGATAGAGGAATTTAAAAATGCCCCTATAACAAAGTGGTATCCTGTGTTATATGTTGATGGGACTTATTTAAAAGTCAGGCGTGGAGGTGTGACAGAGAATGAAGTAGTTTATTTTGTTGCTGGATTAAGTGAGGATGGACATAAGGAGATTTTAGGATATTGGATACCTGGAGGAAGTGGAGAGAGTGCACTTAATTGGAAAGAGATATTTAAAGAACTTTATAAAAGAGGACTAAAGGAACCTCTTTTAGTGGTAGGAGATAACCTTCCTGGGCTTGAAGAAGCTGTAAAACTTATCTATCCTCTTGCAGATTTTCAGAGCTGTGTGTTGCATAAGGTTCGGAATACTTTGAATAGAGTAAGGAAACGAGAAAGACCCTGCAGTTGCAGAAGATTTGAAGGAGATATATGAAAGGCACGATGAGAGAGAGTGGAAGCTTGGATTTGAGAGATTTAAGAGGAAATGGGAAAGAATTTATCCTGATATAATAAGGTCATGGGAGAGGGATTTGGACAAACTTATGGTTTATTTGAAGTATCCTTATCCTTTGAGGAGATTTATATATACCACGAATGCCCTTGAGAGATTTATTAAGGAAGTGAAGAGGAGAGTAAAGGTTATAGAAGTATTTCCGAGTGAGGGTTCAGTTGATAAGATTGTTTATTTAGTAGTTGAGGAGATGAATGAGAAGTATAGGAGTAGGAGACTAAAAAATTTTGAGAGGATAATAGAGGAGCTAAGGGGGGAAAGGAGGGCAAGATATGGGAGTGGAGAGATTAAAATTATTACAAATGAAAAAGAATTTTATACACAAAAAAGTTGACACTATGGAATAAAATTGACAATAGATAATGGGGAAGTTAAAATGATTTTAATTAGAAAATTAAATTTCGCAACGAAACCTATTTCAAATAGATTTTTAAATGAGGCATTATGGGTAAAAATTAAAATTTAATACCCTGGTATTAAAACTATTTAATACTAAAGCCCTGTAACTTCTTAGAAGAGATTAAGCATTAAAGTATAAAAAGTTAGTTCTGGATTTACATAAAAGTCAAGGGCAACCTTGGCTTTATACAAAATCCTCAGTGCTTCAGCAGGGTCTCCCTTAAAGGTTTCCTCAGGGAAGGCAGAGGGATAGGATATATCAACCTTTGCTTTCAAATAGGATCTCCAGACCCAAAGAGTAAGAAGATAAAGAAAAAGCTCCTGGGAATCTTTATCTAAACGGGAAAGCCTTTCTGCTATTTTAAAGCATCTTTCAATATTTTTACTCTCCCCTGCCTTAACAAAGGCGTTTAATTCCTCAAGAAGCCCCTTTTCAGCCATTTCAAGAGCCCTACCAAGGCTTCCTGAAGAAAGCTCCGCCAAGGTCTCTGCCATAGATTCATCTAAATCTCTCCTGAATAGATATTCTTTGATTGTTTCTCTGGCTAAAGGATGAAATCTTACCACCTGAGAACGGGAGATAATAGTGGGAAGAAGTTTAAGGAGATTTTCGGTTAGAAGTATGAAAATCACATAACCTGGAGGTTCTTCCAAGGATTTTAAGAGGGCATTTCCAGCCTCAAGATTCATTTTCTCTGCCCTTTCTATAAGAATCACTTTATAGGGTGCTTCAAGAGGTCTCAGACGGATAAAGCGCTCAATAGACCGGATGGTATCAATACGAATGTCCCGTTTTTCCGGGGAAATCAACATCACATCAGGATGAAGCCTTTTTTTTAGCTTTTTGCAGGCCATACACTCTCCACAGGGCTTCTCAAAATTTGTTGCACAAAAGAGATGATAGATAAAGGCATAGGCCATAGTTTTTTTCCCCACTCCCTTTGGCCCAACAAAGAGATAACTATGAGCAAGCCTTCCCCTCTTTAGAGCGGATTCCAGAAGACTCCTGGCTGATTTTTGACCAAACACTTCAGAAAAACTCAGTATGGAAGATGAGTCTGTCTCAGGCTTTGGAGGGATTAAAAATTCTTTTTCCTGCACAGTTTCAGAAGGTTAATATAACTTCTGTTGATTGCAAGGGTAATCAGGATAGGACTTCAATTTTTGCTCCAAGGGATGCCAATCTTTCAGGAAGAGCCTCATAGCCCCTTTCAACAAGCTCAACCTCATAGAGGGTAGTTGTGTTTTCAGCCATAAGGCCAGCCAAAATCAGGGCAGCCCCGGCTCTGAGATCTGTAGCTTTAACAGGAGAGCCAGTAAGTGGAGTTGGCCCTGAAATTAAGGCTACTCTATCCTCTACCTTGATATTAGCTCCCAGACGGTTGAGTTCCAGAGCATAGAGAAATCTGTTTTCAAAGAGATTCTCCCTTATAAGGGAGAGCCCTTCAGCCTGAGTGAGAAGCACTGCAAAGATGGGTTGAAGGTCCGTTGGAAAACCAGGATAGGGAGCTGTAACAACCTCAAGGGGTCTAAATTTCTGAGGTCGGTTAGCCCGAAAGATTCCCTTTCCAAGCCTTTCAACCTTTACTCCCATCTCCTGAAGTTTTAAAAGAGGCGTCTCCAAATATTCCTCAGGGAGATTTTTAACTATCACCTTATTTTCGGGAAGGAGCGCTGATAGAACAAGAAAAGTGCCAGCTTCAATACGATCGGGAATTATTTCTATTTTTACAGGTTTTAGACTCCTTTTACCTTTGATATAAATGGTATCTTCTCCTGCTCCTTTAATATTTGCACCCATGCGAGAAAGCATCTCCGCAAGAAAGACCACTTCTGGCTCTCGGGCTGCATTTTTGATAATAGTTTCTCCTTCAGCTAAGCTTGCTGCCATGAGAAGATTTTCCGTTGCTGTAACCGAGGGGAAATCAAGAATGATTTCAGCTCCCTTGAGTTTGCGCGCCTTTGTGACAATGTTTCCGTGATCAAGGTAAATCTCAGCGGAAAGTTGCATAAGCCCTTTTTCATGGAAATTAACCGGTCTTTTTCCTATGGCACATCCTCCAGGCAATGGAACTCTGGCTTCCCCGAAGGAGGCAGTTAGTGCTCCAAGAAAGAGGATGGAGGCCCGGATCTCTCTGGCAAGATCATAGGGAATCTCGGTGTGATTGACAGATTTTGTATCTAAGAAAAGGGTAGAGCCCTCAAAGGAAAATTTTGCTCCAAGATGTTCAAGGATCTTGAGCATACAAAAGACATCTCTAACACGGGGGACATTTTTAAGCCTGTATTCTCCTCTGGCAAGGAGAGTTGCTGAAAGGGCTGGTAGCACAGCATTTTTTGCACCCTTAACCTCAATTTCCCCATTTAAAGGGATTCCTCCTTTAATCAGGTATCTTTTCTGTTTTTCCACATCAGGGCGCATCTTTCAATATTTAAAAGGTCTTTGTAAAATTTAAACTCATAATTATATTCTCTGGCAAGGGTAAGTATGGTTGAAGCCTGATTATACCCCATCTCAAAAATTAGAAAACCCCCCTCCTGAAGATAAAAAGGGGCATTTTCAAGAAGATTTTCATGGAACTCCCTTCCAGAAGGCCCGGCAAGAAGGGCCTCTTTAGGTTCAAAGTCTCTGACCTCTCTATCAAGGGTCTTCCATTCTTCAAGGGAGATGTAAGGAGGATTTGAAAGAATGGCTTTAAAAAAGGGGGCTTTCTTAAGGGGAGTGAACCAGTTTCCCCTGATCAAAAAGAGTCTATCATAAACTCTATGGAGATAGGCATTTTTCCTGGTCACCTCTATAGCCTTTTCTGAGATATCCACTGCAAAGGCTATGAGTTTTGGGCATTCAAGGAGAAGAGTAACGGAGATAACCCCTGAGCCACATCCCAGTTCCAAGATCGGACCCTCCTGAATCCCTGTCTCAAGAAAGGCTGAAATGATGGTTTCTGTCTCTGGCCTTGGAATAAGAACACCCTCTTCCACATAAAAAGCCCGGCCATAAAAATAAGCCTCTTTGAGAATATAGGGGAGGGGTTTGAAAGTAAGCCTTTTTTCAAGGATCTTTTTCAGTTCTTCATCAGGAATCTCCTCTTCCGGATAAAGAAAGACATTAAGAGGCGAGGTTTTAAGGAAGTGAGCAAGAATTATCAGGGCAGAAGATCTTGCAGAAACTGGATCCTCAACCTCTAAGAGAGCTTCTTGAAGATAAAGAAGGGCCTCTTTAACCTTCACGCTTGGGAAGAAGTTTGTTTAGAATGACTTCCTGAGTTTCCTCTTGAGATCTCAGTTTCCTGATACTTGTTTGAATTTCAAAAAATTCCTGAGCCCTGTGAAGAAAGGGGATAAGAATTCGCTTTCTCTCTGCTGAGTGTGCAAGAAGAACCTCACCTTCAGGCTTAAGCGAGCTTTTAAAGAGGTTTATGAGAGGCTCAAAATGGGATTTTTTAAAGATGATTTCAGCACCCACTACTAAGTCAAATTTTTTAGATATTTCTGGTGCAAGCCAGTCAAGTTTTTGAATATTAAGAGAGAGACCATTTTCCTTAGCGGATTTTTCAAGCAGTTTAAGAGGAAGTTCTTCTTTGTCTGTTGCTAAGACCCTGTGACCAAAGGCTGAGGCAAAGAGACTTATGACACCAAGCCCTGCCCCAAGCTCAAGAATTTCCTTTCCAGGAGGAAGACTTCCTAAATAATCCGTTAGCACAATTGAAGCCTCCCAGAGCTTTAACCAGAGCGGAAATTTTTCCGTTTCTAAAAAGGGATCACCTTGAAAGACTTCCTCAAGTTTAGCAGGACGAAAAAGCCTTAAGGTCTTACCCCTGATAGTAATAAGTTCAGTTTCAAGTGTTAAATTTTTAATATCCATATTTTTCTTCCCTGCCATAAGATAACAAAATTTTAAAAAAATACCAGTCCCTGTATAAGTCCATATCTTTTGAGACTTAAGAGGATTTTTCTCCTACTTCGGTTGTAGGAAAATGAACCTGTATTTTGTAGAGGCAAACCTATGTGTTTGCCATCTTTTGGAAAATTTATGTGTTTGTCTGTTATGAGGTCCTTTACATTATTGGGCAGACACACAAGGGCTTCCCCTGCTCTCACATCTTACCTCTTACCACCCTTTCTTTTTTCTTTTAAGGATGTGAACTTAGGCGGGGGGGGAAATATTTATAAAATGTATATTAACACAACAAGGAGGGCAAGGAGAATCCGGTAAAGGATAAAGGGATAAAGGCTGTGTTTTTTAAGAAAGTTAAGGAGAAAGGCTATGGCAAGAAAGCTAAAAAGAGCTGAGGAGAAAAATCCTGTTAGGGCATAGGTTAAGGGAATACTATTGGTTTTAATAAGTTTTAGGCCCTCATATAAACCTGCTCCAAGAATTAAAGGAGCACCTGCAAGAAAGGAGTATCTTGCAGAATCCTCTCTTTTTAGCCCGAGAATAAGCCCTGCAGAGATGGTTATTCCACTTCGAGAGGTGCCAGGAAGTAAAGCTAAGGCTTGAAATAAACCAATTCCCAGAGCTTTGGAAAAAGAAAGGGCCCTTAAAGTGTTTTCCTTTTTTCCAAATCTCTCACCAAGCAAAAGGGGTAAACTCATAAAACTTAAGAAAAAGGCAACCATTAAGGGGCTTCTTAGATGGTTTTCAATCAAGTGTTCAAGGGTAAAACCAGCAAGTGCTCCGGGTATAGCCGAGACTATGATATACCACTTAAGGGACCAGATTTCCCGGAGGTCTTTCCAGAAATAGATAAGTATTGCCAGAAAAGAACCAAGATGGATAAAGGCATCAAAGGCAAGATTTGAGGGGATATGGAAAAATTTTGCTATAAGCACTAAATGTCCTGTGCTTGAAATGGGAAGAAACTCGGTAAGCCCCTGAATAAGCCCGAGGATAAGGGGATATAAATAATCCATGGAGGCTCCTTAGAGATAGCGTTTTTTTCTGAGGAGAAGGAGAAGGGAAAGACAAAGACCGATAACTATAGCATTAACCACATAAAAGGCATGAGGGCTCTCTTTAAGAGGTTCCAATTGCTGAAAAGGAAGGGGAATATTCATACCAAATAGGCTATAAATAGTGTTAGGAATGGAAAGAATTATGGCTATACTTGCCAAAAACTTCATAATCACATTGACATTGTTATTAATAATAGAGGCATAGGCATCCATGGTATTGGCAAGAATACTTGTAAAGACCTTGGTCATCTCCACAGCCTGTTTGTTTTCAATCTGAACATCTTCAAGGAGTTCAAGTTCTTCCTCTGTCAATCTTAAATATCTTCCACTTTGTAGTTTGGTTAAGACCATATCATTTCCCTGTAGAGAGGTATTGAAATAGGTAAGGGTCTTTTCAAGAGTGAGCATGCGCAAAAATTCTTCATTACTTAAGGCTCTAAAAATGGCCTCCTCATATTCCTCAATGGCTTTATCAATTTGCCGTAAAAATTTTAAATACAGATTGGTGGCCATAAAAAAGAAGTTAAGGAGAAAGGTTACAGGTTTTTCCAGGTCAAAGGTCTTACTTTTGTTGGCAAAGGCTATAAAGTCTTCAAAAATAGGATGATCAACCAAGCATATAGTGATAATATTTTCTTCTGTTACTATGATACCAATGGGAATGGTCTCATATTTAACATAGAGACCTGAGCCAGCTGGAACCGGTATGCGAATAATCATAAGTACTTGCTGTTCTTCTTTTTCAAGACGAGGCCTTTCCTCTTCATCTAAGGGATATCTCAAAAATTCAGGAAATATTTTAAGCCTTGTTTCCAGATAGTTTAATTCAAGCTCAGTTGGAGTAGTAACACAGATCCAGGTCTCATCTTGAATCTTTTCAGCAGGAACAAGAAGCCCTCTTTCAGAACGATAAACTCTAATCATAACTACCCACAAATGGTTAAAGTTTTCCTTATTAAACTTCTCTTTTTGAGTGTGTCAAGCCCCTTGTATGCGTTTATGTCTTTTGAGATATAAATCTGCCCTTACATTCAATCTAAGTCAATCCTTTTTGAATAATATTTATTTTCAGCAGGGGAAACCTTATGTGTTTGCCCATTTGTGGCTATAGATTTGCCCTTCCATTGATTCTGCCCATATATTGATGATGAAATGTATGTGGTTTGAGTGGTTTGACCTTATTTTTGCATAAGGAGTAACTTTTGAATCTATTGATAATTTGAACTAATTAATTGGGGGTAATGCTTTTGTTGTAAAGGTTAAAAATTCTAAACCCCTACAAATTTTTACCTAAGCTTATAGAAAACGCAAAAATAAAATTTGATGAAATTATTAGCTTTCAAAGAGTTTAAAGATATCTTCAGAGCTCTTCGCAAGAATTATTTTCCTCAGCCACTCCTTAAGAACTCCTCTATCCTCCTCTCTTACCACCCTCTCTCTCACTTCCTCCGGCACATACCCGAGCTTCACCTCTATGGCCTCAAGCACAAGCTCCCTTGCATTCTGTATTAATCCCTGATATATCCCCTGTTCAATTCCCTGCTCAATCCCTTGCTTAATTCCCTGCTCAATTCCCTGCTTATAAAACTTCTCTCCCACTTTATCCCAAAAGCTCTTTAACTCCATCTTTACCCCCTCTTCTTCACAACTATCTAATATATTAAACCAGATTACCTCCCCGTCAACCCTGAACTTTATTTCAGATATCCTAATCAAAAATCCCATCTCCCATCTTCCTTTCTCCCCTATTGCTACTAATCTCTCTGTCGCCCTTGTAATAACTTCAATTATCTCTTCAAAATCCAGTGATTCCGCCTTCATTAAATAAAGATAACACCCAAGCCCTGCTAAGATATCAAATATCCTCAATATCTTATCATCCTCTACCCTCTTTAAATCAACCACATGAACCTTAAAAAGTTCTCCCTTTAACCCCTCTGGCACTGAAAATATCTCCTCTATCCTTTCAGGATAGCCCCAGGGCTTATCCCCTTCATAAAACACAAGAGGTAAAACAGGCACATACCCCTTCCCCTCCTTGAGAGACCTCTCATTTAATGCGGTTATGTAATTTAAAATCTGAAGGTAAATCCTTTTATCAGGTGCACTTTTGTGCTCAATGAGGATATAGAGATGGGCTTTGGTTGAAGGTTTACCTTCACTAAGGAGATTAACCTCTGCAACAAGATCTGGGATTTCTCGCTTTTTTCTTGAAAGGGAAACCTGTTCTTCAGGGATGATTTTAAGGGAGTCAAGGTCAAGATGAGTTTTAATGTGATCAGGGAGGAAGGTTGAGAGGAAGGCTTTTAAGTTTTCAGGGTCTTTGAGGAAGGCCTTGGCAAAAAGGTCATAGGGAACAGGAGGTTTCTTTCCTGACATAGAGGTATTTTGCCAGAATTTAGAGGTATTTCAAGATAGTGTATAAGTCCATATCTTTTGAGATTTAAGAGGATTTTTCTACTACTTCTCCTCTCACCTCTTACCTTTTACCACCCTTTTTCTTGTAAGGATATGAACTTATCCCCCATTTCCCCCTTTGGTTTAAGGTTCATCAAAATTCTATTACAAGGATACTGAACTCTTGCCCTTTCTTTGTGTTCTTTAAGCTCTGTGAAATCTTTAATGAGGGTCTTGATATTTTCGTAAATTTTATTATGTTAATGAAAAATAAAAATAAATATTAAAATTCAAAGGAGGAGGTTAAAAATGTTTAGACTCTCAACGAAGGGTCGGTATGCGGTAAGGGCTATGTATGAAATTGCTAAAGCCTATCCAGAGGGAATTACCCTGGATGAGATTTCAGAGAAACAGAAGATTTCAAGGGTCTATCTTGCTCAGATTCTTAATCGTTTGAGACAGGCAAGGCTTATTCGTTCTTCTCGTGGGCCAGGGGGAGGTTATGTCCTTAGGAAATCTCCTGATGAGATTACCCTTTACGATGTTTTAGAGCCCTTAGAGGGTCCTGTATGTGTAGCCTCTTGTATTGATCCCTCTGAAGGATGTGACGAGGTGGATGAATGTGTAGCCTTCCCTATCTGGAGAAGACTTGCCCAGTATATAGAGTGCATGCTTAAAAATGTTAAACTTGCTGATCTTATTAAGACCATGAGTTCTCAAGAAAGAGAAAAGTTTGCTGAATCTGTTACTCTTAAATGTTTTTAAGGATGATATCAGCTTCAGAAAGAAAAAGGCTGATTTTTCCTCTTGAGGATAGCTCCCTTTTGCAGGATCTTAAAGCTGGTGAGATGCTTCAAATTTCTGGCTGGATACTCTGTGGAAGGGATGCTACTCATAAAAGGATTTTGTCTGCCCTTGAAAAGGGTGATTTCAAATTTGATTTTACTAACCAGCTAATATACTATGTAGGGCCCACACCACCCCCTCCAGGGAAAATAATTGGTGCCTGTGGCCCTACAACTTCCTCTCGTATGGACCCCTTTCTTGAGAATTTTTTTAAGCTTGGTATTTCTGCAACCATGGGTAAGGGTAAAAGAGGCTCTTTAGCAAGAACACTTCACAGGACCTACCAGAGGGTTTATTTTATTACCTTTGGAGGAGCAGGAGCTTATCTGTCTCAATTTGTAAAAAAAGTTGAAGCTATAGCTTGGTCAGAACTTGGTCCGGAAGCCTTTTTTAGAATCAAGGTTGAAAACTTTCCAGCAATAGTAGGTATTGACACCTTAGGGACAGATTTTTATGAACTCTCCTCAGCCAGTCTTCCAGCTTGAGCAAAGTTGTGCTTTTCAATGTCGTCAAAAATAATTATTACTGCCTCAGAAGGGATATTTAAATTCTTAACCAGAATATCTGTAATCTCTTGAGCTATCTTTTTCTTGATCTCAATGCTTCTACCTGAAAAAAGCTCAATTTTAACAATGGGCATATTAATTTCCTCCTACAAATATTTATAATATTAGCATCTCACCTTTGCTTATTAAAAAAACGAGGGACAAAAACTCCATAGCACCTAAGCTTAAAAGCCCTATTAGGAGTCTGTCCCTCTGTCCCTCAACTCTCAAAAGCTTGGTTGGGTTAAAAGTCGTTGCCAAATGGGAGGATGGAGTAAGGGATAGCAGACTCCTATTCAGAAAAAATGGATTTATCAAAGCGGTAAACCATTCCTGTAAAAAAGGCCACTTTTTCATTAGTTCCCTCTTTGGTGATGGTAATGTGATAGGTGGCAAGACTTTTTCCCCGGTTGAATTCTTCTGCTCTGGCTTTTAAAGTATCTCCTATCTTGGCTGGTTTAAAGTAATTTATAGTGGCATTTATAGCTAAGGCTAAAGTGCCATAGGAATTAGAGGCTAAGGCAAAGGCTAAATCTGCTAAGGTAAAAATTACACCCCCCTGACAAACATCTGCTGCATTCAGATGATTTTCTGTAACCGTCATGCTTACCTCAGCAAAACCCTCTCCCATGTCTGTTACCTCAGCCCCGAGAAAAGCAAAAAGTCTATCATTTTTGTAAATATGATCTCTTACCTTTTCATAGGTCTTTTCTTCCATAAAGACTCCTTTTAAAAAAGTTTTCCCCAGTCCGGATAATAGAGATTTTCAAATGGTAGATAGGGATAAATCAGGAGAGAATCAAGATGCATTAGATAGATGCCCCCTCCCTTTTTTCCCTTCCCCTTGAAGATAAGAAAGTCTCCAGAGGGGGAAAAGGAAGGATCGGTTAAAGTGTAAGGTATTGAAAGGCTCTTTTTTTCTCCGGTTTTAAGGTTGTATAAAACAAGGGTTCTATCTCCTCCACTTGATGAGACATAGAGGAGCAGATTTCCTTTGGGAGAAATACGGGGGGCTGTATTATGCTTGCCTTCAAAGGAGATTCTCTGGGGCTTTAAGGTCTCAAGATTTAAAAGATAAACCTGAGGTCTCCCTGAAGTGTCCGCTACATAAGCCAGATATTTTCCATTAGAAGAGAGACTACCGGCTTGATGAACACCCTTTCCTGAGGTAAGGGGGATTAATTTTTGAGTTTCTAAGAAAAATTGGTAGATATTTATCTCATCGTTCTTACCAAGCGTAAGAATGAGGCTTTTCTCATCAGGCAACCAGAGGGGGGCAGAGCTAAGTCCCTTCACCTCAAGCTTTTTTCTTTCCCGGGTGATTAAGGAATAAATTTCCAAAAAATAGTGCTCCCTTTCATAAACAATATAGGCTAATTGCTTCCCACTTCCTGAAAACTTAGGAAAAAGGATTAAATCAGAGGAGCGAATTTTACGGAGATTCCTTTTGGAAAAGTCCATGATATAAAGGTTGTCCCCGGTTGAGGTGCGCTTAACAAAGGCAAAGCGCGTCTCACTTACCCCTCTATAAGGGGAAATATCTTGAATAATTTGATCCGCTATAGCATAAATCAATCTTTCAAGAGATGAACCCTCTGCAGAATATTTTTTGAGGGGCTTATTCTCATATACATCCCAGAGTTCCCCTGAAAAATTAAAAAATCTCTCTGAGGAGGTTATTTTTCCTTTGAGATAAAATTCTTTGTTTTTGAATCCGGTAAGAGGGGGCTCTTTTAAAGCCAGACAAAAAAGGTGATAGTTTAAGAGATTCCTTAATAGCTCCCCGGCATTATCTCCTGAATCACCTTCCAAAGGGGGAATTCGTATAATAACTTTAGAATAGCTCTGAGGGGTAATAGTAATAATTCCCTCATTTTGGGCAAATCCCGAAGGTAAGGCCAGATTTATGAGAAAAATCAATAAAATCAAAAGTTTAAGTTTCATTTTCGCTTTCCATCTTGACGAGATCCTCAAACCGGATATCCATTCCCAGAAGCCCGATGATTTCCTCTTCTGCATTACGGATAGGAGCAGAAACTGTTATACAGAGACTTCCTGTAATTCTTGAAGTATAAAATTTGGAGACAAAGGTTTTACCTGTTTTTAGGGGCTTGATAAACCATTCCCTATCCTCAAAGGTCTCGGTAGCAAAAAGCCTCTCAAACTCTTTTTTGTATTCTAAATCCTTAGTAAGACCAAAAATTGGTTTCCCTTCAGTATCAACAATGTAAATAAACTGAATGTAAGGGTGCTCGTCAAGAAAGTTTTCAAAGAGGGGTCTAATTCTTTTAACCTCAAGGGAAATGATATCCCTTTCCTGGACAAACTCTTCAATGAGTTTGCTTATAAGATTGATGGCATAATTTCTGAGATGATCCAATTCAGACTCAAAAAGTTCTGGAATATACTTTTTAGTAAGGGCAAGCATCTCTTCATTTGAAATAGAGGTAATCCTGCCCCTCTCATATTGTTCAAGAATTTTTTTGTATATTTTCACGACCCCTGGATGTTTTTTATCAACTTTTTTCTCCTGAGGGAGATTAAGATAGGTATTTACCCAGTAAGCCACTCCAGCAGTTCCGCTTTTATCGGTAATGATAATATGAATTGGCCTTCCTAAGACTTTTACAGAATCAAAGGAGTTATAGATCTCTTCATTTTTGATGAGACCATCAATGTGAATTCCTGCCCGAGTAGCGTTGAAGTCATCTCCCACAAAGGGTTGACGAAAAGGAATTTTTTCATGTAATACCGTCTTATAGTAATTTGCAATCTCTGTTATAACAGTTGTATCCATTCCATCAGGGCTTCCCTTTAAAGCAATATATTCAAAGACCATGGCTTCAAGAGGGGTATTTCCGGTCCTTTCACCAATACCAAGTAGAGAGGTATTAACATAGGAACAGCCATATAACCAGGCTGCAGTTGCATTAATCACTGATTTATAATAATCGTTGTGTCCATGCCATTCTAAAAGTTCCTCTGGAACTCCAGCCTCATCAATAAAGGCCCTTACAAGTTTGGGAACACTTATTGGTAAAACCGCTTCTGGATAGGGAACAGCAACCCCAAGGGTATCACAGAGCCTAATTTTGATATCAATTTTACTCTCCTCCCTTAGTTTCATAAGCTCAATAGCAAAGGGAATAACAAATCCATAGATATCCGCGCGGGTTATGTCCTCAAAATGGCATCTGGGTTTTATTCCATAAGAAAGGGCCTCTTTAACAACAGCTAAGTAGTCCTCTAAAGCCTGTTTTCTTGTTTTCCCAAGTTTGAGATAAATATGATAGTCTGAACAGGAGGTAAGCATACCGGTCTCTTTAAGTCCTGCCTCTTTGACAAGGTTTAGATCCTCTTTTTTAGCCCTTATCCAGCCTGTAATTTCTGGATAGGGATAACCCAAGGAGAGACATCTCTCTAAGGCTTCCCTATCCTTGGGGGTATAGAGAAAAAACTCGGTCTTGCGAATTATACCTTTGGGGCCACTCAAACGATGTAAAAATTTATAAAGGGCTTCAATTTGCTCAGGAGTATAAGGAGTCCTTGCCTGCTGACCGTCTCTAAAAGTGGTATCGGTAATATAAATTTGGGCAGGTGGCTGAGGAGGAATATATTTGCCATCAAAAAAGATCCTCGGAGGCTCAATATAAGGAAAAAGCTCTTTGTATAGCTCTGGATTTTCCTTTTCTACAAGACAAAAATTCTCCTTTTTTGGTCTTATTTTGAGCACAAAACACCTCCTTTGAAGAAATTGATGTGAATTGGTTTTAAATCATAAAATAAACAAGAGGAGACATCTTGTCAAGGCTTATGTTTGAGTCCAGGTCTTTTGAGACTTAAATAGTAAGGGTTTAAAATTTTATACCCCTTGAATTTTTTTGTGGGTCTGTTGTAGCACAGACATTCTTGTCTGTGTTTCTTTCATACATTGGAGTGTAATTTGCCTCCACAGGCAAGATTGCCTGTGTTACTTTTACAGACTTGTAAAGCCTTCCTTGTATAGATATCTAATTCCTCTTTTACCACCCTTCCTTTTTTCTTGTAAGGATCTGAACTTATGCAGCCCTTTTTCTTTTTAAAAAATTTGTTATAATTATTTTAAAAATTTAAAAGGAGTAATAGCATGAGGGTTGAAGAAAAAAGGGTAGCAGATGTCATGAGTAGAACTCTTTTCACTGTCTCAGAAAGGGCTTCTGTAACTGAAATAGTTGAAACTATGCTTAATAACAGGATTTCAGCGGTTATCGTGGTTGCTGATAACGGTGAATTTCTCGGGATAATCAGTAAAACGGATCTTTTGTCAGGTTTAAAGAAATATGGGAAAGAGCTTTTGGAAAAATCCGCAGAAGATTTACTCTGTCCCAAACCATATACCATTGAGGGTAGTGCGACCCTGAGGGAGGCAGCTCAGAAGATGTTTGCCCATAAGGTTCATAGATTACTTGTTGTAAGTCCTTCAAGCATAGGCAAATTTATGCCTGTAGGAATTATTACTGCTTCAGACCTTTTAAGAGAGCTTGCCTTCTGATAAATTTTAAGTTGAGCCTCTTGACAGATTAGAAAAAAGTTGTATATAAAGGGCTTGTCAATTTTTAGGAAAAAAGGAGAGGGAAAAGAAAAATGCCAACCATTAACCAATTAGTTAGGCTGGGAAGAAAAAAGAAGGAAAAGAGATCTAAATCCCCTGCCTTACAGGGCAATCCTCAGAAAAGAGGAGTTTGTGTAAGGGTTTATACTGTTACACCTAAAAAGCCAAACTCCGCTTTAAGAAAGGTAGCCAGAGTCAGGCTAACTAATGGTATTGAGGTGACTGCTTATATCCCGGGAATTGGGCACAACCTTCAGGAGCATTCTGTTGTCCTTGTAAGAGGAGGGCGTGTTAGGGATTTACCTGGTGTCAGATATAAGATTATTAGAGGAACCCTTGATGCTGCTGGTGTTCAAAACAGAAAGAAATCCCGTTCCAAATATGGAACACCAAGACCTAAAACAACCAAATAAGAGGAGTAATTAAAAGATGCCACGGAAAGGACCAGTCCCAAAAAGAATAGTTCCACCAGATCCCAAGTTTGGAAGTGTTTTGGTGGCTAAATTTATTAATAATTTAATGAGAGATGGAAAGAAAAATACTGCCCGTAAGATTTTTTATTCCGCCTTGGAGATCCTGAGGGAAAGATCTGGTGGGGAAGAGCCTTTAAAAATCTTTGAGACCGCTGTAGAAAAAGTTAAACCCCTTATTGAGACCAGATCTCGGAGAATTGGTGGTGCAAACTACCAGGTGCCTGTGGAGGTAAGGCCTGATCGTCAGATTTCTCTGGCTATTAAGTGGTTAATTAATGCAGCCAGAGCCCGTAGTGAAAGAACTATGGTTGAAAGGCTTGCCAATGAACTTTGGGATGCTTATAATGAAAAAGGTGCTGCCATAAAGAAGAGGGAAGATACCCATCGTATGGCAGAATCTAACCGGGTTTTTGCCCATTTTCGCTGGTAATTAAGTAAGGGTCTGAGTTTTAGAATTTCCCCTTTTCTTTGATAAGGGGAATAATTATTTTTTAGAAAAACTAAGGAAAGGTGAGGTTATGACACCTGAGGAACTTAAAATTTTGAAGACCACCAGAAACATTGGAATTGTTGCGCACATTGACGCAGGGAAAACTACAACTACAGAGAGAGTCCTTTACTATACAGGTAAGACCTATAAGATCGGTGAGGTGCACGAAGGCACAGCGGTTATGGATTTTATGATTCAAGAACAGGAGAGGGGCATTACTATTACCTCTGCCTGCACAACCACCTTTTGGCGAAATCACAGAATTAACATCATTGATACCCCAGGACATGTGGATTTTACTATTGAAGTAGAGAGAAGTTTAAGGGTTCTTGATGGGGCTGTGGTGATCTTCTGTGCGGTAGGAGGAGTTGAGCCTCAGTCAGAGACAGTCTGGAGACAGGCGGATAAATACAGGGTTCCTCGTATTACCTTTGTCAATAAAATGGATAGATTGGGGGCTAATTTTTACAGAGTTCTTGAGGAGATGAAAGCTCGCCTTGGGGCTAATCCCCTTCCTTTACAGATTCCATACGGGGCTGAAGAATCCTTTGTTGGAGTAATAGATCTCATAGAGATGAAGGCTATTGTCTGGGAAGAAGAGACTTTGGGAGCTAAATTCCATGACGAAGAAATTCCAGCCCATCTAAGGGATCAGGCTGAAGAATACAGAATCATGATGCTTGAGAAGCTTGCAGATGTTAATGATGAGATAATGGAAAAATATCTTGAGGGACAGGAAATCTCCCCAGGTGAGATAAGGAAGGCTATTAGAGAGGCTACCTGTCAGCTAAAGCTTGTCCCAGTGCTTTGTGGATCGGCCTTCAAGAATAAAGGAGTGCAGCCTCTACTTGATGCTATTGTGGATTATCTTCCTTCACCTCTTGATATCCCTCCAGTTAAGGGTATTAATCCTAATACCGGTGAAGTTGAGGAAAGACATACTGATCCATCAGCCCCTCTTTCTGCCCTTGCCTTTAAGATTATGACAGACCCCTTTGTGGGGACCTTAACCTTTTTAAGGATTTATTCAGGTCGGATTGAGACTGGAATGAATGTTTATAACTCTACCAAACGAAAAAAAGAAAGGATCGGAAGACTTGTGAGAATGCATGCCAATCAAAGAGAAGAGATAACAGGGGCAGCAGCTGGAGACATTGTTGCGGCTCTTGGTCTAAGGGTTACTACAACTGGAGATACCCTCTGTGATGAGGCTAACCCTATAGAGCTTGAAAAGCTTGAGATTCCTGAGCCAGTTATCTCAGTTGCAGTTGAACCAAAAACCAAGGCTGATCAGGAAAAGTTATCTCTTGCTTTGCAAAAGATCTCCCTTGAAGACCCCTCTTTTAGGGTTTCAATCAATCATGAGACAGGGCAAACCTTGATTTGGGGAATGGGAGAGCTTCATTTGGAAATTATTGTGGATAGATTGATTAGAGAGTTTAAAGTGGGTGTAAATGTGGGAAGGCCAGAGGTAGCTTATAAAGAGACTATTACAGCCTCTGCTGAGGCTGAAGGTAAATATATTAGACAAACGGGTGGACGTGGACAATATGGACATGTTAAGTTAATTGTTGAGCCAAATCCTGGAAAGGGAGTTGAGTTTGTCTCTGAAATCGTGGGTGGAGTTATCCCAAAGGAGTTTATCCCCTCTGTTGAAAAGGGTGTAAGGGAGGCGGCTCAGGAAGGGGTTCTGGCTGGTTATCCAGTAATTGATGCTAAGATTCGCTTGATTGATGGATCATATCATGAAGTGGATTCTTCAGATCTTGCCTTTGCTATTGCAGGTTCTATGGGATTTAAGGAGGCTTGCAAAAGAGCAAATCCTGTGTTATTGGAACCTATTATGAAGGTTGAGGTTGTCCTGCCCGAGGAATATCTTGGTGAGGTTCTGGGGGACCTTTCTTCAAGAAGAGGAAGGGTTGAAGGAATGGATATGAGGGGTAATGTTAGAGTAATTAGGGCCTTTGTTCCCTTAGGGGAGATGTTTGGCTATGCTACTACCCTGAGGTCTTTAACTCAGGGAAGAGGCACTTTTACCATGCAATTTGATCACTATGAAAAAGTGCCAGCCCATCTGGCAGAAGCCATAATAAAGAAAGCTAAAGGATAAAAACATTTAGGAGGAAAAGCTATGGCCAAGCAGAAATTTGAGCGTAAGAAGCCCCACTTAAATGTAGGAACAATAGGACACATTGACCACGGTAAAACCACATTAACGAGTGCAATAACCAGGGTTTTATCTACGAAGGGGTATGCCCAGTGGATACCCTTTGATAGCATTGATAAGGCCCCTGAGGAGAAGGCGCGTGGAATAACCATTCAGCTTGCCCATGTGGAGTATGAGAGTGATAAGAGGCACTATGCGCATATAGATTGTCCGGGGCATGCGGACTATATAAAGAACATGATAACAGGAGCAGCGCAGATGGATGGAGCGATACTTGTGGTTGCGGCAACGGATGGGCCTATGCCGCAGACGAGGGAGCATGTATTACTTGCTCGTCAGGTGAATGTTCCAGCGATGGTGGTGTTTATGAACAAGATAGACATGGTGGATGATGCGGAGTTACTTGATTTAGTTGAGCTTGAGGTGAGGGAGTTATTGAGCAAGTATGGATTTCCTGGGGATGAGGTGCCAGTGATAAGGGGTAGTGCCTTGAAGGCGCTTGAGTGTGGGTGTGGAAAGGAGGAGTGTCAGTGGTGTGGGGCGATATGGCAGTTGGTGAAGGCGATGGATGATTATATACCTGAGCCAGTTAGGGATATAGATAAGCCATTTCTTATGCCGGTTGAGGATGTGTTTAGTATAAGTGGTAGGGGTACGGTAGTGACAGGAAAGGTGGAGAGGGGGGTATTGAAGCCTGGAGAGGAGGTGGAGATAGTAGGGTTAAGGCCAACGATAAAGACGGTGGCAACGAGTCTTGAGATGTTCAGGAAGATACTGGATGAGGCGTTACCTGGAGACAATGTGGGGGTGTTGTTGAGGGGAGTTGGGAAGGATGATGTGGAGAGGGGTCAGGTATTAGCGAAACCTGGGACGATAAAGCCGCATACGAAGTTTAAGGCAGAGGTATATGTATTGAAGAAGGAGGAGGGGGGTAGGCATACACCTTTTTTTAATGGATACAGGCCACAGTTTTATTTTAGGACAACGGATGTTACAGGGGTAGTGAGTTTACCGGAGGGAGTGGAGATGGTGATGCCTGGAGATAATGTGGAGTTTGAGGTGGAGTTAATAAAGCCGGTAGCGTTGGAGGAGGGATTGAGGTTTGCGGTGAGAGAGGGAGGAAGGACGGTTGGAGCTGGAGTTGTAACCAAGATTATAGAATAAAAGAGGTGAGGAGTTCCAGAAATGATATACTCACAAAGAATTAGGATTAAACTTAAAAGCTATGACCACCGGGTGCTTGATAAATCTGTTGTAGATATAGTGCAGACAGCTAAGGAGACAGGAGCAAAAATTGTAGGCCCTATTCCTTTGCCAACTAAAATTAGCCGGTGGACGGTTTTGAGGTCTCCCCATATTGACAAGAATTCAAGAGAACAATTTGAGGTAAGGGTCCATAAAAGGCTGATTGAAATTTTAGAACCCTCTCAGCAGACCATTGATGCCCTAATGCAGTTGGAATTACCTGCTGGGGTAGAGGTTGAAATAAAGACTTAGGGTTAGGGAGTGATCAAGATGAAGATAGAGGGAATTGTTGGAAAAAAGCTTGGAATGACAAGGATCTTTGACGAAGAAGGGAACAGTATCCCTGTAACAGTGCTTGAAGTTGGCCCCTGTGCTGTGGTTCAGGTAAAGAGGGCTGAAAAGGATGGATATAATGCTATACAGGTAGGCTTTAATCCTAAGAAACTTACTAAGTGCACGATGCCTATGATAGGGCATTTCCTTAAGGCTGGTTTAGATAGTGGGTATTACATTTTAAGAGAATTTAAAGTTGCTAATATAGAAGATTTTAGCCCTGGACAGATTATTACTTTAAAGGATCTGGAAATTTCTAAAGGTATGAAGGTAGATGTAGCTGGAATTACAAAGGGAAGGGGATTTACTGGTGGTATTAAGAGATGGAATTTTCAGAGACAACCTATGAGCCATGGTGCCAAGAAGGTGCACAGGAAAAGGGGGTCCAGTGGAGCAAATACCTTTCCTGGAAGGGTAATAAAGGGAAAGAAAATGGCAGGCCACTATGGTGCAGAAAGGGTAACTATTAAGAATTTAAAGGTAGTTGATATATTACCAGATAAAAATCTTTTGCTGGTTCAGGGTGGGGTTCCCGGAGCACCCAATGGTTATGTTACAGTCTATTTTAAGTAAGGGGTAAGATCTATGACAGAGATAAAGGCCAAGCTTATCGGCGATACAGGTGAGGTTAAGGGGGAAGTTGATTTACCTCTTGATATATTTGGAGTAGCTCCCCGGGAGGGTCTTCTCCATGAAATAGTCAGATGGCAGATGGCCCGGTGGAGGGCTGGAACTGCATCAACCAAGACTCGCTCTGAGGTTAGAGGGGGAGGGAAAAAGCCCTGGTCTCAAAAGCATACAGGAAGAGCAAGACAGGGATCAATTCGTGCTCCCCAATGGGTAGGTGGAGGAATTGTGCATGGTCCTAAACCCAGAAGCTATGAATTCAAGTTAAATAAAAAGGTTAGAAGGCTTGGATTAAAAATGGCTCTTTCAAGTAGGGCCTTAACGGAGAATGTCTATGTAGCAGAGACCTTTCCTGGTCTTGAGAAACCCAAAACAAAAGTAATGGAAGACTATCTCAAAAGGGCTGGACTTAAGTCTGCATTAATTGTGCTTCCTGAGAGGAATCAACTTCTTGAAAAGAGTGTGGATAATTTGCCTAATGTTAAGGTTTTGGCTGTAGAGGGTCTTAATGTTTATGATATACTTAATTTTGATAGCCTGATTATTGATAGGAATGCTATTTCTAAATTAGAAGAAAGACTGAGGAGATAAAAGATGAAGGATCCAAGAACAATAATTTTAGCACCTATAATAACAGAAAAGAGTATGCTTTTGAAGGAAGGCAATAATCAGGTTTCTTTCTGGGTAGACCCTAAGGCTAATAAGATTGAAATTAAGAAGGCGGTAGAGGAGTTATTTAAGGTAAAGGTTCTTGATGTCCAGACGATAAGGTCTAAGGGAAAGCCCAAGGGTGGTTACAGAAATCCTGGTAGAACAAGTTTAAGAAAAAAGGCTATTGTCAGGCTTGCTGAGGGCCAGAGTATAGAATTTTTTGAAACTGTGTAAAAGGAGGCGAAGTTTTTATGCCTATAAAAAAGTCCAAGCCCACATCAGCGGGGAGGAGATTTCAGACCATCTTAATTAATCCTGAGTTGACACCTAAGGAGCCAGAAAAATCGTTAACTGAGCCTCTTAAAAAAACTGGTGGCAGAAACAATTACGGTAGAGTTACCCTTAGATTCAGAGGGGGTGGTCATAAAAGACTATATAGAATTATTGATTTCAAGAGAGACAAAGATGGGATTCCTGCTAAGGTTATAGCCTTAGAGTATGATCCCAATAGGTCAGCTAATATTGCCCTTTTACAATATATGGATGGTGAAAAGAGATATATCCTTGCCCCGCAAGGCTTAAAGGTTGGGGACACAGTGATGTCTGGAGAGTCTGCGGAAATCAAGGTTGGGAATGCCCTACCTTTAAAGAGTATACCTGTTGGAACTATGGTGCATAATGTAGAGTTGAGGCCAGGCAAGGGTGGACAGTTAGCCCGTTCAGCTGGTGCTTTTGCTCAGCTCCTTGGAAAAGAAAAAGATTATGTTATATTAAGACTTCCTTCTGGAGAGATTAGAAAGGTTCATGGAAATTGTAAGGCAACAGTTGGTCAGGTGGGAAATCTTGAATGGGAAAATGTTATCTGGGGTAAGGCAGGAAGAGTCAGGTGGAGGGGAAGGAAACCCCATGTGAGAGGGGTTGCCATGAATCCTGTGGACCATCCCCTTGGTGGTGGTGAGGGTAAGACCCATGGTGGTAGACATCCCTGTTCACCCTGGGGCCAGCCTGCTAAAGGGCTTAAAACTCGCCGTAAAAAGGCCTCAGACAAACTAATACTTAAAAGAAGAAAAGGTTAAGAGGTGAGGTAAAAGATGCCCAGATCTAAGAAAAAAGGCTTTTTTATTGATGATCATCTTTTTAAGAAGGTGCTTAAGGCAAGAGAGGCAGGGGATAAGAAACCGATTAAGACCTGGAGCAGAAGATCAACCATTATTCCTGAAATGGTTGGGCTTACCTTAGCGGTGCATAATGGGCATAAATTTATTCCTGTCTATGTTACAGAAAATATGGTTGGGCACAAACTTGGTGAATTTGCCCCTACAAGGACCTATAAGGGGCATCCTGCGGATAAGGGAAAGGTTTCTGGTAAAAAGAAATAAAGGAGGTTAACCTTGAAAGCCAGAGCTACAGCAAAATATATTTTAATTTCTCCTTATAAGGCAAGATTGGTGGCTGATTTAATAAGAGGCAGAAAAGTTAGTGAGGCTATAAATATCCTTGATGCTACCCCAAAGAAAGCCTCTCGATTGATTAAGAAGGTTTTACTAAGTGCTGTAGCTAATGCAGAAAACAACTATGGTCTTGATGTGGATAAGCTATTTGTCACTGGGGCTTATATTAATGAAGGGCCAGTGCTAAAGAGGGTTTGGCCAAGGGCCTGGGGAAGGGCAAGTAGAATTTTGCGGAGAATGAGTCATATTACCATTGAGGTAGAAGAAAAAGAAGAGAAAAGGAAGAGGAGGTAAGCCTTGGGCCAGAAAGTTGATCCAAGAGGATTGAGAATTGGGATTACCAGAACCTGGGAATCACGCTATGTAGCTAAACCAAGAGAGCTCCCTAAGTTTGTCCAGGAGGATTATCAGATACGAAAGTATCTGAAAGAGAAATATTATCATGCTGGAATTCCAAAGATTGAAATAGAGAGAGCGGGAAATAATGTAAAAGTTATTATCTATTCAGCCAGGCCGGGTATTGTTATTGGAAAGAAGGGAGCTGAGATAGAAAAGATAAAAAAAGAACTTCAAAAGAGATTTAAGGAGAGAGAGATTGAGGTAAGTGTTGAGGAGATTAGAAGGCCTGAGCTTGAGGCTCAACTGGTAGCTGAAAATATTGCCCAGCAGATTGAAAGAAGGGTCTCTTTTAGAAGGGCCATGAAAAGAGCAGTGACCTTGGTGATGAGATTTGGAGCACAGGGAGTTAAATTACAGTGCTCTGGGCGTTTAGGAGGGGCTGAGATTGCCAGATCTGAATGGTATAGAGTGGGAAGAGTTCCTCTTTCAACGCTAAGGGCTGATATTGACTATGGTTTTGCTACTGCGGTTACCAAATACGGAACTATTGGAGTGAAGGTTTGGATATTCAAAGGAGAGGTTTTACCTGAAAGAGGCGGACAAGAAAAAATGGTTATATAAAAATTATTGAGGTGAGGTAAGATGCTTTTACAGCCAAAGAAGACCAAATATAGGAAGATGCATAAGGGAAGGGTAAGAGGTATTGCTACAAAAGGTAATACCCTTTCCTTTGGAGATTATGGCTTAAAGGTTCTTGAAGGGGGCTGGATGACCGCTCAGCAGATTGAGGCAGGCCGTGTGGCTATTGTCAGAACAGCCCGAAAGGGTGCTAAAATCTGGATAAGAGTTTTTCCAGACAAGCCCATTACCAAGAGGCCAGCAGAAACCCGTATGGGAAAGGGAAAGGGGCCTGTTGAGGGGTATGTTGCGGTAGTCAAACCCGGCAAGATTATCTATGAGATTGCAGGTGTTCCTGAAGAGGTAGCTAAGGAGGCTCTTAAGCTTGCAGCATCTAAGATGCCTTTTAAATGTAAGATAGTTAGCAGGGAGGAGCTTTAATGAAGGCCAAGGAGCTTAGGGAGCTTTCGCTTCCCGAGTTAAAGGAAAAGCTTTCCCAATTGAGGGAAGAGCTTTTTAATTTGAGATTTCAGAAGACTATTCATCGCCTTGAAAATCCCCTTAAGATAAGAAATTTAAAGAGAGATATTGCCAGAGTTTTAACTATCCTTAAGGAAAAGGAGTTAAATTTAAGAAAGGGGTAAGTTTATCATGGGTAGAAAAAAAGAATTTATTGGAACAGTTGTAAGTAATAAGATGGATAAAACAGTCGTGGTTATGGTAGAGACACTTGTTAAGCATCCTTTATATGGAAAATTTACAAAGAGAAGAAAAAAATTTATGGCTCATGACGAAGGGAATACCTGTAAGATGGGGGATAAGGTCCTTATTGAAGAGACGAGACCTCTTTCTAAACGCAAAAGATGGAGAGTTAAAGAAATCTTAGAAAGGGCTAAAGTATTGGAAGTTGAGCCTTCTGAGGAAGGGGGGGAATAATCTATGATACAGCAGCAGTCTTTTCTGAATGTGGCAGACAATTCAGGAGCTAAAGAGCTTATGTGTATTAGAGTTCTCGGTGGTTCTAAGAGAAGATATGGTTCTGTTGGGGATATAATTGTAGCAACGGTTAAGGATGCTCTTCCAAATTCTAAGGTAAAAAAAGGAGATGTGGTTAAGGCTGTGATAGTGAGGACCAAAAAAGAGGTTCAGAGAGCTGATGGATCTTCCATTCGTTTTGATGAAAATGCAGCGGTGTTGATTAATCAATATAAAGAACCCATTGGGACGCGTATTTTTGGGCCTGTAGCAAGAGAATTAAGGGCCAAGGGATTTATGAAGATTATTTCCCTTGCCCCTGAAGTGTTATAAAGGAGAGGATCTTTATGCTGAAGAGAGGATCTCATAAAAATTTACCCAAGCCGCATGAAGCAAAATGCCATGTTAAAAAGAATGACATGGTGGTTGTGATTACTGGTAAGGATAAGGGAAAAATTGGTAAGATTTTACAGGTTTTTCCTCGTAAGGGCAGGGCAGTAGTTGAGGGAGTAAATATTGTCAAAAGGCATACGAAGCCAACCCCTTACAGTAGTGGGGGTATTGTAGAGAAGCCAGCCCCTATTCATGTTAGCAATCTTATGCTTTATTGTCCAAAGTGTAAAAAAGGTGTAAAGGTTAGGCGAAAAATTTTGGAAGATGGCACTAAGGTGCGGGCTTGCAAAAAATGTGGAGAAATCATTGAGCCAAAGGAGTAAGGAAAGATGGATCTGAGGCAGAAATATCATAATGAGGTTAAGCCAAGACTTATGGAAAGGTTTAAATATCCCAATCCCCATCAGGTGCCCAAGATAGAGAAGATATCAGTAAATATAGGTTTAGGAGAGGCAGTTGTAAATCCTAAGCTTATTGATCAGGCCCTGGTTGAGCTTACGCAGATTACTGGACAGAGACCGAGAATTTGTAAGGCCAGAAAATCTATTGCAGGATTTAAGCTTAGAAAGGGCATGCCTATAGGAGTTATGGTAACCCTTAGAGGAAGGAGAATGTATGATTTTTTAACCAGGCTAATTCATATAGCTCTCCCCAGGGTTAGAGATTTTAGGGGACTTCCAAGGTCAGGTTTTGATGGAAGAGGGAATTATACCTTAGGAATTAATGATCATACTATATTTCCAGAGATAGATTCAAGCAAGATAGAAAAGATAAAGGGTATGAGCATTACTATTAGCACCTCAGCTAAGACGGATGAAGAGGCTTATGAATTATTAAAAGAATTGGGAATGCCCTTTAGGAGGTAAACATAAATGCCAAGAAAAGCACAGTTGGAAAAGGCAAAAAGAAAGCCCAAATTTGAGGTGAGAAAGAGAAATAGATGTTCTATCTGCGGGAGACCCAGGGCTTTTATCAGAGCTTACGGGCTTTGCAGGATGTGTTTTAGAAAACTTGCTGGGGAGGGAAAACTCCCTGGTATCAGAAAAGCAAGCTGGTAAGGAGGTTTAACCAAATATGATGACAGACCCCATTGCAGATATGCTGGCAAGGATAAAAAATGCCTTGAGGGCCAGAAAAAAGACAGTGACTGTGCCAGCCTCCAGATTAAAAATGGAGATTGTTAAAATTTTAAAGGAAGAGGGATTTATTGAAGATTTTCAATATATTGAGGAGAAACCCCAGGCCAAAATTGAGATAACCTTAAAATATGACGAAGCTAAAAGGCCTGTTATTGCAGGATTGAAACGGGTTAGTAAGCCAGGAAGAAGACTCTATCTTGGATATCAAAAGCTTCCCAAGGTTATGGATGGCCTTGGAATAGCTATTGTTTCAACATCTCAGGGCATTATGCCTGATTACGAGGCCAGAAAGAGAAAGATTGGTGGCGAAGTAATCTGCGAAATTTGGTAAAGGGGTGATTGTAATGGGTGAGGTTTCTCGTCTTGGAAGAAAACCTGTGGAGATACCACAGGGGGTTAAGATTGAGTTAAAAGAAGATGGCCTTATCAAGGTGCAAGGACCTAAGGGAGTTCTTGAGAAAAAGCTTCCTCCCTTAGTAAGGATTAAAATTGAGGGGACCCAGCTTCTCGTTGAAAAGGATGCCCCTCAGAAAAAATTGCAAAATAAGGCCAAGGCTTTTCAGGGATTAGCCTGGGCCTTGATTAATAACATGATAACAGGGGTAACTAAGGGATTTACCAAATCTCTTGATATTGTTGGATTGGGATATAAGGCTGAAGTTAAAGGACAGGAAATTGTTTTTTCTTTAGGGTATTCTCATCCTATTAATTTTCCTCTTCCCCCGGGTATTACAGCAAAGGCTGAGAAGGGGACAGAGCAGGTTCAGGTAAGGCTGACCTTAGAGGGAGCTGATAAGGAGCTTCTTGGTCAGGTTGCAGCCAATATTAAACGCTTGAGACCACCTGAGCCATATAAAGGAAAGGGAATTAGATATACAGGGGAGACTATTTTAAGAAAGGCAGGAAAATCTGGAAAGGGTGGTAAAAAATAAGAGGGAGAAACGATGAGGCCAGAAGTAAAAATTGAAAAGAGACTTAGAAGGAAAAAAAGAATTAGAAAAAAAGTCCTCGGCACACAGGAGAGACCTCGTTTAGCAATCTTTAGAAGCAAGAAACAGATTTATGCTCAGGTTATTGATGATTTAACTGGGCATACCCTTATTGCCTGTTCCTCTTTAACCCCAGAGGTTAAGGAAAAGCTTAAAGAATTAAAGGAAAAGGGTGAGGTCAAAAATAAAGTTGAGGCTGCTTTTATAGTTGGAAAGTTTTTAGCTGAGAAAGCTAAAGCAAAAGGGATAGAGAAGGTAGTATTTGATCGGGGTGGGTATAAGTATCATGGAAGGGTTAAGGCCCTGGCTGAAGGGGCAAGAAGTGGTGGTTTAGAATTTTAAGAGAATGGCTTGGAGGTGAAGCTTTGGCAAAGGCAGGAGAAGAGTTTATTGAAAAAATTATTCAAATTAGTAGGGTTACAAAGGTTACCAAGGGAGGAAAAAAGCTAAGGTTTGCAGCCTTAGTTGTGGTTGGTGATGGAAAGGGAAAAGTTGGTTTTGGTCTTGGAAAGGCCCCTGAGGTCCCTGATGCTATAAGAAAGGCTATTGATAAGGCTAAAAAGACGATGATTCAGATACCTATAGTTAAGGGAACTATTCCCCATAGTATAAAAGTAAAGTTTGGAGCTTCTTCTCTTTTACTTAAGCCAGCTCCTGCGGGAACAGGCGTTATTGCAGGGGGAACTGTGCGTGCAGTTATGGATGCTGCAGGAATTACAGATATAGTTACTAAAGCCATTGGTAGCACAAACCCTCATAATCTCATAAAGGCTACTTTTAGAGCCCTTTCTCAGATTCAGGGCTTAGACTATGTGGCTCGTAAAAGAGGAAAAGAAGTTGATGAAATTCTTGCGAGGGTGAGGGCATGAAAAAGGTTAAGATTACCCTGGTTAGAAGTAGATTTGGTTGGAATTCCAAACAGAGGGAAACCTTAAAAGGCCTTGGTCTTAAAAGGGTTGGTCAATCAGTATTAAGAGAGGATAACCCAAGTATTAGGGGTATGATAGAAAAGGTGAGACACCTTGTTTGCGTGGAGGAAGTCAATGAGTAAATTGATTAAGATTGATAATCTTAAACCTGATCCAGATTCTAAGCACAGGGAAAAAAGGGTTGGTAGAGGTCATGGTTCTGGCCATGGCAAGACCTCTTGTAAGGGGCATAAAGGTCAAAAGTCAAGGACAGGTCTTGATATTAAACCAACTTTTGAAGGTGGTCAGACTCCTATTATCAGAAGAATTCCCAAAAGAGGTTTTACTAATATATTTAAGGTGGAATATGAAGTGATAAATGTGAAGGATCTGGCAGAGAGATTTAAAGAAGGAGAGATTGTTGACCTTGAATCCATGAAAATCAGAGGGCTTTTAAAGGGAAAAGATAAGTTGGTAAAACTTCTTGGTGATGGAGAGATAAATTTTCCTCTAACAGTAAAGGTTCATTCTGCCTCCCGCAGTGCTATTGAAAAGATAGAGAAGGCTGGCGGGAAGGTAGAGCTTGTCTCAGGTTAAGGGAGATTGATTTAGAGTGAACGGAAAAGAGAGTCTTCTTGGCTTAGCCAATATACCAGAGTTAAAGCGCAGACTTTTTTATTTATTTCTCGGATTAGCTATATACAGGTTTGCTATTCACATTCCTGCCCCAGGTATTAATGCAGAAGCCTTTCTTGAGTTTTTCCAGAAGGCAGGGGGGACCCTTTTTGGTTTTTTGGATATCTTTTCAGGTGGAGCGTTGAGAAGATTTTCTATCTGTGCTCTTGGGGTTATGCCTTATATTAGTGCTTCCATTATTATGCAGCTTATGACTGTGGTTTTTCCCAATATTAAGGAATATTATAAGGAAGGACCAGAGGGACGCAGAAAAATAGCCTATTATACGCGCTACCTCACAGTAGTTATTTGTTTGATTCAGGGTTTTGGAATTGCGGTTGGACTTGAGAGAATGGTTTCTCCTTCGGGGATTCCCATTGTTGCTGATCCTGGTTGGACCTTTAGAATCATGACCATGATTACCCTTTGTGCGGGGACGCTTTTTTTGGTCTGGCTTGGTGAACAGATGACGGAGCATGGGATCGGGAATGGAATTTCCATGATTATCTTTGCTGGAATTGTAGCTGGAATATTTCCCGCAGTCTTTAGGACGCTTAAGTTTGTGCAGACTGGTGAATTTTCCTTTTTCGGCTTACTTTTAATCTTTCTTTTACTCTTTGGTATTCTTGCCTTTACCTGTTTTATGGAGCTTTCTCAGAGAAGAATACCTGTGCATTATGCAAAAAGACAAGTTGGAAGACAGATGGTTGGAGGACAAACAAGTTATTTACCTTTAAAGATCAATTCTGCAGGAGTTATTCCCCCTATTTTTGCCTCTTCTGTATTGATGTTTCCTGCCACAGTTGCCAGTTTTGTGCCTTTGGCCTTTTTTCAGGATCTATCTCGCCTACTTAGTCCAGGTGGGATTCTTTATAACCTTATCTTTGCTGGCTTAATTATATTTTTCTGTTATTTTTATACAGCAGTTGTTTTTAATCCCAAGGAGGTTGCAGAAAATCTTAAAAAATGGGGCGGTTTTGTTCCTGGTATAAGACCAGGCCGAGCAACGGAGGAGTTTCTTGAAAGGGTTTTAATGCGTATTACCTTGATAGGAGCCCTTTATGTAGCTTTTATATGTGTTTTGCCAAATTTTTTGATTTATAAAATGAGCATACCCTTTTACTTTGGAGGCACCTCCCTTTTAATTGTGGTTGGTGTTGCCCTGGATTTAGTAGGACAGATTGAGGCCCATTTACTCTCCAGGCAGTATGAGACCTTTATTAGGCAAAGTAAGATTAAAACACGCTAAAAATCTATTATTGGAGGTGAGCTATGAATATAGTATTTTTAGGTCCTCCAGGGGCAGGAAAAGGCACTCAGGCCAAAATTTTGATTGAGAAATATGGTATTCCCCAGATTTCTACAGGAGATATGTTAAGGGAACACAGGGCTAAGGGAACAGAGCTTGGGAAAAAGGCTCAGGAATACATGGATAAAGGCCAACTTGTGCCAGATGAGATTATTCTTGGTATGGTTAAGGAGAGATTGTCTCAGGCTGATTGTGCTAAGGGTTTTATTTTGGATGGTTTCCCAAGGACTGTGGCGCAAGCTGAGGCTCTTGATAAGATTCTTTCTGAAATGGGGAAAAAGCTTGATTTTGCTCTTGCCCTGGTTGTGCCGGATGAATTACTTGTTGAGAGACTTACAGGCAGAAGAACCTGCAAATCCTGTGGCATGATGTATCATGTAAAATATAAACCACCCAAAGTTGAGGGTAAGTGCGATGCCTGCGGTGGTGAACTTTATCAAAGGCCTGATGATAATGAGGAGACGGTAAGAAACAGGCTTAAGGTCTATCACGAAAGCACAGCTCCTCTTATTGATTATTATAATAAGAAGGGAATTTTAAAGGAAATAGATGGAAGTAAAAGTATTGATGAGATAACCAAACAGCTTATTCAGATACTTGAAGGAAAGTAGTGATTTATTTTGAAGGGTAGACCTATTTTAAAAACTCCCAAGGAGATTGAAATCCTTCGTAAGGCTAATGCTATTGTAATGGAAATCCTTTATAGAATTAAAGAAGAAGTAAGGCCCGGAAAAAGTACTTATGAATTTGAAGAGATGGCTTTAAGTCTTTGTGAAAAAAAGGGAGTTAAACCAGCGTTTAAGGGGTATAGGGGATATCCCTATGCCCTTTGTATATCTGTTAATGAAGAAATTGTGCATGGGATGCCTCGCAAAGATAAAGTTTTAAAGGAAGGGGACCTTGTGAGTTTTGATTTTGGTGTAATTTATGATGGTTATTTCGGGGATGCCGCTTTAACAGTTGGTGTTGGAAGGGTTTCTGAATTAGCTGAGAGACTTATGAGAGTTACTGAGTCTGCCTTATACTTGGCTATTGAAAAGGCAAGAATTGGTAATAAAATAGGAGATATTTCCTTTACAGTTCAGAGAACTGTTGAGAAAGAGAATTTTAATGTGATTAGGGATTTTGTTGGGCATGGTGTTGGAAGGTCTCTTCATGAACCTCCGGAGATCCCAAATTATGGTAAGGCAGGAAGGGGGCCTAAAATTGAGGCAGGCATGGTTTTAGCTATAGAACCAATGGTTTCAGCAGGTTCTTGGGAAGTAAAGATTCTTGAAGATGGCTGGACAGCAGTAACTCGGGATGGGAGTTTGTCAGCTCATTTTGAGCATTCTATTGCTGTTACTCCTTCAGGCCCAATAATTTTATCCCAGTTATAATGGAGAAGGAATGGCTAAGGAAGATGTGATTCAACTTGAGGGAAAGGTTATTGAATCTTTACCCAATGCTATGTTTAAAGTAGAGCTTGAGACAGGTCATACAGTTCTTGCCCATCTTTCTGGCAAGATGAGAGTTCATTATATTAGGATCTTGCCAGGTGATGCAGTTGTGGTAGAATTGTCGCCTTATGATTTAACTCGCGGTCGTATTATTTATCGCGGGACAAAGGCAGAAATGGAGAAGGGGAGGGAGCATAAATGAAGGTCAGCCCATCTGTTAAGAGAAGATGTAGAAAATGCAAGGTTATTCGAAGAAAGGGGGTAGTGCGGATTATCTGTGAAAACCCCAAACATAAACAAAGGCAGGGATAAGGAGGAGTTGAGATGCCCAAGATTGCAGGTGTGGATATACCTGAGAGAAAGCCTGTGGATGTAGCTCTAACTTACATTTTTGGTGTAGGTAGAACTCTTGCTCAAAAGGTTTGCACTCAGGCTGGTATTGATTGGTTTAAAAAAGTGAAAGATCTGACGGAAGAAGAAATAAACCGTCTCAGACAGATAATTGAAAAAGAACATGTGGTTGAAGGAGAGCTCCGGAAACAGGTAAGAAATAATATCAAAAGATTAATGGATATTGGATGTTATAGAGGTCTTAGACACAGGATGGGACTTCCTGTTAGAGGACAAAAAACAAGGTCTAATGCCAGAACGAGAAAAGGGCCAAGACCTGGTTCTTTAAGAAAGAAGAAATAGGGGAGGGTGAAAAGTGGCAAAGCCAAGGAAAAAAAAGATCAAAAAAAGTGTAGCAGAAGGGATTGTGCACATACATTCCACTTTCAATAATACTATTATTACAATTACAGATAAGCAGGGGAATACCCTTTCCTGGGCAAGTGGAGGAACAGAGGGTTTTAAAGGAACCAGGAAGGGGACTCCTTATGCAGCGCAACTTGCTATGCAGAATGCCTTGAAGAAGGCTCAAGGATATGGTTTGAGAGAGGTTTGGGTTTATGTGAAAGGGCCAGGGCCAGGGAGAGAAGCAGCCTTAAGGGCCCTTCAGGGGTCAGGTCTTAGGGTGACCCTTATTAAAGATGTTACCCCTATACCTCATGATGGATGCAGACCACCCAAGAGGAGAAGGGTTTAATTTAAAAGAGGAGGAAGAAGAATATGGCCAGATATACAGGTGCCCGTTGTAGACTTTGCAGAAGGGAAGGTATGAAACTTTTTTTAAAAGGCGAAAGGTGCTATACTGATGCTTGTGCCTTTGAGAGAAGGAGTTATCCTCCAGGGCAGCACGGTCCTGTTCAACTGAGGATTAAACTTTCAGACTATGGAATTCGTTTAAGAGAGAAACAAAAGGTTAAGAGAATTTATGGTATTTCAGAAAAACAGATGCAAAAATATTATGAAATGGCCATAAATATGGCTGGGCCTTCAGGACACAATCTTTTACAGCTTCTGGAGAGAAGACTTGATAATGTAGTTTATAGACTTGGCTTTGCCCCTTCCAGAACTCAGGCCAGACAGATGGTTAATCACGGCTTTTTTACAGTTAATGGGAGACCTGTGGATATACCAAGTTATATTGTCAAACCTGGAGATGTGATTGAACTTAAGGAAAAATATAGAAGTAATTCCCAGATTCAAGAGAATTTGCAGGTAAGAGTCCAGAGAGGAATTCCGGCTTGGCTTGAGCTGGATGCTGAGAACTTTAAGGGAGTTGTTAAGTCCTTACCTTCAAGAGAAGACATAACTATACCCATTCAGGAATCTTATATAATTGAGTTTTACTCCAGATAACGAATTTTAATCAAGAGGGGTAAGTATCTATGAAAAAAACCGTGGAATTAATTAAGCCAGAGGGGATTAGAACTCACAAGGATAGTCAATTCCCCTATTATGGAAAATTTATAATTGAACCCTTAGAAAGGGGATTTGGGCAAACCTTAGGTAATGCCTTTAGAAGAATATTATTATCCTCTATCCCGGGTTATTCTATAACAGAGGTCAGAATTGTTGGAGCTCCTCATGAGTTTACCAGTTTGCCAGGAGTTATAGAGGATGTTACAGATATTATTTTGAATTTAAAGGGAGTGAGGTTTAAGTTAGAAGGGGAGGGCCCTTTTAATTTTAGTCTTAAAAAAAGTGGTCCTGCTGAGGTAAAAGCTGGAGACATTCAAGTTCCTGCTGAAATAGGGCAGGTTGTAAATCCAGAACATTATATTGCTACCCTTTCTGGGGATGGGCAGATTGAAATGGAATTAAAAGTTGAGAAGGGAAGGGGATATGCACCTGTGGAATATACTCGTAATAATGAGGTAGGTGTAATCCTTGTGGATGGCCTTTTTTCTCCTATTACAAGAGTTAATTATACTGTCGGTCTTGCTCGTGTTGGTAAGAGTAGTGATTACGATAGTCTTGTTCTTGAAATTTGGACAGATGGAACCATTGACCCCCAGTCAGCTTTTTTACAGGCTGCAAGAATTTTGGTTGAGCAATTGATGGTCTTTCTGGCAGGAGAAGAGATTTTTGCAACTGGGAAGCCTAAGAAAGAGCCTATAACTATATGCAATTATCTTAATATGACTGTGGATGAACTTGAGCTTTCTGGAAGATCTATAAATTGCTTAAAATCTTCGGGAATAAATTATGTTGGAGAACTGGTTCAAAAAACAGAATCTGAGCTTCTAAAGATCAGAAGTTTTGGAAGAAAATCCTTAGATGAGATTGTAGAGAAACTTCGCCAGTATAATCTTAATCTTGGTATGAAAGATATTAAGTGGAAGCCTCCTAAGGTTTTGTCTGAATAATACTTGAAGATTTGAGGGGGAAGAAGAGATGAGACACAGAAAAATAAGTAGAAGACTTACATCAACCACTGAGCACAGATTAGCCCTTATGAGAAATCAGGTAAGAGATCTCCTAAAGCATGGAAGAATTACAACCACCCTTCCTAAGGCCAAAGAACTCAGAAGGTTTGCAGAAAGAATGATAACCTTGGCAAAAAGGGGAGATCTTGCTTCTCGTAGAAGGGCTTTAGCTTTTCTTCAAGATAAAGAGGTGGTTAAAAAACTTTTTTCAGAATTGAGAGAAAAATTTTTAGATAGATCTGGGGGCTATACAAGGATTATCAAGATAGGTTTGAGAAGGGGAGATTCAGCTGAAACTGCTATTGTGGAGCTCGTTGAAGAAAAGGTCTCTTTCAGAAAATCAAAGAGGGGTGGAGAACGCTTAAAAAGGCTCCAAGAATTTATTGAGAGAAAAAAGAAGGAATATGGATTAGCACCAACTGAATCTAAGGAAGCTTCAGCTGAAGAGGTTTCAACAAAGGAATCTGAAATTGAACCTGAAAAAGTTGAACCAGCTCCATCAAAAGAAGGGTCTACTTCTGAAGAAAGTCCACAGCAAACAGATACTTCTAAATAAAAGGGTGTGGGCATAGCCCACCCTTTTTAATATTAATTTAAAAGGTAGTTCTAAAGTGGTTTAGAAAAGTAAAATTTTCCTGAACTTATAGCACATCAGCTTCACCTCTATGGCCTCAAGCACAAGCTCCCTTGCATCCTCAATTAACCACTGATATTTCCCCTGCTTATAAAACTTCTCTCCCACTCTATCCCAAAAGCTCTTTAACTCCATCTTTCAAATTCTCTTGTTTCCGCCTTCATTAAATAAAGATAACACCCAAGCCCTGCTAAAATATCAAATACCCTCAAAATCTTCTCATCCTCCACCCTCTTTAAATCTACCACATGAACCTTAAAAAGTTCTCCCTTTAATCCCTCTGGCACTGAAAATATCTCCTCTATCCTTTCAGGATACCCCCAGGGCTTATCCCCTTCATAAAACACAAGGGGTAAAACAGGGAGAGAGGGAGACCTGCTCTTCAGGGATGATTTTAAGGGAGTCAAGGTCAAGATGAGTTTTAATATGCTCAGGGAGGAAGGTTGAGAGGAAGCCTTTTAAGTTTTCAGGATCTTTGAGGAAGGCCTTGGCAAAAAGGTCATAGGGAACAGGATTTTTCTTCTGGGGATATGAACTTATGCAGCTGAAAATTTTTAAAGTTGAGTTATATTTTGGCATATGAAAAAGCTATATATTAAGACCTTTGGCTGTCAGATGAACGAAAATGATGCGGAAAGGGTTTATCTGCTATTAAAAGACAACTTTAAGCCTGTAGATAATCCTGAGGAAGCAGATCTTATTCTCATCAATACTTGTTCAGTTAGGGAAAAACCAGAACACAAGCTTTACAGTGAAATTGGACGCTATAAAGAGTTAAAACTTAGAAGGCCAGAAATTATTATTGGAGCAATGGGTTGTGTGGCTCAGCAAGAAGGGGAAAGACTCTTTGAGCGATTTCCCTATCTTGATTTGGTTCTCGGAACTCAGGGATTTTACAGAATCAGAGAGGCTCTTGAAGAGCTTATAAAAACCGGTAAACCTGTGGCTTATACGGAATTAAAAGAGGATTTTAAGATTCCCTTAGTTTTACCAGAGGATAATTCTAAAAAAATGAAACCTAAAAGAGTAAAAGCTTATATCAGTATTATGCAGGGATGCGATAATTTTTGCACATACTGTATTGTGCCCTATGTGAGGGGAAGGGAAATAAGCAGACCTCCAGAGGAAATACTCAAAGAAGCTGAAGAACTGGTAAAAAAGGAAGGAGTTAAGGAGATTACCCTACTTGGGCAGAATGTTAATTCCTACGGGCTGAAAGAGAGTGGATACCCTGATTTTGCAGATCTTCTTGTCATGCTATTCCAGATTGAAGGTTTATTCAGAATCCGTTTTACAACCAGTCATCCCAAGGATCTTTCTGAAAAACTGATGAGGGTTATTGCAGAAAATCCAAAGGTATGCAAGCATATTCATTTGCCCCTTCAGGCGGGTTCAAACAAAATTCTTAAAAGAATGAACCGGAAATACACTAAAGAGGAATATCTTGAAAAGGTAGAAAAACTTAGAAGCCTCTGCCCTGAGATTGCTATAACCTCTGATATTATTGTTGGTTTCCCAGGTGAGAGTGAAGAGGATTTTCTTGAGACCCTTGATATGCTTGAAAAAGTGAGATTTCATGAGGTGTTTTCCTTTAAATATTCTGATCGCCCTTTTACCTCTGCAAGAAAATTTGAGGATAAGGTTTCAGAAGAGATAAAGGAAGCAAGACTTAAGAAGGTGCATGAGGTTCAGGCAAGGATTACTGAAGAAATTTATGGTTCTTATGTGGGAAAAGAGGTAGAAGTTCTTGTTGAAGGTAAAAGTGAAAGGGATCCTCAAAAACTTACCGGAAGAACCACCACCAATGTGGTTGTTAATTTTACAGCCCCAAGGACAGGTCTTGAAGGAGCCCTGGTGAAGGTGCTTATTACAGAGGCTGGGAAACACTCCCTTAAAGGAGAATATAAGAAAACCTTAGTCTTTTAATTTTTTGGCAAGGTCACTTAAAATTTCAAGTTTTTTTCTTTCTCCCAGGGCTATCAGGATATCTCCGGGAAGAATTTTTTCTTGTGAACTCGGATTGAAGACCATTTCACCAGATCTTCTTTTTATTGCAAGGATAATGGCATTGGTTTGTTCTCGGATTTTGCTTTCCAGAATGGTTTTATGAGCAAGGGTTGAACCCTCCTCCACAAAGATTTCCTCAATTTGTAAATCCATTTGAAGTTCAGGGGAGGCAATTTCCATAAAATCCATCACATTGGGTTTTAATAGGGAAAGGGCCATTTTTCTTGCTCCAATTACATAAGGAGATAATACTCTATTAGCTCCAGCCTGAAGAAGCTTCTTTTCCACTCTTGGATTATCCGCCCTTGCTACAATATAAAGCTGGGGATTTAAATTCCTTGCGGTAAGAACTATATAAACATTTTCAGCATCTTCTCCAAGGACAGCAACGAGATATTTAGCTCTTTCAATTCCTGCTTTAATAAGAATCTCCTCAGAAGTGGCATCTCCTTCAAGATGAAGGATTCCCTTTTCTTTTAATTCCTTGAGAATTTCTGAATTTTTTTCAATGACAACCATGGGTATCTCTTGATGGATAAATTCATAGATATATCTACCTATTCTTCCAAATCCACAAAGAATGCAATGATCTTTTAATTTAGCAATTTGCTTTTCCATCTTTTTCCCCCACAAATTTTCAACGGTATTTTTAACTACAATCTCACTGAATACTGCTAAGATATAAAAGAAAAAGCCTACACCTCCAAGGGCAAGAAAGATGGTAAAAATCCTTCCTGCTGTGGAAAGGGGCACATATTCTTCGTATCCGATAGTGGTTATAGTAATTACAGTCATATAGAGGGCATCAAAGGGGTTTGCACCTTCAATGATTATATACCCAAGAGTTCCACCAAAAATCAAAGTGCTTAGCCAGAAAATACCAAGAAGAAGCAATTTTTTAGGTTCCATGCTCTATAAATATAATGCAAAATTTGCAAAGGAAAGATACTTTATATTGCAAAAATTGCAAAAGGAAAGCTCAGCCTCCTTTTTAAGACCTGATTTTTCATGGTAAAAATTCAGGCACAAAATTTGAAAGATATAAATAAAAATAAAATCCAAGGAGGAGGTGCTAAGATGAGGAGGAAGGTTTTGAAGGGATTAGCAGTGGTAGGTTTAATTGGTGGGCTTGCTTTTACTGCTTTTGCCGATGCCCCTCAGGAGCAAAATCCTAACCCAGGATATCAGATGGGGCCAATGATGATGGGACCTGGATTTGGTGGACCAGGGAAAGGTTGTAGATGCGGATACACTATGCAAGCTAATGTTGATCCTGCTAAACTTCAAAAGTTCTATGAGGAGACAAAGGTTTTAAGACAGAAGATGTGGGAAACAAGAGAGGCCCTAAGAATGTCTTATCTCTCTACCAATCCCGATTGGAAGGCTATTTCTGAAAAAAGAGCAGAGCTTGCAAAGCTTATGACGGAACTTCAGGCAAAGGCCTCTCAATCAGGGGCTCCTTATGTATATGGAATGGGGATGGGAAGAGGCTTTTGTGGAATGGGCTATGGCCCAAGAATTTAAAAATAACTTAGGGGGTGATAAAATGAAAGGATTAAAAATGTTATTAACAGGCCTTGCAGTTTTAACTTTTTTGGGAACATCTGAGGTTATGGCTAAAAGAGGAGGTCCCTATTTACCACCGGCAGATCCAGTTAAAGTAAAGGAATATTGCACTGAGATCCAGCCCCTTTATCAAAAAGAGTTTCAATTGAGAAATGAGATTCGTAGCATGATCTGGTCAGGAAATCCTAATTGGTCTGAGGTTGAAAGTAAAGAAATTGAGGCAGCAAAACTTCGGGTTGAGATGATGAAAAAGGCTCAGGAAAAGGGCTTGCCTCTCCCAAGAGGAATGAAACACATTAGAAGATATTGTGGTTGGTAAAAAAACAAACAAAAAAAGAGGTGTGAGCTATGTTTAGAGGAGGTTTTTACAAAAAGTTTTTGGCATTGAGTTTGGTGGGTGGTTTTGTGGTTTCAAGCTGGACTTTTGTTCATGCCAGAGGCCCGATGGGAGGAGCTGGACAAGGAAGGGGGCCAATGCATTATCAAAACCAGCAAAATGTTCAGACTCAGCAACAAAATAAAACTATGCAGCAGGAACGCAAGAGACAGAGAATTCATGCACCTGGCACCGGACTTTCATCAAATACTACAAGTGGGACCTAAAGATTTAGTAAGGGGGCTATAATGCCCCCTACTTTCAATGGGAGGATAGTATGCTAAAAAAGAGCTCTTTAAAGTGCTTATTTTTAATATTGACTTTATTAATAACCACAAAGGGATTTACCCTTGACAAACCTTTACCTGAATTTAAAGATGTAAAACTTGAGACTCAGAAATACATTGATTATTTTTACAGTCTTAAGCTTTCACCCACTGAGCAAAAGACTTTGGAGCAGGCTTTAAAACCTATTCCTGCCCCTTGCTGTGCTGATAACTCTGCTTTGACCTGCTGATGCACTTGTAATTTATACAGGTCCTGGACGGGCCTTGCCAAGTGGATGATTAAAAAGGGATATTCAGCTGAAGAAGTGAGGGCTGGAGTTCTTAAATGGTTTAGTTTTGTAAATCCCACTGGATTTTCAGGAAAAGATTGTTATATAGGAAATTGTGAAAAGCCCTTTAATAAAGACGGATGCGGTGGAATGGATCCCAAAAGATTGAGGTGGTAAAAATGTTTAAGATTTTTAAATGGGGGGGTATTTTCCCCCTGTTTTTATCTATAATGATATTATTTTTCTCAATTCCTGAGGTAGCTTTTTCTCAAGAAGATTTCCCTGAAATGGATTTAGAAAATTACGATCCCAATACAGAGATTGTATTAAAAGGAGAGATTAGAGAGATCATTATTCCTAAAAAGCCTAAAAAGAAAAAGGGGATGGTAAGGCTTCTTGTAGCTAAAGGCGATAAAATTTATACAGTTTTTCTTTCTCCATGGTGGTTTTATTTTAAATTAAATCCTAACCTCAAGATAGGAGACAGGGTTGAAATTAAAGGAGCAAAAATTTATACACGAAAACATGGCCTTGCTTTAGTGGTAAAGACTTTAAAAAATCTTTCTACAGGGGAAGAGCTAATCCTTAGAGATACCACCTGTAAACCCTGTTGGAGCGGAGGGAGAAATTAAAATAAAGGCAATTTTAATCATTCTCAAGATTATAGAGCTTAAGTTTATAGTAAAGGGTTCTAAGGGCTATTCCCAGTTTTTTAGCAGCCTCCTTTTTATTACCTCCTGTTTCCTTAAGAGCCTTTAAAATTGCCTCCCTTTCAAGTGCTTCAAGAGATTTAACCTCATTTGGCTTAGAAGATAAATTCTCTTTTTCCTCTTCAACCTCAATTTCAAGATAAGGGCCTCTACAAAGTAAAAGAGCCCGTTCAATGAGATTTTCAAGCTCTCTTATGTTTCCGGGAAAAGAATAATTTAAGAGTCTTTTTTTAGATTCTTCACTTAAAGGTCTGGGTTCTTTACCAAGAGACTCAGCCTTTTTTTGAATGAGATATTCAGCAATTTTAAGAAGTTCTTTTTTTCTCTCTCTCAAAGGTGGAAGAGTAAAGGCAACTACATTGATTCTGTAATAGAGGTCTTCCCTGAATTTTCCTTCTTCCACAAGTTTTTTAAGATCTCTATTTGTGGCAACTACAAAGCGGGCATCAGTTTTAAGGGTTTCAAGCCCTCCAAGTCTTTCAAAGCTTTTATCCTGAAGCACTCTCAAGAATTTAGCCTGTATGGGAAGGGCCATTTCTGAGATTTCATCAAGAAAAAGAGTTCCTCCTCTTGCTAATTCAAGTTTTCCGGGTTTGGTTTTTATAGCCCCGGTAAAAGCGCCTTTTTCATAACCGAAAAGTTCAGCCTCAACAAGATTTTCAGGAAGGCTTGCGCAATTAATTTCCACAAAGGGCCCTTTTCTTCCACTTAAAAAGTGTATAGCCTTTGCCATAGCGGATTTTCCAGTTCCTGTCTCACCAAGGAGAAGGACTGTGGCACTGGTTGGTGCTATTTCAAGAATTTTTTCATAAAGATCTTCAAGACCTGCAAAAAGGATTTCAAAGGGAGGAACTTCAAGGGCTTTTTCTTCAGGCCTTTTTTTGTGCTTCAAAATTTTTTTAACTTTTTCAATCAGCTCTTCAGGTGAGGAAAGAGGTTTAGTTAAATAATCAATGGCTCCCTTTTTTAAGGCAGATACTGCAGATGGTATGCTTCCAAAGGCTGTGATTACTATAAATTCAGAATCTGGTAATAATTTTTTTGCTTTTTCAAGAAAGGAAATTCCATCCATACCCGGAAGTTTCAAATCAGTTATTACAAGCTCTGGCTTAAGCTCCGGAAGTTTCAAAAGGGCACTCTCTGCATCTTTAAAGCTTTTGATCTCAAATCCCTCCTCTTCAAGAATGGTCTCAAGAAAGTTCAAAAAAGAGGGATCATCTTCCACTATAAGGATCTGGGGATTTTTAGGCATGCCCTTGTTCCCTTTCCTTTTTCTGATTCAATTTTTAAGTCAAGTCCCAGTTCCTCACAGAATTTTTTCACAATAGCAAGGCCAAGGCCTGTTCCCCTTGATTTGGTGGTAAAAAAGGGTTCAAAGATGTAAGGTAAAATCTTTTCATCAATTCCCAGGCCTTCATCTCTTATTTTAATAATATAATACTCTCCCTTTTCTTTCAAACCTACAAAAATTTTTTCTTTTCCAGCCTCAAAACTTGCATGCAGGGCATTTTCCATTAAGTTGAGAAATATACTTCTCAATTTTTCAGGATCACTTTTGGTCTTAAAATTTTCTCCCTCAGGGGTTATTTCAATTTGGACCTCTTCATAGAGAAATTTAAGGGACTCCACCACCTCTTCAAGAAGTTCTTTCAAATCTATTATTTTGAGTTCAGGTTCCCTTGAAAAGGTAAAATGGGAAAGCTCCTTTAAAAGATTTTCAATTCTTAGAGTCTCTTTGAGAATAATAGTTAAGGGTTTTTCAGCCGGTTTTTCTACACACTTTCTTTGCAGATACTGGGCAAAGCCCTTTATGCTTGCTAAGGGATTTTTGATCTCATGAAGAAGAACTCTTGTAATAAATTGCCATCTTTCAAGCTCCTCCATTCGGGAAAGTGACCTTTCAATTCTTGAAAGAATAAAAAAAGCCCCTAAACCTCCTGTAAAAAGAAGAAGGCTTAAAGAAAAGTCAATATAAAAGTGTCTTCTTGCAAAGTTAAGACTTTCCATTACTGGCCCCACATGAAGGGCAATCCTGAGTATCAGGGGATTTTGTTTATTGATTACATAATTTTCATATAGATAAACAGTTTCTCCTGTCTTGAGAGTAAAAAAACTTGTCTGTCTTTTCTCTTCAAGAAGAAAACTTTTTTCAACTTTTTGACCTATTAAATCAGGATTGGAGTGAAGCACTATAGTTTTATTGGTATCATAGAGAGTAATAAAGGCAACCCCCTCCCATCTTTCATTAAGGAGTAGTTCTGAAAAAAAGTCCTTCCTTTCTTTTAATAGATTTATGTCAAAGGTTTTAAAAAGGCTTTGTAAGACTACTTCAAGGCTTAAAGCTTGTAATTTCAGATTGGTATCCAGAGTTTTTTCTGTATTTTTGTAACTTAAAAAAGCAGACATAAGTAAAAGAAAGCCTGCTAAAAAGGAAGAAATTAAAGCTATAAAACCTGGTTTGAGAAGTTTTTTAAGAGGTTTTTCCAATCTGAGAGATAAGTTCATAAATAGGTCCAACAAGAGCTATGATAATAATAAGGAAGATAATACCTGCAATGGCAAGGACAACAGGCTCAAGAATTTTGGTAAGGGTATCTACAATATTCTGAACCTCCTGATAATAAAAGTTAGCAAGCATTTTCATCTGTTCTTCAAGTCTTCCTGTTGCTTCTCCAACTGAAATCATTCTTATATCAAGGGGTCTAAAAATTTTTTCTTTTTTAAGAGCGCTTGCAATATTTTCACCTGCTAAAATAGACTCTTCAATATTTTTAACAATTTTTTTGTGATACAGCCTGTGAAAGGATTCATACATAAGTTTTAAAAGTCTCAGAAGATCAATTCCCGCTGAAAGTAACAGAGCAAAGTGTTCAAAAAAGAAGGCGAGAAAATTAAGTCTTCTAACTCTTCCAAAAATGGGGATTTTAAGTAAAAGCCTTTCAAAGGGAATCTGTGTTTTAGGATGGCGATATAAGAAAAGAATTGTTATTATGGATATGATAAGAAAAAGGGGAAGGTAAAATTTTATGGCTAAAAAGAAATTTACTACTTTCATCAAAATGATAGTAGGAAGGGGAAGTTTAACTCCCATTTCTTTAAAGGTCCCAAGAAGTTTGGGAAGCACAAAAAAGATCCAGAAGGCAAGGGCTCCTGACATGGCAAATAATACAAAAGCTGGATAAATTAGGGCCCTTTTGGTCTGGGAAATTATTTCATCAACGCGATAAAGATGTTTTGAGGCTTCCTCTAAGGTTCTATCAAGGGTTCCTGATTCTTCTCCTATTTGAATGAGAGATATAACCACTGGAGGGAAAAGCTTGGTTTTTTCAACAGCACTTCTAAAGGTTTCTCCTCTTGTAATAGCAATCCTTATTTTATTGATTTCTCTTTTGAGTTTTGGATTTTTAGTTTCTTTTTCAAGGTCTTCAAGGGAAGTAATCAGGGGAACACCACTTCTTAATAAAAAGGCAAGATGATGTAAGAACTCAGCAAGTTCCTTTCTTTTAACTCGCCCGGAGAAAAACTTTGGAAAGATAGTTCTTTTTACCGAGTAGTTAACCAGAGTCAGCCCTTCTCTTTGAAGGGCATAGTAGAGCTCTTCTGGGCTCTGGTATTCGCCTTCTCCTTTAGTAAGGGTGCCCTCTCTTGTAAGGGCTGTGTATGTGAAAAGGGGCATCTATCCTACTACTCTCTTTATTTCTTCAGGAGTGGTTATTCCAGCAAGAACCTTTTCTTTAGCATCTTCCCTTAAATTTTTAAAACCCTTCTGTCTTGCCCTTTCATAAATGACAGATAAAGGAGGATCCTCCCCAATTAATTTAGAAAGCTCTTCATCCACAAAGAAGATTTCACAGACCACTGTTCTTCCAAGATATCCCTTACCTCCACACTGAAAGCAACCCTTTCCACGGTAATATTCTCTATCTTCAGGAAGCTTGTAATATTCAAGAACTTCCTTAGGTGGTTTATAGGGCTCTTTGCAGGCAGGGCAGATTTTTCTTATCAATCTCTGGGCAATAACTCCCTTTAAAGCTGAAGACAGAAGATCTGCCTTAATCCCCATATCTTTAAGCCTGAATATCGAGGAAATAGCATCATTGGTGTGAAGGGTTGAAAGGAAGAGATGGCCTGTTAGAGCTGCTCTTACCGCCATGGTGGCAGTTTCTTCATCTCTTACCTCACCTACCAGTATCACATCAGGGTCAAGTCTTAAAAAGGCTCTAATTGCCCTTGCAAAGGTATAACCAATTTCTTCACTAACTTGCGTTTGCCTGGCAAGGGGAAGGAGATATTCTACTGGATCTTCTGCTGTTAAAACATTTTTTTCAAGGAGATTTATTCGTCTCAAGGCTGCAAAGAGTGTGGTTGATTTCCCAGAACCTGTTGGTCCTGTAATAAGAAACATACCATAAGGTTGGGCAATAATTTCATCAATAAGCTTTATTTCTTCAGGGTCAAAACCGAGATATTCCAGATTTTGCACCTGGGCCCCTGTTGGAAGATATCTTATTACCACCGTTTCTCCAAAGGAGGTCGGGGCTGTGGCTATTCTTAAGTCATATTTGCTCTCAAGAAAGGTGAAGCTCATTCTTCCATCTTGAGGCCTTCTTGTTTCTGCAATATCTAATTGGGATCTAATTTTAATGACATTGATAAGTCTTCTGAAAACAGTATGGGGAAAAACTATAGCTGGATCAAGTATCCCATCTACTCTGTAAAAAATTTGAAGACTGCGCTGGGTAGGTATAAGGTGAAGATCGGTTGCCCTTCTCTGAATCCCCAGAATTAATAATTTATTTAATAAGTCCTCAACATCAAAATCCATGGTTGGATTGGTTTTCAATCTCTCTGTGAGATTCTTTAAATCTTCTTCTATAGAATGCTCTTTAAAGTAGTAAAATTTCTCAATAGCCTTGGCAAGACTTTGAGCTCCAGTTACAAAGAAGGAAACATTTCTTCCTGCAACCCTCTGAATAGCATTCATTAGATGCTGGTTAAAGGGATCGGAAATAGCAACTTTTAAAGTTCCATTTTCAAAGGAAAAGGGGAGCACAAGATTATTTTTAGCAAAATTAAAAGGAATACTCTCAAGGGCTTTTGGCTCAGGAGTAAGGATATCTATATCAAGAAAAGGAAAAACCGCCTGTTCAGAAAGTGCCCTTGCAATCTCAAGATCTGTGACCATTCCCACTCTTACAAGGACTTCACCCAGCTTTTCCCCTGTTGCCTTCTGCTCAAGAAGAGCAAATTTAATATAATCATCAGTTATAAGACCTCTCTCCTTTAAAATTTCACCAAGGGGTTTTCTTTGCATATCTTTTACCTACTTACACATTTCTTCTAAAGTTTTAACTTTATCCTGTAAGCCCGGAGGAAATGTCTTGAGACGAAGTTCTCTGCAGGCTTTTTCCCTTTCTCCCTTTTTTAAAAGAACCATAAGGTAATTGAGCTCATAAAAGGGGTCATGTTTTAATTTAAGTGCTTTTTCAAAGGCAATTTTTGCCCCATCAAAATTTCCAGTTAAGTAATAAAGTCCCCCAAGATTATTGAGTGCATCAGGGTCTGTCCTGTGTTTAAGATATTCTTCATAAAATTTTATAGCAGACATATAATTCCCCTTTTTTCTCTCCTCCTCGGCATTAAAAAGCAGGTTTTCAAGTAGCCCTTTTTCTTTAAGAATAGGTGCCCCTTGAGGAGTAAGAGTTTCTATTTTTTCCTCAAGTTTTTCAGGTTCCCTTTTTTTCTTTAACATAGAGAGAGTCTCTTTGTCCCTTTTTATTTTATCTTTATTTTTTGAAAGGGTTTTATTTCCAGGGGTTGAATCTTTTGGAAGAGCAGATTTTTTAACCTCCTTGTCAGTAACTTCTAAACTCCCTTTAGGTTGGGTAGCATTATTTTGTGTAGGGGGAATCTCTCCTTGAGGTGATCTTTTGACTTCATATACATATTCTGGAGGATTCTGAAAAGGCTTTTTATCTTTAGCCTTTAATAAACTAAACATTTTTACCAGATAGAATCCCCCCAAAAAAGAACCTGAAAATAAAATCGCAAAGAGAATCAAAAAAAAGAATCTGCGTTTTGAAACTTTTTCTTTTTCTTTAAAAGGAGAGGGCTTCTTTTCTTTTTTTATCTCTCTTAAAAATTCAGCAAGTTTTCCCATAGCTCAGTCTAAAAGAATTCTTATGAGGATTACAAGCTCTGCTTTTTTTCCTTCATGAATATTACTTTTGAATAATTCAGAAAGTAAAGGGATGGCTACCTTCCTTTCAGTTGTTTTATCCCGATCAAGAATTAGCCCACCAATAACAATCAAATCATTGGGGCGAGCCTTAACAATAGAGGTCATCTCCCTCAAATTTACCCTTGGGAGGGTTATAAAGTAATTAGCTCCAAAACGAACTTCCTTTAAATCTACAATATCACTTTTTATGGGAACAATGTGAAGAAAAATCTGATCCTCTTCTGCAATATAAGGTGTTATCCCGAGAAGTATCCCATCGAATACAGAAGAGGGGCTAACGGATGGATTTGTTGCATTACCTTCATATTTAATTTCTCTTATATAGGCTTGAGAGGTTCCCACACTTATTAAGGCAGGCTGAGAGTGAAGAACTCTTATCTTTGGGTTTGAGATTACTTTAAGTTCTCCATATTCCTTCAGAAGATTTAAAATCAAATTCACATTGGGCTCACCACTTATGGTCAGGGCAAAGGAGAATGGAGGTGGAACTCCCGTTTGATCATTTTTTTTAAGATCAAGGGTATTAAAGGAAACCCTGTTATTCCCCATAAGATAACCTGTTATTTCAAACCAATCCACCCCAAGGTTATGCCCTTTACTAAGCTCAATTTCAATAATCTGAGCGGAAAGAAGAATCTGCCTTCCATATTTCTTTTTAAATTCTGAAACAAGCCTTTCAACAGCCCTTATTCTGCTTGGTTTAGCCTTCACATAAAGTATCCCTGTGAGCCTGTTCAAACTATAACTCCCCTCTTTAGAAAGAAGGGTAACTAAACTAACTTCAAGGGCTTTATAAAGGTCAAGACTTTCTTTTGAAAGCTCGGCATTAATAGAATATTCACCCTTAAGAGGTGAAGGTGCAATGGTTCCACCCACTCCACCCCCAATATTTCCAAGAACATCCCCTCCCATAGAAGTTCTACTCTCTTTTATCACAGGAAGAAAACCAAGATTTATAATCTTTTCTGCAAAGGGTTCAACATAAAGAATACCTCTGTCAACTCTAAAATTTATATCCAGAAGTTCACATACCTTTTGTAGTATATCCTGAACAGGTTGATTCTTCATCTGCAAGGTTATTCTTTCCTTTTCAGGTGGTATTTCCTTTTTAACCTCAGGATCTATAACAAGGCTTAATCCTGTTTGATAAGCAAGGAAAAAAAGAATACTTTCAAAGTGTTCTTGATAAAATGCAACGGTTAAAGGTTTTTGTAAAGGGGAAAGTTCTTTAAATAGGGGCTTAAGAGCAGGTTTTTCCTCAGTTCCTGGCTTTACCTGAGGAGTGGTAGCATTTTCAAGAACCTGTCTGTATTGATTATAGGCCTTTTCTGTTTCAGGGGAAGGAACCTTTCCACCACAGGAAACAAGAAAACTAATAATCAGAAGAAAGAGTAAAAACTCCTCCAACCTCAAGTTTAACCCTTTTGCCCCTGGGAAGTAAAAGTTCCACATAGTAATCTCCTATTTTGAAAATTTTAATTTTTCCAATTTTATCCCCTTCTCTATAGAATTTTCCATTTATTACACAGGCACTCTTTTTTTCTTTAAAAATAGAAGTCAATTTAAGAGTTTCAGGGGAAAAGATCTGAGCTTGCCTTTTAGAATCCTCGTCATAAAAGGGATTTTTGGCAATAATAAGGGGTTCTTTACTTTTTTCATGGATTCTCTCAAATTGCCTTATAGCCTGCATAAATTGACGATGCTCCTCCGGTATCCTCACTTCTTGTTTTACCGGATAAGCAATTTTTTTCAAGGGATAATAAAGCATTATGAAGAAGAATAAAAGAGGAAAAATCCAGAAAAGAATGAATAGTTGCCCCTTTAGAGAAAATTTTTTCATTGAAAAATTATTTTAGTCCCTTTAATATTTAATATGGGATTTTTTCCTTCCTGCCTTTCAAATTTCATTTCCCGTAGAGAAAAAAAGGTATCCAGCTGGGAATTAGTCAGGGCTTCCAAAGTGGTAAAGGCCTGCTGGTGATTTCTAAGATCAACTTCCAGGGAGACTTCAAGTTCTCTTTTTTTAAATTCCCTCTGCCAGTCCACTTTACTTAAGGCCTCTTTCAGCCTGACAATTTCTGGCTGAATCCTGTAATAGGATTCTTCTATTTTACCATAACTTTCCTTCAAAGCGATAAAAGTTTTAAGCTCTTTAACCAGGAAAAAAAGAGAGATCCCAAAAAAAAGAACACCAAAAATCCAGAAATAAAACTCTTTTTTATAATAGGCCCCTACCTCTTCCTTTAAAAACTTGAAGTTTAAACTCATGGTTTCAATTTTCCAGAAATTTTAAAGATAATTATATTTTTTTCTTGAAAATAGTCAAACTGATTTTGTTGAATTTCCATAAAACTTCCAAGTTTTTTAAGAAGCTCTTGAGTAAGAATATTTGCCTCTTGAGGATAGGCACTTTTTTCTCCTGAAAGACTGATGTGGTAAGTATTATTCCCCTCTTTTATTTCAAAAGAGTTGATTTTGAAGCCTTCGCAGGCCTTGACAATATTATAGAGTAATTTATCAGCAGAAGGATTTCTGATAAGTTTCTCCCTCTCTTCAAGATAGGTTCTAAAGTTTCTAATTTTATCTTCAGGGTATTCTCTTAAAAATCTGTTTATACTCTCTGTTATTAAGGCTTCCTTTTTAGACATTTCTTTTTCAAGCTCGGAATTTACTTTTTTCAAAAAGAAACTAAATAGCAGAAAAATTAAAGCCAATCCTATGAAGGCATAGGAAATCTTGTAATTTCCTTCCATAACTTCTTTAACTGCTCTTTCTTCTTCTGGAAGGAGATTAAAGGAAGCTTCAACAAGGGGAGCATAAAGAAATTCAGGGAATTGAATTTCCTGTAAAATTACTTCAAACCCGCTATTCTCTAACCCCTCCTTGAGATCCCTACTGAATAGATAGATTCTTGTTAATTCCTTAGAATGGTCCCTGTAAAAGAGATTTTTTAAAAAGTTTAATCTTCCAGTGAGTTCATCAAAATTAATTCCAAGGAGTTCCTCTACCTGGAAAAATTCAATATATAAAGGAAGCCCCTCTTTAAAAATGAGTATCCAGAGACCTTCTTTTTCCCTGTGAATTAAAAGGGATTCCTCCTTTACATCTTTAAAAACCCTTGCAAGGGCAAAGGGTAAAAAGGAAATTCCTTCAAGTTTGCTTTTAGTAACCCCTTTTAAAAGATTTTTTAATCTCAAAAGTTCTCTATTTTCAAGGGCAAGATAGCTAAGTTCATAAAAATTTCCCTCTTTTTTTAGAATCTTCCAGTAAAGATAGTATGGGCCTGTTAAATATCCTGTAGTGTTCACCCTATCTGTAAGTCTTAGCTTGAGAATTTCATCGCTATAAACAGGAAGATTTAAACCATAAATTTCGTAAAAAAATTGAGGATTCTTTAGAATTAAAAAGACCTTTTTTCCTTTAAGTTCTTCAGAGGTTAAAACTGAAAAGTATTCCAGTTTTTTGGGAGAGGGTAATTTCCCTTCAATTCCCAGGCCTTCAAAGAGATCTTCCTTTAAAGGCTTAACTATATAAAATTTATACATATCAGACCTCTAAGAGTTCATTCTGAAAGGTTTTTCTGGCTTCTTTTAGGTATTTTTTGCGAATAGTTTTATCTCTTTTAGCATAGGCAATGAAAAGGGTTCTATCCATAAGTTTATTGATTAATCTTGGAACTCCCCTGGTCCACTTGTAGAGAGGTTTTTCAAGCTTTTTCTCAAGGATAATCTCTGGAGTTTCAGAAACTTGCTTAATCCTGAACCAGAGATAGGGGAAAAGTTCTTCCTTTTCAAGGGGCTTTAAAACCTCCCATACAGAGATTCTCTGTCTTAAGGGTGCATGTTCTGGTTTTTTAAGCTTTTCTGATAAGCCAGGCTGTCCTGAAAGAAGTATCTGAAGATTAATTTCCTTTCCCTCATTTAAATTGGTAATGAGCCTTAATTCTTCAAGGGTTTCATCAGGAAGAAGCTGGGCTTCATCAATGATGAGAAGATATTTTTTTGGTTTTTCAGATTCTTTAAAAAAGACCTTTAATTTTTTTAACACCTCATCCTTGGTAAAAAAGGAGTTTTCAGTGAAAAGCCCCATTTCCTTAAAAAGGGCTTGAAAAAACTCCTCGGGTTTCAGGGCTGGGTTGTAAATGTAAAGGGGGTTGATATCTTTGCTTAGTTTTGAAAGAAGGGTTAAAACTACCTGAGTTTTTCCAAAGCCCGGATCACCCGTCAAAACAGAGATTAAGCTTCCCTGGTTTAAGGCAAAGGTGAGAACTTCAATGGATTCAAGATGAGCCCTTGCTGGAAAAAATAAGGATGGATCTGGAACTAAGGAAAAGGGAGGCTCCCTGAGATTAAAAAAGGAAAGATAGGAATAGAGATTTTCATGCATAAAAATTTTAATTCTTAAAAAATCATTTATTGGGGTCAATAGTAAAATGTCCTGACCCTTTCATCAGGGGCAGAACTAAAATAACAGGCATTATGTAAATTTTATAAAAAGAATAAGCCTTTTGATTTGCACAAAAGTTTTTACAGCTTATGGTTGTTTATCAAAAAAGTATCTGGCAGTTACTATACTATTTGGGTCTGTTGTTGGCCAATCAGCTGTGGTATTATCCGCTCTACGGAATCTTCCTGCTAAACCATTTGCTGAGCCATCAATGGAAGTATCAATCATTTGAGCTGCAAAGGAAGGAATATTATCTATGGTGATTGCATTAAAAGTAGCGTTATTAGTAGTAAAGTTTCCAATAGTAAAGTTACCACCAAAGGCATGTCTGATTCCATTTGTTCCATTGGGAAGCAATCCTTGAGCTACAAGTTCTGCTGTAGCATTAGTTGGATCATCAATAATTCCATCATTATTTGTATCACCTGGTAAATTTCCTCTACGGTCATAATAAGTCCAAATTATAGCCTCAAGCCCTCTCAAATCATTTTGAACTCTTTTGGCTCTTGCATTAGCAATAAGCTCTTGACCCTTAAGCACTGCCCCTAAAATGATTCCAATGATAACAAGCACTATAGCCAGCTCAACTAAAGTAAATCCTTTAGCCCTTTCTTTCATAGCTTCACCTCCCAAAATTTTAATAAAAATTTTAATAATGAATGATGATATTACATCTTTTTACAAAGTTGTCAAGGGATATCTGTAGGAGGTGAAAATTTTAAACCCCCTGATTTTTGTGTCTGTTGTAGCACAGATATTCTTGTCTGTGTTTCTTTAATACCTTGGAATGTAATTTACCTTCACAGGCAAGATTGCCTGTGTTACTTTCATACTTGATCCCCTCTTACCACCCTTTCTTTTTCTTGTAAGGATCTGAACTTGTGCACTACCTTGACCTTTTTTAATTTTAAGTTATAAAATAATTTTTATGAGGAAAAGGGTTTTTGGGTTTACCCTTGTAGAGATAGCTATCATTCTTGTTATTCTTGGTTTTCTCATAGGTCTTGGTGCAGCCCTAATCGGGCCTTTAACCAAGCGAATGAAAATCAATGAGACCCGTGAAACCCTCGATGCCATAACCGAGGCAATTATCAGTTATGCAGCGGGAAATAAATGTCTCAGTGGTAATCTTACTACTATGGGAGTTAGGAAAACCATGGATGCCTGGAATAAGGATATACACTACATTCCAGCTAAAGAGGTTGTTAACGGAAATTATACGCTTAACAATAATATTTATCAAGGTAATTGCACATTTTATGAAAAAGATATTTGCGGAAGAAAGGGAACCTCTCTTAAACTTAGGATATGTAATGATGCGACTTGTACAGCTCCCACGGTTTATGAAAATATTGCTTTTGTCATTGTAAGTGGAGGTCCGAATTATAATCTTCAGACTTTTTATAATGATACTGAAGTCATAATTTATGCTCCGGGAACGCCCAATGTAGATGGTTATCCTTTTGATTTAAGTAGGCCTGAGGAATTTGATGATATTGTTAAGTGGGTGACCCTTGATGAATTGAGGGTCAAAATGGGTTGCCCAGGTGCCCAGTTAAGAATCATTACCTCAGAGCTTCCTGTAGCCTATCAAAATAGAGATTATAATGCTACCGTTTACGCACAAGGTGGAGTTCCTTACGCAAGTGGTGGAAATTATAAATGGAATTACACTTTACCTTCCGGATTTAATGGCAGTCCGGCTTCTGGCAATCAAGGAGGCAACTTAACTATATCAGCAAGTCCTGTTAATATATGTCCAGGAACCTATCAAGTTACTGTAACAGTAAGTGATAACGATACTAACCAAGACACAAGAGTATTTAATATATCTATCCAACCTGACCCTGTAAGAGTAAGCCCCTATACAGCTGTTTACTACGCTACAAAAAATGTCAGTTATAACAACAGTATTCCATTAAGTATAAGTGGAGGAAAACCTTCTTATACTGTTAGTTGCCCTCCGACGAGTTGTAATGGTCTTAATGTATCATCTTGTGATACTTCTTCTGTAACCATAACCGGAACACCCACTGAAACTGGAACTTGTAATTTTTCTATCACAATTAGAGATTCTTGTGGACAATTTACCACAGCTACTTACTCTGTTGTAATTCAAGATGTTTCATCTGGCGGAGGTGGTGGAGGTGGTGGAGGAGGAGGTGGTGGAGCACCAAGTTGCACCTTAACAGCCTCTTCAAATCCTATAGATTATAATACAAGAGCAACACTTAACTGGACCATAATCAATGGGCCTGCTACTTATAATTTTAATCCGACAAGTGGAAATTGCACCAGTGGCACAGGTTCAACTGGAGGAACCTGTCAAACAAATCCTTTAACTCGCAATACTCTGTTTACTTTAGTAGTTTCCAATGCATTTGGAAGTAATACTTGTTACTATAAAGTTTGTGTGAGACCTACGAGCGGCTCAACTTACGAAGTATGGAATGAGAGTGGCAGAACCATTGAAGCAAGGCTTCCAGATGGCACATGTAGGGAAGTCGATAACAATCGAGAAATCACAACCCAAGCGCAGGAGCTTGGCCCTGGACAGGCTATTTTGATTTATCCTTCAGCTGGACCTGTAGATTGCACTGGAACTCTTCTCTATATTATAACATACGATGAAGCAGTTTGTGCAGATGGTGATGATAAAGATTTAAAGGTCAATTTTACAGGTTCTGGCTTAGCAGATAGGTAAGAGATAGCATCTTTTCCCTTAATCCGGATAGGTCTTCTTATAAAATTTTCCCTTGACTTTTTTCTGATGGCACTAAAATTAAATATAAGAATATTCATAAAAAGGGTGGGTCATGCCTGAAAAAGCCCCTCTCCTCTGGATAAAAAGAATTCTTTTTGTCATAAGTGTGATTTTTCTATCCTTTATTTTCAGGGATACAAAGCCTGTTACCGGAGGCATGAGTGATTACTGCTACGCCCCCCCAATTATAAGCGAAACCGTTCCGCCCTTAGTTATGCTTGTTTCTGGAAAAGACCATAAATTATATTATGAAGCTTATAATGATGCCTCCGATTTGGATGAAGATGGAAAAATAGATGTAGGCTATAAGCACAGTATCGATTACTATGGATACTTTGATCCATATAAGTGTTATAAATATGAAGGGTCTTCTGCAAAGTTTGTTCCTGTAAGATACACAAGCAATAAATATTGTGGTGGGGCAGATGAATGGAGTGGCAACTTTCTTAACTGGCTAACCATGGCTCGTATTGATGTTTTAAGAAAGGTGCTTTATGGTGGATATAGGTCTACAGATTCAGCATCTGAAACAGTGCTTGAGGCAACCTTTATACCCCAAGATGCCCACAGCTGGGGCAAAGAATACAGCGGAAGCGATACAAGACAATTAACTCCCTTCGATCCTCCAGGTAGCGGGCAAAGACACCTATTTTGTATTACCAGCCTTAGCAATGGAGAAACAAGGCGTATCAGAGTTTTACTGAATAAAACTAATAGAATCTGGGAGTGGGCATCAAAGGAAAGACCCGTATGTGATAATAGTTTGGGCACTCCTAATTATGAATATTATGTAAGAGTAAAAGTATGCGACCCAGCGGTAGGTCTTGAACCAAACTGTAAAAGATATCCAGCTGGAGCTGAAACATATAAACCCATAGGTCTACTTCAAAAATATGGAGATGGTGATGGCACTAAATGGTGTTCCAAATCATTAAAACCCTGTAATACTGATAGTGATTGTAATCCTGCAGCCACACATGGGCTTTGTGTAGATAAAGCAAAGATGTATTTTGGTTTAATTACAGGCTCTTATGAGAAAAATTTTAGTGGTGGTGTATTAAGGAAAAATATATGGTCTTTTTTAGATGAGATAAATTCTAATACAGGTATCTTTCAAACATCGGAGAATACACCAGGAAATATTGTGCTAACTTTTGATAGGTTAAGAATAATTGATTTTAGATATAGTGATTATTCATACGAACCTGGATGGCAGGGTGCCTGGGTGACCACGCGTCCTCCTAATGAAGGTGAATTTAAAAACTGGGGAAATCCCATCGCAGAAATGATGTATGAAGCCATTAGATATTTTGCAGGAAAAACAAGTCCAACAGGTGATTTTACATATTCGAAAAGTCAAGATGGTGGCTTAAATTTGCCCAAACCTGAATGGGGTAAATTTAAAAGTGGGAGATCTACTTATAGACTTTATGATGTATTTCCTATATGTGCTAAACCATTTATTGTAGTATTAAGCGATATTTACAATAGTTATGATTCCGATAAAGTTCCCGGGTCTTCATTTGGTAGTTTCTCAGGAGATATTTCTGGTTTGAATGTGTCTACACTTGCGGATCTTATATCCTCAATTGAGTTTATTCCTGGAAGTTATTTTATAGGCCAATCTGGAACAAATTATGATTTTATATGTTCAGCTAAAGATATATCTTCCTTTAGTAATATAAGGGGTCTTTGCCCAGAAGAGCCAACCAAACAGGGAAGTTATTATCCAGCTTCCATTGCTTATTATGGAAATAAGAAAAGTGGTGGCTGGAGAGACAATTTTTCAGATCAAAAACCTTACACAATTAAAACCCTTGCTGTAGCTCTTTCTTCACCTGTTCCAGATATAGTTTTTAAAGTAGGGGATAAAACTGTCCGGATCACACCCTTAGGAAAGAGTGTAAGTGGTGAACTTAATGTATATCAGTATTGTTACCAAAAATGCACTTTTCAAAGAGACGCAAACGGTAATCTAAGGATATCAAATTGTCAAGATGGCTCATACTGTCCTACCAATCAAATAGTAGATTTTTATGTTGATACGATTAATTACGATGCAAGTGGTAATCTTGTCTATGCAAAGTTTAGAATTAACTTTGAGGATGTGGAACAGGGTGCAGACCACGATATGGACGCTATTGTAGAATATGAGATACAACCTATTAGTTCCAATCAAATAAGAGTGAAACTAACATCAAATTATGCTGCTGGAGGTATTGACCAGGTGCTTGGCTTTACCATTTCCGGAACAACAGAAGATGGCACCTGGCTTGTGGTAAAAGATAAAGATGTGCCAGACACTGCTGACGGTGATACACCTTCCGTTGTAGCAGGCATGCCTCTTACCTGGCAAAAGGACTTTTCTGTTACTGGTTCAACTGCTGGGCAGTTAAAGCCACCTCTTTGGTATGCTGCAAAATGGGGTGGTTTTGATGATATGAATGGAAATGATTTGCCTGATTTGCCTTCTGAGTGGGACAAAGATGGAAATGGCATTCCTGATACCTATTTTTATGTAGTAAATCCTTTAAAGCTTGAGTCTCAGCTTAACAAAGCCTTTGCTGAAATCCTTCGCAGGGCTTCTTCTGGGGCAACGGTTGCAACTTTGACTTCAAGAAAGGGATTTTCCTCTCTTGTTCTCCAGCCCCTTTTTTATCCAAGCTATCAATCTGGAGAAATAGAAGTTAACTGGATTGGAATGCTTAAAGCCTTCTGGACGGATTTTAAAGCAAATTTAAGGGAAGATACCAATTTAGATAAATGGCTTAATATAAAAAATATTGTTGATAAAATTTTTCAACTTGTGGTAAAAGAGGACGAGGAACCTCATGCCTGGTATATCTCAAATGAAAGCACCTGTTCTTATGACCCTACCAAGATTGAAGCTCTTAACTTAAAGCCTGTTTTTGACGCAGGCTGTCAATTAGCCAATAGAGACCCCTTCAGTAGAAAAATCTTGGTTCATATAGGTAACACCACTATCAAATCTATTGATGATACCGATGCAAAAACCTTCCTCAAAAACCTTTGGAATGGTGTTGCTGTAAGTGAAAGCCTTGGAATTTCTGTTGATGATACCTTTACTAATTGCCTTATTGAATACTTAAAAGGTAATCCTTCAGTTCCTTGTCTTTCAAATGCCACTATAAAGGACTATTTTTCCCGCAACCTAACCTTTGATGTAGGAAGCCTTTGTTCAGCCTCAGGTATAAGCGGAAATCACACCTGGAAGCTCGGAGATATTATTTTTTCTACACCAAGCATTATATCTAATGAGCCTCTTAATATTTATCATGTGAGATATTTTGATTTTACATACAGAGCTTTCATTGCTAATGAAACTTATGCAAAAAGGACCACTTATGCCTTTGTAGGGGCAAATGATGGTATGCTTCATGCTTTTAGGTTGGGTTATTTGAAATCAGCTGGAGATCAGGATAGACCTGTCAGATTAATTAATGCCTTTAACAGCGAAGCTATTGATTTAATAGGAAAGGAGGAATGGGCCTTCATTCCTCAGAATGCCCTTCCCTATCTTATCTGGTATGCCCATAAAGATTATTGTCATATTCCAACAGTTGATTACAGAACTTATGTCTTTGATGCCTCAATTGGTGGAGGTCCTGAAGAAACGAAAACTTCCGATTCCTGGAGAACCCTTTTATTAGGGGTAATGGGGTTTGGAGGAAAGGAGATCTGTATCAAAAAACAGGGGAATAATTGTATAGAATCCTACAGTTCATCCATCTTTGTTTTAGATTTAACAGATTGGTTAAAAGGAACCACCTCTGAGCCAAAGGTTTTATGGGAGAGGGCCCTGCCGGATAAAACTTTAACCCTATCTTTTCCTGCCATTGTCAGACTTGGAGAAAGGGATAAAAATGGAAAGTGGTATGTGGTGATCGGCTCGGGACCTAAGGATCCCCAAGGAACCAATTTTGTTAATCAAGCCAAAATATATTTCTTTGATCTAAGGACAGGAAGTTTAATAAAGGAACTCAATGTGGCTAATAATGTTTCTATAGGCGATATCTGGCCTGCAGATGTAGATAATGATTATCAAGATGATGTTCTTTATTTCGGAACATATGATGCTAATTCCGGGAAGTTTTATAGGTTGAGCCTTAGAAATGATTCTATTACCCTTTCTTTTAATCCCAATGCACCTGTTTTTTCAGCACCCACTTTTACCAAAGATAAATCAGGAAGGTTCTGGGTCTTTTTTGGGACAGGAAGATATTTAAGAAGCGAAGATAAAAATTTCAATTACTCCAATTATCTAATTGGTTTTATTGATGACTGTTGGTCAGGCAATTGCATGTCTACTTATAATTTTAACGACCTTTATAATGCAACAGGAGCATTAGCTAATATTGTGGTTACAAGAACAACTCAAGTTTGCAAATGTGACTGGGATGGTTGTAACTCAACAGAAGTAGCTATAGATGGCTATTATAACGGAACTGTCCCTCCTGCTATAATACGAGGTTGGTTTCATCAACTTGAAAAGGGAGAAACTTATAATGAACTAATTAATTCTCAACCTTTCGTATTTGGTGGTAATTTGGATGCCCTTGTTTTTAGAACCTATAATGAAATCTGCAAAATCGGTGGAGAGACTTGGCTTATGGCTTTATGTTATGATACTGGAATTCCCTGTGGAAAGCCTTCTGCTCTTATTCATACTGCAGCAGTGGGTGAAACTATTACTATTAGATCAAAATATTTAGTTAGCCCTGGAGCCCCACCCCTTGGTCAGCCCTTTCAGGTAGCTACTTTTAAATCTCAAACAGGGCAATATGAAAAGATTGCTCAGGCCTCTTATGGAACAATTATAAGACTTACTCAGCAAGCGCAAGAGTCAGCAAGAGGAAGATTTATCCTGTGGTTAGAAAAATAAGGGGATATACTACTTTAGAATTGTTAATTTTAATTGCAATTCTTGCAATCTTATCAGCTATTTTTATCAGGGAATATTTAATCTATACAGCAAGAGAGCGTCTAAAAGGAGCAGCTAATGAAATTGCCTCTCAATTAAACTGGGTTAAAACGAAATCTATGATTTCCAAAAATCTTTATGGTATATGTTATGATAATAATACTCGCCAAATTTTAATTTTTGAGGAGAAAAATGGTGATGGAAATTATACTAATGGAATCGATTTGATTTATAAAATAATAAACATTTCAGAAAATTGGAGGGGAATAGAAGTAGTTGAAATAACAAGTAAACTATTATGTCCTCAAGCCTTTATTTTTGATAGAAGAGGTGAGTTGATAAGCGGAGGAGATAGTGGAAGTATAGTGCTTATAAATGCTTTTGGGGAGAAAATTAAAATTTCTATAAGTATTCTTGGAAGGATTAGCGTCCAATATGGCTCATAACAAACTTGCTCATAAGAAAAAACAGGGAATGACACTTCTTGAAATCCTTATTGCAATGTTAATTCTTGTATTCGTTATTGTAGGATTTATGAAAGCAACCACTGATTTTATGCTGTATTTAAAGGCTTCTAAAATTAATGCCAGAGCTAAAGAACTGGCTGAAAAATTGAGAAGTGGAATCTTGAACTTGCCTCAGCTTTCTGCATGTTTCAATTCTTCTATCACTGGGGAGCTTAAATCTAATGCTACTGGAAATCAATCATTTATCACCTTTGATAGACCTGATTTTTATGTAAAAGATTGTCCAAATGTAAATAACTGTATAAGTCAATTTGGATGTTTGTATTGTTATACTGGAGAAGAAATAATTTTAAGTAATCAAATAAATTGCACAGTTGGATATCCTATAAGAGTTGGATATAATGCAGGAAAAGTTATATATAAAGATAATGAATCAGGACAAGAGATAGAAGTTGGTTCAGCTGTGGGGATTAAAGTATATTATATAGAACCTAAAACCAGAAGAGAAAAGGAAATTAATGTGCTTGTTTATAAAAAATATGAAGAATAATGGATATACTTTAATTGAAATACTTTTAGTTATGCTTCTTTTAGGAATACTAAGTGGGATTATATTTAGCACATATAGAAACTTTATTCAGGAATATAAATCTCAAAGTATAGGTGTGAGAAAGGAGATGGAACTTTTAAGTTTACAAATATATTTAAGAAAACTTATCCAGAGCATAGGTTTTGGAATACCAAGAGAAATCAGCAATTATCAAATTTGGAGTTCTCCAAATTGCACAGATTCAAATTTATCTAAATTCAAAAATAGCAGAACTATTATAGGTTTAGCTAACGATTGTTCTATTTCTAATGGGCCTAAACATGATAGGCTTTATTTTAGGAGCTTATTTGCAACTGGAGCAAAAGAGGCGGGATGTTGGTGGGTTATTTTACCGGATGGAGAAAAAAAGTCTATGGCTGTAAATAAATATGGATTTACATGCAATGCCATTTATGAAAATGATACATTATGTTATTATTTAGATGAAAATAGAAATTATCACAAAGATTATCTTGATCAACCACTTAATTGCACCTCAAATTTAAAGGGTCCTGGTTTTTTATTTTTTTACACCAAAGGCAATGAAACACCTCCTGAAGTTTTTCGGCTGCACCTATCCGCCTTCGATGATAATGAGATAGCCCAAAAGCAGGCTTGTGCCCCAAAAAGTGGTAAATTAATGTTACAAAGGGAATGGAATATTCAAGCTCAACCCATTTTTGATTGTGTTGGAGGATTAAAATTTGATTTTATAGGTAATACTACTAATAACTTGCCATCTGCTATACAAGTATGCCTTCTTGTGCAAGTAAGTGGTAGAATGAGCACTAAAAGAGAGGTTCCTTTAAATTCTCAGTGTGGCCCTTTCCAGGAGGAGGATCCTGAATGGAAATATTATCGCTGGAGAGTTATAGAAGAGAGAATATCCTTAGAAAATTTAAGAGGTATCAAATGAGGGGGAAATTGTCAATTCAAAGAGAGAGGGGAAGTGCTTTATTTACTGCTATAATGTTTTCATTTATAGGCCTTCTTATTATAGCAGGGCTTGTTGCAGTGTGGTATAGATTAACTCATATTTTATTCCCTGTAAAAACTTATACATCAGTTAGAGAAGCCTCTGCAGGTGGTATTAAATTATTAGCATCTTATGTGGATCAAGGATACTTTTCCGAATTAGATAGAGGTATTTGTCCGCCAGGTACTTCCCCAACAGCCAATGGCACATGTTGTCTCGTAAATTTGAAATACAAACTTCTTGGCGAATCTAAGGAATATATTAATCCTATTACTATTTGTTTTTTGGGATATCAACCTCAACCTGGTTTTGAAATTACAGGTGTTGCATACACTTCTCAGGCGGCAAGACTGGGATTAAATTATATTTATGGGTTTAATTCCACTGCCTATGGGCCAAATAATGTCACAGCCTATGTTGAAGCAGTTTATATTAAGTAATCTCTAAAATTGACTACTCTTGTAGAGGATAATGTCAAATTTTTTCCTTATTGCATAATTAATATCCCCTTTAAATAAAAAGGTTGCAATTCATTTAAATCCGCCCTGTTCAAAAGGATTGCATCAGGGGAAAAAGGCAGGAAAAATCTGATAACATACAAATCTTTGAAATTGAAAAAATTTTGTTTTATAATCAATTTAAAACCCATCTGGAGGTATAAAAATTTTTCTTGAGCTTCTTGAGGCTTTATCACCTCTTCCCTTTGAAACTTATATGGAACTTGCCCTTTATCATCCTGATTACGGGTATTATGCAAGGGGAAATGTCCCGGGGAAAGCAGGAGATTTTATAACTTCACCTTGCGTACATAGGGTCTTTGGGGCAACCCTTGGTCTTCAGGTTCTTGAGGCTTTCGAATTGTTGAAAAAACCCAAGGATTTTGTCATAGTTGAGGCAGGAGCTGGAGCTGGTTATCTTGCCCTTGATATTTTGAATTATCTTGCCTTTAAAGGCTTTGATTTCCCCTATTACATTGTGGAGCCCTTTCCTGCTTTAAGGGCTCTTCAAGAAGAAACCCTTAAAGATTATCTAAAAAATATTAGCTGGTTCCAAGATTTTTCAGAGCTTCCACCTTTTGAGGGGATATTTCTTTGTAATGAGCTCTTTGATGCCCTGCCTGTGCATCTTGTTGAAAAAAGGGAGGGTGAGCTTTTTGAAATCTGGCTTGAATTCAGGGGAGGTGAAGTCACAGAAAAACTTGAAAAATTAACAGAGCCTGAGATTCTAAAAATTATCTATCCCTATGTTCCTTCCTGGCCTGAGGGATATAGAACTGAGGTCTCCTTAAGGGCAGAGGAAATCTATAGAGCCCTTTCTCAAAAAATGAAAAGGGGGCTTCTCCTTATCATTGATTATGGCTATCCCCGAGGGGATTATTATCATCTAGAAAGAAAAAAGGGAACTCTTCTTTGCTACTTTCGCCACAGAGCCTGTGAAAATCCCTATTTTAAACCTGGGCACATTGACATAACTGCGCATGTTGATTTTACCCTACTCAGGGAACTGGGAGAAAAATATGGCTTCTTAAATCTTGGATTTACCCAGCAGGGCCCCTATCTTGCCTCTCTCGGGATAGATAGGGTCTTTCTTGAAATTTCTGAGGGAAATTTTAGAGATAGGGAGGCCTTAAAACTCCTTGTCTTCCCTGAGGGGTTTGGACAATCCCACTGGGTGCTTGTTCAGGGGAGATTTCTGGGACTTACCAAAATCCCACAACTTTCAGGTTTTAGATTTAGCAATCGCCTAAAACTTTTGTATTAATTAAAGTGGCTTTTTTATAAAAAACCTTTAAAATAAAAATTTATGACCCCCTTTTTGAGCTTGCTTATCTTCCCAATCTTATCTATCTCAAATCTTGCAATTTAAAAGATTTTGAGAGGAAGCGTATTTACTCTTGAGGAAATAAAAAGGGCTATGCCCTTTTAATAACCACCTCTATGGATTTTGTAAAATTATGAGATTTTAAGTGAGATGGAAAAGCAGGAGCTTCAATCCCGGGAGATTTCTGTTTATGTGGATGGTTGTTCCCTTGGAAATCCAGGGCCAGGTGGGTATGGGGTTTTAATTAAAAAGGGAGGCAAAGAGATTGTCCTCAAGGGTGGAGAAGCAGAGACCACTAATAATCGGATGGAGCTTATGGCAGTTATTAAGGCCCTTTCATACTTTAAAAATAAAAGTAAAATTGTTGTTTATGGGGATTCTGAATATGTGATAAAAGGAGCAACCGAATGGTTACCCCTCTGGAAAAAGAAAGGTTTTAAGACTTCGGAGGGGAAACCCGTTAAAAATCAGGATCTCTGGAAGGAGCTTGAAAGATGGTTAAATTTTCACGAGGTAAGATTCATAAAAGTGCCTGCCCATAGTGGACATCCTGAAAACGAAAGAGTTGACCAGATAGCTAAGGCTGAGGCAAGGAAATGGAAGAGAAACTCTTAGTGGGAATCACCGGGGCAAGTGGCTCCATCTATGCCTTATATTTTCTGGAGGCCCTGAAATCTCTAAAAGTGCCCTTTGAGATAATTATAACTGATGCAGGAAAACTCGTTTTTCAACATGAACTTGACCGACCCTGGCAGATTCTTAAGGAATTAACTGATATGGTTTATGAGGAAAGGGAGATTTCAGCTCCCCCTGCCAGTGGATCAGCCCCTTACCGAGGCCTTGTAATTATTCCCTGCAGTATGGGGACCTTAGGAGGCATTGCTACCGGTCAAGCAAGAAATCTTCTTTTGAGAGCTGCAGATGTCATGCTTAAAGAGAGGAAACCCCTTGTCCTGGTAGTCAGGGAAACTCCCTTTAACCTTATCCATCTTCAAAATATGCTCCTTTTGACTCAGGCAGGAGCAGTGATTTACCCGGCTATGCCTGGCTTTTACCACAAGCCTGCATCCTTAGAAGAATTATTAAAACAATTTACAGAAAGACTTCTTCAATTTTTAAAAATTGCTGAGAATTCAAAGCCATGGAAGGGTCTATATTCATAACACAAAATTAAATCTCTTCAAAATTTAAAATTAACCCTTGATATTTTTCAGAAAGTGGTTTATAAAAAACACCATTAATGAGAATTTACCATTTTAAACTTACTCTTAAGGAGGGTTAAGGATGAGGATTCTTGAAGATAGGCTTTATACCGAAAATCATCTCTGGGTTAAAAAGGAAAAGAAAAAGATAGTAAGAGTGGGAATAACTGATTTTTTTTCAGCCAAAGAGATAGAAATCATTAATGTGGATCTCCCAGAAGAGGGGGAAGAATATGAAAAAGATGATGTCTTTGGAAGTATTGAAAGTATTGAAGAAGAATTCAATCTTGTTATGCCTGTTTCCGGGGTAATAGTTTCTGTAAATGAGAAGGTTCTTGATGATGTGGATCTTTTAAATGAAGACCCCTATGAAGAGGGCTGGTTGGTTAAGATTGAGATGGCCAATCCCTCTGAGCTGGAGGAACTTCTTCCAGCAGAGGACTATGAGTTAAAAATTGCCGAAGAGTTTGAGGAGGTAGTTCCTGAAAAGGTTTCTGAGGAGGAAGAGTAAATGCTTGCTCTGGTATTTCCTGGTCAGGGCTCCCAGTATCTCGGAATGGGAAAGGACTTCTGGGAAGCCTCTTCTAAGGCAAAGGAAATCTTCTCTCTGGCTGAGGAATTAACAGGGATTCCAGTTAAAAGGCTTGTCTTTGAAGGCCCCCTGGAAGAATTAACCCTTACAGAAAACTTACAGGTTTCTTTAACCACTGTAAATATTGTAATTTTTGAGGCTTTAAAGGCCAATCTGGAAGAAAAATTTAAGCATTTGGTTTCTTTTAATGCCGGGCATAGCCTGGGAGAATTTAGCGCTCTTTATGCAAGCTCAGTTCTTTCCCTGGAGGATACCCTTAAAGCTGTTAAAAAAAGGGGGGAATTAATGGGGAAGGCTGGGGGTGATAAGGCCTCAGGGATGTATGCTATTTTAAATTTCTCTGAAGAAAGGCTTAAAGAGATCATATCTCAAACAAAGGGGCTTGTCATAATTTCAAATTATAATTCTCCCCGTCAGCTGGTGATAAGTGGGGAGGAGCAAGCTATTACTGAGGTAGCTGAAGCAGCTAAGTCCAAGGGAGCCAAGGTTGTAAGACTCAAGGTTAGTGCTGGGTTTCACAGCCCTCTTATGGAATCTGCAGAAAGAGAATTTGCAGGACTTCTGGATACCCTTAATTTTAGAGATGCTCAAATTCCTGTGGTTAGTAATGTCTCAGCTCAGGCTGAAAAATCTGGCGAGAGCCTTAAGGAGTTAATGAAAAGGCAGATGACCTCACCTGTTCGCTGGATTGAGGTTATAGAGTTTATCTATGCTCAAGGAGTTTCAACCTTTGTTGAGATAGGCCCAAAACAGGTCCTTAAGGGACTAATTTCACAAATCCTTCAAGATAGACCCTTCAAATGCTACAATGTAGAAAATTTAAAGGATCTGGAAAATCTCTTGAAAGATCTTCTTTAAGATGAAGATAAAAATCTTGGAAGAGCGTTGTAAGGGTTGCGGACTTTGCGTTGAATTTTGTCCAAAAAAAGTCCTTTCCCTTTCTGGAAAGAGAAATCTTCAGGGATATAAGGTGGTTTATATAGCCAATGCTGAAAAATGTAATGCCTGTGGAATTTGTTTTCTCATGTGTCCAGAGGTGGTTTTTGTTGAGGAGGATTCCCCTTGAAAGGAAAAAAGCTACTTGTAAAGGGAGTTGAGGCTATTGCCCTTGGGGCTCTTGAAGGGGGATGTCAGTGTTATTTCGGTTATCCCATTACTCCTCAAAATGAGATTCCAGAGCTTATGTCTGCTGAGCTTCCCAAGAGGGGAGGGGTCTTTCTTCAGGCAGAATCTGAAACCTCGGCTATAAATATGGTGCTTGGGGCAAGTGCCGTTGGGGCAAGGGTTATGACAAGTTCATCAAGCCCGGGGATTTCCCTTATGAGTGAAGGGTTTTCATATCTTATTGCCCTTGAGCTTCCCTGTGTGGTAGTGAATGTGATGAGGGGAGGGCCTGGGCTTGGTGGAATTGAGGCCTCTCAGGGGGATTATTTTCAGGCAGTAAAGGCCCCGGGGCATGGAGATGGCCGTTTTCTCGTCTTAGCTCCCTATACCTGTGCCGAGGCCTATGAGCTTACTGCTAAGGCCTTTGAGCTTGCGGATAAATATCGCAATCCTGTTATGATTCTTTCTGATGCTATTCTTGGACAGATGAAGGAACCTCTGGAGGTGAAACCCTTAAAAATTAAAAACTTTGCCAAAGAAGATTGGGCCTTAACAGGGGCTAAAGATAGACCCTCGCGCACCATAAAGAGCCTCTTCCTTGATTCTAAGGAGCTTGCAGAAAGGAATCTAAAATTGAAGAAAAAATATAAGGCTATGGAGAGAGAAATTCGCTTTGAAATACTCTCTGAGGGCCAGGAAGAGCTTATGGTAATAGCCTTTGGCTCCATAGCCAGAATTTGTAAAGAGGCTGTTCTTAATCTGAGAAGTAAAGGCTATGGGATTTCCTTTTTTAGACCTGTAACTCTTTTTCCCTTTCCTAAAAAGGCCCTTTGTTCTGCTCTTGATAGCAATGAGAAAAAAATAAAAGTGCTTGTATTTGAGCTTAATTGCGGGCAGATGGTTGAAGATGTAGCCAGTGCCCTCTGTGGAAGGGCAGAAGTCCTTTCCAGATTTTATCCTCCCAGTGTTTTACCTTTTCCAGAAGACATAGAAAGGGAGATTAAAAAGTGCCTGAACTCTTTAAATTTCCCCAAAGTTTAAAAAAGACGCTTTTTCACTATTGCCCGGGTTGTCATCATAGTATTATTCATAGGCTCCTTTGTGAAGTGATTGACGAGCTTGAGATAAGAGATAAAACAGTTGGTCTTGCCTCAATTGGATGCGCCTGTTTTCTCTATTTTTATATAGATGTTGATATTATTGAGGCCCCTCATGGTAGATCTTGCTCAGCTGGAACAGGAATAAAAAGGGCAAGGCCAGATCTTGTAGTTTTTACCTATCAAGGAGATGGAGACTTTGCAGCTATAGGCCTTGGGGATAGCCTCCATGCTGGATCTCGGGGTGAGAAAATTACAGCTATCATGATAAACAACACAGTCTACGGGATGACCGGGGGGCAGGTTTCTCCCACAACCCTTCCCATGCAGAAAACTACAACGACCCCCTCAGGAAGAGATCCTTCTAAAGAGGGCTATCCTCTGAAGGTTGCTGAGATTCTGGCAGGCTTTGAGGGAGTCGCCTTTTGTGCAAGAGTGGCTGTTAATACTCCACAGAGGGTGCTACAGGCCAAAAAGGCCCTTAAAAAGGCCTTTCTTGCGCAGATTGAGGAAAGGGGCTTTGGTTACATAGAGTTTCTTTCTGCCTGTCCTGTCAATTGGAAGATGGACCCCCTTTCCGCAACCAGGCACATTGATAAACTGGCTGAGGTTTTTCCCCTTAAAATCTTCAAAGACTTTGAATAGTGAGGTTAAAAGTTGAGGCTTGAAATAATTTTGTCAGGCTTTGGAGGCCAGGGCATACTTTTTGCTGGAAATCTTCTTGCTCTTGCGGGTATGTATCAGGGCTATAATGTTAGTTTTTTACCGGTCTACGGCCCAGAGATGAGAGGGGGAACCTGCCATTGCACGGTTATTATTTCTGATAAAGAGATTGCTTCCCCGTTGGTGCTTGAGCCAGGTTATTTGATTATATTAAATCTTCCATCCTTTTTAAAGTTTCTCCCCAGATTGAAAAAGAGAGGGCTTGCCCTGGTAAATGGGGATCTCGTTAAATCTGAAGAGATTGAGAATTACTCAGAACTGATAAAAGGGAAAAAGATTGTTTCTCTGCCTTTAAACACCCTGGCAGAAGAGGTTGGTGCTTCCATGTCATTAAATCTCTGCGCCCTGGGAGCTTTTAATGGTCTTCTTGAAATCATTCCAGAAAAAATTTTTAAAAAAGCTCTGCGAGATATGCTTGGGAAAGGTAAAGCCCATCTTTTTGAGCCTAATCTCAAGGCTTATTTAAGAGGCTTTGAAGAGGTAAAAAAATTGCATAGAACTTAAAAGGGTTCTACCCCGGATAGGTTGCAAGGAGAGGAACAACTTTTGTGGAAAGATCTAAAAATTTGTTGTTTGAATTTTCTCAAAAAAGGAGTTTTGCTTTTTAAATAACAGAATGAAAGCAGTTATTCAGAGAGTAAAATTTGCCAGGGTTTTAATAGAGGGAAAGGTTTTTTCTGAAATAGGAAGAGGCCTTCTTGCCCTGGTTTGTGCAGAAAGGGGTGATGACGAAAATGTGCTTTCCTGGATAGCTGAAAAGCTGGTTAATTTGAGAATATTTCCCGATGCTGATGGTAAATTTAATCTCAATGTGAAAGATATCTCTGGAGAAATTCTTCTTGTCTCCAATTTCACGATCTGTGGACAATTGAAAAAGGGGACAAGGCCAAGTTTTCATCTCTCTGAAGAGCCTGAGCTGGCAAAGGCCTTGCTTGAAAAACTTGCGGAAAAGATAAGAAAAAAGGGGGTGCCACTAAAGGAAGGGGTCTTTGGAGCTCATATGGAAATAGAACTTGTAAATGATGGACCAGTGACTATCTATTTAGAAAAGATCAATCCAGCCTATCTAATTGATTAGTCTCTTTGAAATTGTTAAAAAATTCTCTTGAATTTCCCCTAAATTCTGGCAAAATACCTCTATGTCAAAGAAGAAACCTCCCATTCCCTATGACCTTTTTGCCAAGGCCTTCCTCAAAGACCCTGAAAACTTAAAAGGCTTCCTCTCAACCTTCCTCCCTGATCACATTAAAACTCATCTTGACCTTGACTCCCTTAAAATTATCCCTGAAGAACAGGTTTCTCTCTCAAGAAAAAAGCGAGAAATCCCAGATCTTGTTGCAGAGGTTAATCTCCTTAGTGAAGGTAAACCTTCAACCAAAGCCCATCTCTACATCCTTATTGAGCACAAAAGTGCACCTGATAAAAGAATTTACCTTCAGATTTTAAATTACATAACCGCTTTAAATGAGAGGTCTTTCAAGGAGGGGAAGGGGTATGTGCCTGTTTTACCTCTTGTGTTTTATGAAGGGGATAAGCCCTGGGAGTATCCTGAAAGGATAGAGGAGATATTTTCAGTGCCAGAGGGGTTAAAGGGGGAACTTTTTAAGCTTCATGTGGTAGATTTAAAGAGGGTAGAGGATGAGAAGATTTTGAGGGTATTTGATATTTTAGCAGGGCTTGGGTGTTATCTTTATTTAATGAAGGCGGAAGCACTGGAATTTGATGAGATAATTGAAGTTATTACAAGGGCGACAGAGAGATTAGTAGCAATAGGGGAGAAAGGAAGATGGGAGATGGGGTTTTTGATAGAGATAGCAGTAATAAAGAGTGGGGTTGACGAGGAGGTAATCTGGTTTAATATATTAGATAGTTGTGAAGAAGAGGGGGTAAAGATGGAGTTAAAGAGCTTTTGGGATAAAGTGGGAGAGAAGTTTTATAAGCAGGGTATTGAGCAGGGGAAATATCAGGGGTTAATACAGAATGCAAGGGAGCTTGTGCTTGAGGCCATAGAGGTGAAGCTTGGGTATGTGCCGGAGGAAGTGAGGGAGAGGGTGGTAAGGGAAGAGGATAGAGGAGTTCTCAAGGAGTGGCTGAGGAAAATAATTCTTGCGAAGAGCTCTGAAGATATCTTTCAACTTTTTGAAAATTGATAATTTCATAATTTTTACAACTTATCTAACTTTATCAACTGTTATGGCTTTGTTAGAAATTTGTAAGGGTTAAAATTTTAAACTCCTTCAACAAAATTCTTTTTTTAAAAGACGCTGTTAAATATTTCAATTATAAGGCGGGGGTATAAGTTCAGATCCTTACAAGAAAAAGGAAGTGGGGTAAAAGGGGAATTAGATATCTATACAGGTGAGGCTTTATAAGTTTGTAAAAGTAACACAGGCAATCTTGCCTGTGGAGGTAAATTACACTCCAATCTGTGAAAGAAACACAGACAAGAATGTCTGTGCTACAACAGACCCCCAAAAAAATTCAAGGGGTATAAAATTTTAAACCCCTACTATTTAAGTCTCAAAAGATATGGACTTAGACATTTGCTTGACAAAATGAAAAATTGGCTTAAATTTGAGGAAAAACTTTTTGAGGGAGGAAAAAGATGCCTTCTTTCTTAACTCCACAAACTCCTTGGGTAAAAAAGGAGGAGGTCAAGAGAAACTGGTATTTGATTGATGCCAAGGATAAGGTTCTGGGAAGACTTGCTTCTCAACTTGCTTATATGCTTCAGGGTAAGCACAGGGCTGATTATTCTCCTCATGTAGATCAAGGAGATTTCTTTGTTATCATCAATGCGGACAAAGTTAAGCTAACTGGTAAAAAACTTGACCAGAAGACCTATTGGAGACATAGCGGCTATATGGGTGGTCTTAAACTTGAGACTGCAAGAGAGCTTCTCCAAAAAAAGCCTGAGGAGCTTATTTTACTTGCAGTAAAAAGAATGCTACCCAGAAATCGTATGAGAAATAAACTTCTTAAAAAGATAAAGGTTTATGCCGGGGAGGTTCATCCCCATCAAGCTCAAAATCCTCAACCCATGGAATTTTAAAGGAGGTTAGATAGACTATGAATAGCTTATATGCCACCGGAAAGAGAAAGACTTCAGTAGCAAGAGTCTGGCTTTTACCAGGCGAGGGAGAGATTCTGGTAAATGAAAAGCCCTTTTCAGAGTATTTTAAGGATCACCTTGTTGCAGAGGATGTAATTTTTGGACCTTTTAGGGTTGCTAATTTACTGGGCAAGTTTAATGTGAAATGCACTGTTGAAGGTGGAGGAAAATCTGCTCAGGCTGAAGCCATTCGCCATGGCATCGCCAGAGCCTTAGTAGAATATAATCCAGAGCTTAAACCCCTTTTAAGAAAAGCAGGCTTCATTACTCGGGACCCCAGAGAAAAAGAGAGAAAAAAATATGGCCTTCGGGGAGCCAGAAGGGGTCAGCAATACTCCAAGCGTTAGGATCAGGTGTGCGTGATCTCTGTTGCTATAGTTGGGGCAAGTGGTTATACTGGGCTTGAACTGCTCAGGCTTTTAAGTTACCATCCTGAAGTAGAAGTAACCACTATTACCTCAAGGGAACTTGCTGGAAAATGTCTATCCGAGGTCTATGGCTTTTCAGGAAAGTTTGCCTCCTTAATCTTTGAAGAACCAGACCCAGAAGTTATATGCAAAAAGGCTCAGGCAGTTTTTTTATGCCTTCCTGCAGGAAAATCTCAGGAAATGGCAAGAATCTTTCTTGAAAATGATCTAAAAGTTATTGATTTATCAGCAGATTTTCGTTTTAAAAATCTTGAGGTCTATCAGAAAACTTATAAAATTGAGCATAAATTTCCGGAACTTGCTCAAAAGGCAGTTTATGGTCTTCCTGAGATCTATGGGGAAGAGATAAAAGAGGCAAGCTTAATTGGTAATCCCGGTTGCTATCCTACATCTGTGCTTATCCCCCTTATCCCTCTGTTAATGGAGGGGCTAATTGAAAAGGAAGAAATTATTGTTGACTCTAAAAGTGGAACCTCTGGAGCAGGTAGAAAAGCAGAGAACTATTACAGTTTTTGTGAGGTAAATGAAGATTTTAAGGCCTATAAAGTGGCTGATCATAGACACACCCCTGAAATGGAGGAAAAACTCTCTCAATTCGCTGGGACATCTATTAGGCTTATCTTTACCCCGCATTTATTACCAGTAAATCGAGGAATTTTTTCTACTATTTATGTAAAATTCAGGGCCTCCCTCAATAGGGTTTATGAATACCTCAGAGATTTTTACAAAGATAAACCCTTTGTTGAGGTCCTGTCTCTTGGTAGATATCCCCGCATATCTGAGGTTAGGGGAACTAATTTCTGTAAGTTTTCCCTTTTTGAAGATAAAGAAAGGGGTAGGGGGATTATCCTTTCAGTAATTGATAATCTTGTTAAAGGGGCAAGTGGCCAGGCAATTCAGAATTTAAACCTTATAATGGGCTTGCCTGAAGACTTAGGTCTTCCAAAAAGTCCCCTTTTTGTGTAAAATTTAAGCTGTGATCCTGGCTTTTTTATATCCAGCTCTCCTTTTGAGACCCCAAGTTATGAAGAATTTTCAGCTTACTGGGTTTGCTCTCTTTGAAGAGAAAATTGAAAGGGCCTTTTATTTATGAGTGAACCATTGGTTAGAAATATAAGACTTTTTATAGCTTATGATGGAACTAATTATCTTGGTTTTCAGATTCAACCCAAGGGTCCAACCATTCAGGGTATTTTACAAGATATATTAAGTCAGGTTCTGGGGCACAAGGTAAAGATTCGTTCTGCAGGAAGAACTGATGCTGGAGTGCATGCCCTTTGTCAGGTGGCTCATTTTTTAACCACCTCTGACAAACCATTGGAGGTTATCTTCAGGGCCTTAAGTGGCCTTTTACCTCGGGATATTTCAGTTTGGCAGATAGAGGAAGTGGATTTTAAATTTCATCCCCAGAGGGATGCCCTTAAAAAGACTTATCAATATAATATTTACAACTACTTTGTGAGAAATCCCCTGTTAAGACTCTATTCTTACTGGGTGCCAGAGCCCCTTAATATTTCAGCCATGCAGGCTTGCCTCCCTGAAATTATTGGCACAAAGGATTTTGCAAGTTTTCGTAAATCCGGGACAGACATAAAAACCACTGTCAGAACCATCTATTCAGCGGAGCTTAAGTGGTCAGATACCTTCAACCATCTCCTTGTCTTTGAGATAACTGGCCAGGGTTTTATGCGCTACATGGTAAGGAATCTTGTAGGGGCTCTCCTTGAGGTAGGCAGAGGTAAAATGAGTCTTGAGGAGTTTAAAGAGGTTTTAGAAGCAAAGGACAGGAGAGTTGCCCCACCTCCAGCGCCACCTCAGGGATTAATTTTAAAGCACATTGAATATAAAGAGATTAAAATTATAGATCGTTATCCCCCATATCAAGTCCAGTTATGAGGAGGTGCTGAGATGATTAAACTTTCTGAAAGGGTAAAAGCCTTAAAGCCTTCTGCAACTCTGGCAGTAGATGCCAAGGCTAAGGCCTTGAAAGAGCAAGGAGTAGATGTCATTAATCTTTCCGCAGGGGAGCCAGATTTTGATACCCCTGAGCCAATTAAAGAGGCTTGTATAAAGGCTTTGAAAGAGGGGATTACCAAGTATGCCCCAACACCGGGTTTTTTGAGCCTAAGAAAGGCCATTTGCCAAAAAATTTATGAAGATTATGCCCTTGAGTATCAGCCTGATGAGGTGATCGTATCAACAGGAGCTAAACAGGCTATTTTTAATCTCCTTCTGGCTCTTGTTGATGAGGGAGATGAGGTGCTTGTCCTTTCACCCTATTGGGTTTCCTATCCAGAGATGGTGGTTTGTGCAGGAGGTCGGCCAAAGATAGTGCCCTCAAGTTTTGAAAAACGATTTGAGCCTGAACTTGAGATAATTGAATCCACTATTACCCCTAAAACAGTTGGAATAATAGTAAATAGTCCCTCCAACCCAACAGGCTTGATTTATACAGGGGATTTCTGGAAGGGACTTGCAGAACTTATTGAAAAACATAACCTCTGGCTAATAAGTGATGATATTTATGATAAATTGAGATTTGATGAGGCATCTCCTGAAAATATTTTAAGTTATGCTCCAGAGCTTAAAAGCAGGGTTTTTATTGTGAATGGTGTTTCAAAGACCTATGCTATGACAGGCTGGAGAATAGGCTGGGCCCTTGGTCCAAAGGAAGTAATTTCAGCCTGCGTAAAAATTCAAGGCCAGAGTACAAGTCATGCTACCTCTTTTGCCCAGAAGGGAGCAGAAGCAGCTCTTAAAACCCCTGCAGAGGAGATTAATAAGATGGTAAAGGCCTTTGCAAAAAGGGCTTCAGTTTTGAGCTCTGCTCTGCAGGAAATCCCTGAAATAGATTTTATACCCCCTCAAGGGGCCTTTTATCTTTTTGCCAGGGTCTCTGCCTATTATGGAAAAAAGACCCATGAAGGTAAGGTTATTCAAAATTCCATAGATATGGCGGAATATTTACTTGATAGGGCTCAGGTAGCAGTGGTTCCAGGGGTTGCCTTTGGAGAAGATGAATTTTTACGATTTTCCTATGCTACCTCTGAGGAAAATTTACTAAAAGCGGTAAAACGGATAAAGGAGGCTCTAAATGCCCTGACCTAAGGGCAAACCCTCCTTGTTTCCTCTTTAACTAATTTACCATACTCGTAATACTGGACCTTTACCCACTCACATTGTCCTTCTGATTTAACTGGCTGGGCATAGACCTTTTGAACTCTATCTTCACTTTCATAGGTAACGGATTTTCTGGTTTTTGCTGAATCGTGACTTGCTCTGTCCATAATATAAGAAGCAGTTCCTCCAATAACAGCTCCAATAGCAGAACCAAGGACTGCTCCTCTCCAGCGATTATTTTTGTCAAAAAGAACACCCAGGACACCTCCTGCAACAGCCCCAACAGTTGCTCCCTCTTTGGTCCTCTGGTTAAGATCAGGGGTGCATCCTGTAAAAAGGCTTACAGCTAAAAGAAAAATTAGTAAAGACCCCCAAAGTCTGTTAAGATTTTTCAGCATAGGTGACCTCCTGCAATTTTTTTGTTTATAATATACCCATGTTTCCTTTGCTTAAATTTAAGAAAACGGGGGACAAGAACTCCATATCACCTGGGCTTAAAAGCCCCAAAATGAGTCTGTCCCAACTCCCAAAGAGAAGGTTTAAGCTAAAACCCATTGCCACACGGGAGGATGGAGTAAGGCACAACTTTAATTCTATTCCCATCAAATATTTAGTAGAAGGATTAATAATTCCGGGGTGATTTGCCATGGCTAACTTTTTTACCTATTTTCTGATAGTTGACTCCTTTAATTAATTTTAACATTTTTGGGTGGTGTAAATTTAAAAACTCTATCTGGGATGTCCAGATTGTATTCTAAGCTCTTAAAGGTAATTCTGACCCTTTCACCTGAAAAGTAATGAAGTAAAAGCTCCTGAACCTCTCCATTTGCAAGATTTACGCGAAGGGAGATCTTTTCTACCTGGCTATCCTGATATGCGGGGAGAAAATTTAACTGCCACAACCCTTCATCAAGGACCTTAAAGCTTTCAAGTTTTAAATCTTTACGCAAGTTTCCCCTTCCACTCATAAAACCAAGGGCAAGTTGAGAGGATAGGGCCTTACCACTAGGATAGACAAAGGCCTGATTTTCTTCAGGATAATATACATAGATGTTTCTGCTATCAGAAATGATTATGAATTTTTCAGGGGTATTATATTCCCAGCGAAAAAGACCAGGTTTTTTCATCCAGATTTTTCCTGAGCGATTCTCTTTATTGCCATTGGGAAAAATAGTTTCCTGAGAGAAGGATCCCCGGAGGGTCTGGGTTTGGCTGTAAAAGTGCTGAATTTTTTCAAGGACCTCCTCAACAGACTGAGCCTTTAGCTCTTTAAAGGGGCTTGCGAGGACCAATAACAGGGCGAGGACGAACACCATCACTGGGACCAAGTATACCCTCTTCTTCCATTTTTTCAACAATCCTTGCCGCTCTATTATAACCTATTCTTAATTTTCTTTGTAACATAGAAACAGAGATTTTTCCATACTGATAGGCAATTTTTAAGGCCTCTTGATAGAGTTCATCTCCCATAGGGTCTGAAGAAAGGGTCTCTTCCTCTGACTCATCAGCAAGGCTCTCTAAGTCAGCTAAATATTCTGGCTCTCCAAAGGATTTAAGGTAGTCTACCACCCTTTTGACTTCTTTTTCCGAGACAAAGGGGGCATGAATGCGTTGAAGATGAGAACTTCCTGGGGGCATAAAGAGCATATCCCCTGCACCAAGTAATCTTTCAGCGCCCTGAGTATCAAGAATAGTGCGGGAATCAACCTTAGAGGTAACCTGAAAGGAAATGCGGGCGGGAAAGTTAACCTTTATAAGGCCAGTTATCACATCAACAGAGGGCCTCTGGGTGGCTACGATTAGATGAATCCCTGCAGCTCGTGCCATCTGAGCAAGTCTGGTAAGCAGGGTCTCTACTTCTTTTGAAGAGACAACCATGAGATCAGCCAGCTCATCAATGATAATTACAATATAGGGGAGTTTTTCCTCAAATTCTTCATTATAGGATTCAAGATTTCTCACGGAGAATTCTTCAAAGAGGCTATAGCGTCTCTCCATTTCTGAGACAGCCCATCTTAAGGCCCGCGTTGCCATATTAGGCTCAAGGACTACAGGATGAAGTAAATAGGGTATTCCATCATAAACAGAAAGCTCAATTCTTTTAGGATCTATCATGAGAAATTTTACCTCTTCAGGGGTTGATTTATAAAGAATACTTAAAATAATGCTGTGAATAAAAATACTCTTTCCGGAGCCAGTGCTTCCAGCAATAAGGAGATGGGGCATTTTTCTTAGATCAGCAACTACAGGTATACCGGAGAGGTCTTTTCCAAGGGAAAAAGTAAGAGGGGAGTTAGATTTTTTGAAGGTTTCTTCAGTTAAAATCTCTTTGAGATAAACCAGTTCTCTTTGAGGATTGGAGATCTCAATACCAATAACACTTTTCCCAGGAATAGGGGCAACAATGCGCACACTTTTGGCAGAAAGCCCAAGGGCAAGGTCATCAACGAGACTTAAAATTTTGCTAAGCTTGATTCCAGGGGCAGGCTTAAATTCAAAGACAGTTATAACTGGTCCGGGATTAATTCCTGTTACCTCTCCCTCAATTCCAAATTCTCTAAGTTTGGCCTTTAATAACAGAGCCCTCTCTTTTAACTCTTCAGGTTTTATCTTGTATGAGCTTGTTGGAGAATCACTAAGTAAATCAATGGGGGGAGGAAGGGTAAGTTTCTTTGGAATAGAAACCTCTGGAGTTTCTTCAGACTGGACTTGGTGCTCGGAGAGAGGGTTTTTCTCACCTGTTTGAACTTTAATATCTCTAAGTTCTAAAGGAGCAGGACTTTCCTGAGTTTTTTCCTGGGGGATACTAAATTTTTCTTCAGATTGATCACTTTTAAAAAAACGCGCTAAAAATTTTGTCCTATCCAAAAGGATAAATCCAGGTATCAAAAGTAACAAAATTATTAAAAGGAAAAAACCAGGCACACCAAGGGCCTTAATGAATAATGAGGATATTTCACCTATAAAACCCCCATGTAAGGGGAAGCGCATCCATAAATATTTATCTTTTATTTCAAGCATTTCAAAAAGAAAAGAAAAACTTAAGCAAAGAGAGATTAATAAAAAGATATTGATGAGTATGATTTTTCGCAAAGAAAATAAAAAAAATAGAAGAAGATAGCTCAAAAAAGTAAAAATTGGAATAAATAGGGCAACTATACCAAAGAAAAAGATGAAAAATGAACTAAGATATGCCCCTAAGAGGCCCCCTATATTTTTTATCTCCTTAGCTCCCTCTACACCAAACCCGGGATCCTGGGGATGATAGGTAAAAATGGAGAGGCTCGCAAATAGGAGAAAACCGAAAATAAGAATATTCAGGAAAATGGTTTTTGTTTTAGGCTGCATATCTAAATTTTAAGTCAAAAAAAAGAAAAAGAAACCTCTACAAGCCCTGCATAAGTTTATATTTTTACAAGATTTCTTCTCTTCTATTTGGAGGCATGAAAGACATAGATACATCCCAGCTCTGCATAAGTTCATATCCTTACAAGAAAAAGGAAGTGGGGTAAAAGGGGAATTAGATATCTATACAAGGGAGGTTATACAAGTCTGAAAGTAACACAGGCAATCTTGCCTGTGGAGGTAAATTACACTCCAATGTATGAAAGAAACACAGACAAGAATGTCTGTGCTACAACAGACCCCCAAAAAAATTCAAGGGGTATAAAATTTTGAACCCCTACTTAAGGAAAGATTTTGCAGATTTTTTATCCTTTCTTTCCGAAGGGGAACGGGTATGTGGAAAGATTTAATTTGTGTTAGGCCCTAAGAAAAAATCCTATAGAGTCTCAAAAGATATGGACTTATACACAGCTCTTGACATTAAATATCTTATAGTATTAAAATGATAAAAATAAAATGGTGCAAGTTCTCCCCTTGGTGATTTTTTCCTCAAGAGGAAGCCAGTTGTAAATTTTGATAAAAAGTGCTATTAATTTTAGATGATTAGCTTAATAAATATTCTGGATTTGGCATGAAAATTGCATTAGTGGAGCACAAAATAAAAAAGGAGGTGGACTATGCAACTTGATCCAACCAAGATGAAAGACTGGGAAATTGCTTACGAGGCAGAAAAGAATATGAAGACCGTTTATCAACTTGGAGAGGAGATGGGTTTGACCAAGGAGGAACTACTCCCCTATGGTCATTATGTTGCTAAGATTGATTACAAGAGGGTACTTGAAAGGTTAAAAGATAAACCCAATGGTAAATATATCAATGTAACTGCTATTACCCCTACCCCTCTTGGAGAAGGGAAAACTACTACCCTTATAGGTCTTGTGCAGGGGCTTGGTAAAAGAGGGCAAAATGTTATTGGCTGTATCAGACAGCCCTCAGGAGGCCCTACTTTTAATATCAAGGGTTCAGCAGCCGGAGGTGGCCTTTCTCAGGTGATTCCTCTGGATAAATTTTCCCTTGGTCTTACAGGGGATATTAATGCAGTCATGAATGCCCATAATTTGGCCATGGTTGCCCTCACTTCAAGGATGCAGCATGAGGCCAATTACGATGATGAAACCCTTGCCAAGAAAGGCTTAAGAAGGTTAAACATTGACCCCAAAAGGGTTGAAATGGGCTGGGTGATTGATTTTTGTGCCCAGGCCTTAAGGCATATTGTGATTGGGCTGGGTGGAAAAAACGATGGTTATCCCATGGAGTCAAAATTCTGGATTGCAGTAGCCTCTGAGGTTATGGCAATCCTTGCTGTAGCAAGGGATTTAAAGGATCTTAGAGAGAGAATTGGAAAGATTGTAGTTGCCTTTGATAAATTTGGTAATCCTGTTACAACGGAAGACTTGGATGTGGCAGGTGCCATGACTGCCTGGATGGTTGAGGCTATCAATCCTAATCTTATGCAGACTATTGAGGGACAGCCTGTGCTTGTGCATGCTGGCCCCTTTGCTAATATCGCTATCGGCCAAAACTCTATAATTGAGGATTATGTAGCTCTTAAGCTTGGAGATTATGTGGTCACGGAATCTGGCTTTGCTGCTGATATTGGGTTTGAGAAGTTCTGGAATATTAAGTGCAGACTTTCAGGCCTTATACCCAATGTCTCGGTAGTTGTAGCAACTATTAGGGCTCTAAAGTGCCATGGTGGTGCCCCCATTCCAAGGCCAGGGCAACCCATACCCAAAGAGTATCTTGAAGAAAATCTTGAATGGGTAGAAAAGGGCTGTGAAAATCTCCTTCATTGCGTAAATATCGTCAAAAAGAGCGGTGCTATCCCGGTTGTCTGTATAAATAAATTTTATGCAGACACAGAAAACGAGGTCAAGCTTGTGAGAAAGATCTGTGAAGAGGCTGGAGTGAGAGTTGCCTATTCAGATCATTGGCTAAAAGGTGGAGAGGGAGCGGTTGAGCTTGCAGATGCGGTTATGGATGCCTGTAGAGAAACTCCTCAGTTTAGATTCCTCTATGAACTTGATGAACCCATCAAGACGAGGATTGAAAAGATTGCCAAGGAGGTCTATGGAGCAGATGGTGTGATTTATATGCCTCCTGCTGAGGAAAAGATTAAGATCCTTGAGGCTAATCCAGAGTTGAGGAAACTTCCCATTTGTATGGTTAAAACCCATTTATCTCTTTCTGATGACCCTGCAAAGAAAGGTGTCCCCAAGGGATGGACTTTAAGGGTCAGAGATGTCTTAATCTTTAGAGGATCAGGTTTCATTGTGCCTGTTGCTGGAGATATCAATCTTATGCCTGGAACAGCTTCGGATCCGGCCTATAGAAGAATTGATGTGGATGTGGAAACCGGAAAAGTTAAAGGACTTTTCTAAAAGAAAAATATCAGGAGGAGCGATATGTCCGCAAAGATACTTGATGGAAAGGCTGTAGCAGAGAAAATCAGGCAGAATATAAAGAGAGAGGTTGAAGAGCTTAAAGGGAAAGGGATTACTCCAGGGCTGGTTACCATTCTGGTGGGGGAAAATCCGGCCTCTGTCTCTTATGTAACTGCCAAGCAAAAAACTGCTCATGAGCTTGGATTTTATTCAGTACAGGAAAATCTTCCTGAAAATGTTTCTGAAGAGAAACTTTTGAAGATGATTGATAAATATAATAGGGATCCCCAGATTCATGGAATCCTTGTTCAGCTTCCTCTTCCCAAACACATCAATGAAAAGAGGGTTCTTTATGCCATTGATCCGAGAAAGGATGTAGATGGCTTTCATCCTGTCAATGTAGGCAAACTTGTTATAGGAGAGCCCTGTTTTATCCCCTGCACGCCTTACGGAGTGCTTATGCTTCTTGCTGAAACAGGAGTGCCTGTTGATGGGGCTGATGTGGTTGTAGTTGGAAGGAGCAATATAGTGGGAAAACCCGTTGCCATCTTGCTTATGCAGAAGAGAAAACCTGTGGGAAATGCAACTGTGACTGTCTGTCATACCGGGACCAAAAATATGGCAGAACATACCAAAAGGGCAGATATCCTGATTGTAGCTGCAGGAGTCCCTAAATTTGTCACTGCAGATATGGTGAAAGAGGGTGTGGTTGTAATTGATGTGGGGGTTAATAGAATTGGAACCACTCCAGAAGGCAAGGCCAAGCTTTGTGGTGATGTGGATTTTGAAGGTGTTAAAGAAAAGGCAAGTTTTATTACTCCGGTTCCGGGTGGAGTTGGGCCTATGACCATAACCATGCTTATGAAAAATACTCTTGAGTCTGCCAAGATGTGGGCCGGGCTCCCCAGTGAGGTAGCATAGTGACTAAATTCACAAGTTCTTAATTTATTGTAACTTTAAAATTATTTTAAAGTTATAAAGATTTATAGGGAGGTGTTTTTATGATAGATGAAAGAGCAAGATTTGGTAAAGGGAGGCCCGGGGTGCAGACACAAACTGCAGAGGAACTATACAGTAAACTTAAAGAAGATGTGCTTACTGCTCCCAGAAGGGTTGAGAGGAGAGGGACTCTTCCATGTGCCTTTGGTAAGGGAGGGACCTGTTGTAGGGTCTGCAATATGGGACCCTGTCAGGTAGTGGAAGGTGTTGAGGAATTGAAAGGAGTCTGTGGAGCCTCTGCAGCTACAGTGGTAGCCAGAAATTTTGCCAGAATGGTTGCTGCAGGAACCTCAGCTCATTCTGATCATGGAAGACATGTGGCTAAACTCTTTTACGAAGCTGTGCATGGAGAGGTTCCCTTTGAAGTGAGAGATAAGAGAAAGCTTAGAGTTGTTGCTCAGGCTTTTGGAGTAGATCCCAATCTTCCTGAAGGGGATCTTCTAAAAGAACTTGCAGATGCTGCTTTGAGAATATTTTCACAACAGGAGGGAGAAATAATTCTTACCCATAGAGCTCCAAAGCCCCTTCTTGAAAAGTGGAGACAATATGGAGTTGTTCCAAGGGGTGTAGATAGAGAGGTGGTTGAGCTCACGCACCGGACAACTATCGGCGTTGACCAGAACTATAAAAATATTCTTATGGGGGCTGCAAGATGTTCTCTTGCGGATGGCTGGGGAGGAAGTATGCTTGCTACAGAACTTCAAGATCTTTTGCTTGGAAATCCCCAGCCTATAAGGGCAAAAGTTAATATTGGTCTGGGGGTCTTAAGGCCTGATCATGTGAATGTGGCTGTGCATGGGCATGATCCCCTTTTAGCTGATGCCTTAGCTCAGGCAAGTTATGACCCTGAGATAATTGAGGAGGCAAAAAGGGTTGGTGCTAAAGGAATTAACCTTTCCGGAATCTGTTGCACTGGAAATGAAGTTCTTATGCGTAAGGGGATACCTATTGCTGGATCTTTTATTCAGCAGGAAGTTGCTATTGCAACTGGAGCACTTGAAGCGGTTGTTGTTGATGTGCAGTGTATCATGCAAAATGTAGTTGAAATAGCTAAACACTTTCATACAGCAGTGATTACCACAAGTCCCATTGCCATGATGGAGGGGGCAACGCATATCCCCTTTGATGAAAAAAGGGCTTTAGAGGTTGCTAAGGAAATTTTAAGAACAGCTATTGCCAGATTTCCTCAGAGGGACCTTTCTAAGGTAAATATTCCCGATCAGAGTGTGGATATTGTGGCTGGGTTTAGTCATGAGGCCATTATGTATATCCTTGGAGGAAGATTCAGGGCAAGTTATAAACCATTAAATGAAAATATTATTAATGGAAAGATCCTTGGAATTGCAGCCATTGTGGGTTGCGATCAGTATAGAGTAAATGAGCCCATTCAGGTTGAGCTTGCTAAGGAGCTTATTGCTAATAATGTGCTTGTTCTTGCCACAGGTTGTTCGGCAACCAACATGGCTATGGCAGGGCTTCTTTCTCCTGAAGCAGCAAAGCTTGCAGGAGATGGTCTGAGAGAGGTTCTTGAAGCAGTAGGTTGTCCGCCTGTTCTTCACATGGGGGCTTGTGTGGATAATTCGCGAATTCTTATTGCAGCAACAGAGATAGTTCATACAGGAGGTCTTGGAGATGATATATTTCAGATTCCAGCGGTAGGATGTGCCCCTCAGTGGATGAGTGAAAAGGCTATCGCTATTGGGATGTATTTTGTTACCACGGGTGTTCAGGTTGTTTTTGGGCCTGATTTTCCAACCCTTGGAAGTAAAACTGTTACCGATTTTCTCTTCTATGAAATTGAAAATTATTTTAATGGATGCTGGAGGGTTGCAAGGACTGCCAATGAGTTTGCTAATATTATGATAGATAGAATTAATGGTGGAAGAAGGGCTCTTGGAATTGATAAGCCCAAGCCAAGAGTCCTCTTTGATATGGCTATGAGAAGGGCTCTTGAAGGGCCAAGATATGTGCCTGTGTTCCATGGACTTGGTTGTTTTGGTTCCCATGAAAAGCTAACCACTGAAGAAAAAACTGCATAGGGGGAAGTTTAAAAGATGAAGAATCCCAAAGGACAGGTCTTAGTTGTTGGGGGCGGAATTGCTGGGATTCAGAGCGCTTTAGATTTAGCAGATCTTGGATTTTATGTTTATTTAGTGGAAAAAAAGGCAAGTATTGGTGGGGTAATGGCTCAACTTGATAAGACCTTTCCCACCAATGACTGTAGTATCTGAATCCTTGCCCCTAAGATGGTGGAGGCCGGGCGGTCTCCCAATATTGAAATCCTGACTCTGACTGAGGTGCTTGAGGTAAAGGGTAAGGCTGGAGACTTTAAGGTAAAGCTTAAAGTCAATCCTCGCTATATTGACCCGGATAAGTGCACTGCCTGTGGGGAGTGTATGAAGTATTGCCCAAGGCTTGCTATTGATACTTATAACGAGAATTTGACCTTTACCAGAGCTGCACGCATTGATTTTCCTCAGGCGGTGCCAACTAAGTATTATCTTGATCCTGAGGTCTGTTTACGGTTAAATCATGAGACCTGTCAGCTCTGTAGTAATGTCTGCGGGCCAAAGGCCATAAATTTTGATCAGAAGCCAGAGATTAAAGAGGTTCAGGTGGGAGCTATTCTTTTGGCACCGGGTTTTGGAAAGGTCCCGGTTTCTGCTCTGGAAAAATTTGGCTATGGGAAGTTTAGTGATGTCCTCCATAGTCTGGAGGTAGAAAGGCTTACCTGTGTAGCTGGGCCTACAGAGGGAGAGGTTATTAGACTTTCAGATTTCAAACATCCCAAAAGGATTGCCTATATTCAATGCGTTGGCTCAAGGGATCTTACCTGTGGCCAGCCTTATTGTTCAAGTGTTTGCTGTATGTATGCAGTAAAACAGGCCTCAGTCATTAAGGAACATGAGCCTTCTGCCGAAATTACCCTTTTCTTTATGGATGTGAGAACACAGGGTAAGGGTTTTGATGAGAGTTTTAGATCCGCGGTGGACAAGTATGGTTTCAAGGTGGTTAGGGCTCGGCCTGGTAAGGTTGATAGAGTTGATGGAAGGCTTGCTCTTAATTATGTAGATGAAGCTGGAGAAGTAAAAAGGGAATACTTTGATCTCATTGTGCTTTCTGTTGGTTTGGGAGCTCCGGAGGACGCTGAAAAGCTTTCTCAGATCTTTGGGATTGAATTAAATGAGTTTAGATTTGCAAAGACAAATTATCTAAATCCCCTTGAGACCTCAAGACCAGGGATTTATGTAATTGGAGCCTTTCAGGGACCAAAGGATATTCCTGAAAGCGTTATTCAGGCAGGAGGTGGGGCAGCTCTTGCCTCGGAGCTTCTTAAAGATGGTAGAGGGACTTCCACGGTAGTCAAAGAATATCCCCCTGAGGATATAGAGCTTCTTTCTGAAGAACCAAGGATTGGGGTCTTTGTCTGCCATTGTGGAGTAAATATTGCAGGAGTTGTGGATGTAAAGGAAGTAAGGGATTATGCTAAAACCCTTCCCAATGTTGTGCTTTCAGAAAATGTAGTCTATGCCTGTGCTCAGGATTCTCTTGTTCAGCTTGTAGATAAGATAAAAAAATATCGTCTCAATCGTATTGTTATGTCAGCCTGTACCCCAAGAACTCATGAGCCCTTATTTCAGGATACCTTAAGGGAGGCAGGTCTTAATTTAGCTCTCATTGAGATGGCTAATATTAGAGATCAGTGCGCCTGGGTGCATCCTGATAATCCTGAAAAGGCAACAGAAAAGGCTAAAGACCTTGTAAGGATGGCTGTGGCTAAGGCAAGGAGACTTAAACCCCTTGAGCTTCAGAGAGTAAAGGTAACTCCTTCAGCTTTAATAATAGGGGGCGGAGCTGCAGGAATGACCTCAGCCCTCTCCTTAGCTGAGCAAGGCTTTGAGGTCTTTTTGGTTGAGAAGGAGCCTGAGCTTGGTGGAACTTTAAGAAGGGTTAAGACCTTGATTGCTGGAGATGATCCTCAGGCCTTTTTAAAGGAGTTAATTGAAAAGGTTAAAGCCCATCCTAAGATTAAGGTCTTTACATCTGCAACCGTTGAAAACATCTCTGGTTATATTGGAAATTATACTACCACTATAAGGACAATGGAGGCTTCAGAAATTCTTAATCACGGAGTGGTAGTAGTAGCCACAGGAGGAAAAGAATACAGGCCATCAAGTTATCCCTTAGATGGTGAAAGGGTTATTACGCAACTTGAACTTGAGGAGAGACTTACTAAGAAAAAGAGCAAAGGTTTTCCCAAGAGAGTGATTATGATTCAGTGTGCAGGCTCAAGGGGTGAGGAGCTTAAACATTGTAGTAAGGTCTGTTGTATTCAGGCTCTCAAGAATGCCTTAAAGATAAAAGAGCTTAGCCCAGAAACAGAGGTCTATATCCTTTATATGGATATGCGGGCCTATGGTTTTTATGAAAAATATTATCTATCTGCCAGAAAGAAGGGGGTTAAATTTATAAGATTTTCAGCAGATAAGCGCCCAAGAGTTGAGGTAAAGAACAAAAAAGCTGTTGTAAAGGTATGGGATACATTGTTGGCTGAAGAGCTTGAGCTTAAGGCAGATCTCTGTGTCCTTTCTGTGGGAATTACTGCAACAGAGGACAATAATATTGCCAGTATTCTCAAGTTGCCTGTAAATGATGAGGGTTTTCTGATGGAGGCCCATGTAAAATTAAGGCCTGTTGAAACTGCAACAGATGGGGTCTATTTGGTAGGGCTTGCCCATAGTCCTCAGCTCTTGAGTGAGGTAATAGCGCAGGCTAAAGCCGGGGCAGGTAAGGCAGGTATTCCCCTTGCGAAGGGTTTTGTTGATGTGCCTCCTATTGTGGCAGAGGTTAATGAGGCTAAGTGTATTGGATGTGCCATCTGTGCTGAGGTATGTCCTTTCTCAGCTATTGAGATGGCTAAGGTTGAGAAGCGGAGAAAAGCAAGGGTCATTAAGGCAGCCTGTAAAGGCTGTGGGGTATGCGCCTCTCATTGTCCAGTTTTTGCCATTGATGTTGGAGGATTTACTGGAGAGGCCATTCTTGAGCAATTGAGAGGATTTAAGAGAGAGGAAGAAAGAGTAGAAGAGGAAAAAGAAGCTAAGGCTGGAGGGGCTTAGAAATGGATTTTGAACCCAGAATACTAAGCTTTATGTGTCACTGGTGATGTTACGCGGCAGCTGATGCGGCCGGGGTGGCTCGCCAGAATTATCCCCCTTATCACAGGGTGATAAGGGTTATGTGTAGTGGCAGAGTAGATCCTCTTTTTGTCCTTGAAGCCTTTAAAAATGGGGCGGATGCTGTCATGGTTGGTGGCTGTAAACTTGGAGAGTGTAAGTATATGGATGGAAATTTTCAGGCCCTGATTATGGCAGAGATGGTCAAAAACCTTCTTAGATTAATAGGCATAAAGGAGGAGAGATTCACCCTTGAATGGGTCTCATCTGCTGAACCTGCTAAACTTGTTGAGGATATGAAAAAATTTATGCTCAAGGTCAAAGAGCTTGGTCCTCTTGGCTCTGCTGAGGGGCTTAGTGAGGGGGATTTGAATTTTTATCTTGATTCAGCAATCGCTGTTTGCAAGAACATGCAAGTTCGCACAACTTATGGTAATATAGCCAAGGAATTGAAAAAATTACAAGATTTTTCTGAAGAGACCATTAAACAGAGGGTAGAAGAAAAACTTCTGCCTCAACTAAGGGGAAGACTTTATGAAATTGAGGTTAAGACCCTTATTCAGGACGGACCAAAGAGCCTTGATTATTTAGTTAGTAAGACTAAGGCCTCAGTTGATGAGCTAAACCCCATTTTATCTAAGCTTATGAAGACCTAAGGAGGAAAAAGTTGATTACCCTGAGTGTTAATGAAGGCGAGGTTAAAGGTTTTGTAGAGAGGGTAGTTACAAGTTATGACCAGTGTTTTCGATGCGGAGCCTGTTCTGGAATTTGCCCGGTTAAAAAGACTACCAAGATCTTTGATCCCAGAAAGATTGTGCATCTTCTTCTCCTTGGATTTATGGATAAGGTCTTGAATGAGATTCTCTGGTATTGTTCTCAGTGTGGGTCCTGTGTTCCAGTGTGTCCCATGGATGTGAAGCCAAGAGATGTGATAGGGGCTTTAAGAAATTATGCCCTTGAAAAGGGCCTTCTTGATGAGGAAAAGCTCTTTGAGCTTGGTGTTTTTGCCCGGGTTAATACGCAAAAGTGTATAGTTTGTCTCACCTGCGTGAGAACTTGTCCCTTTTCAGCAGCTTCTATTGGAAACTTAGGTTTTGCTTATATAGAGCCCTCTAAGTGCAGGGCTTGTGGAATCTGTGTTAAGGAGTGTCCAGCAAGAGCCATTGAGCTTAAACCTAAACCTGAATTTTTGGAGGTAAAGGCTGAATGAAGAATTCTTTTCAAATAACTATTCTTTGTTGTAATTATACTAATTTAGCAGAAAGAGAGGACCTTGCCTCTCTCTTGGGAAAGATTGAGATAAAGAGATATCCCTGCTCCGGACATATTGAAATTACAGATATATTAAGGGCCTTCAAAGAGGGAGCCAAAGCGGTGATGGTTGCTGGATGTAGTAAAGGAACCTGTCATAATCAAAAAGGAAGTGAGAGGGCTGAAAAGAGGGTTCTTGGAGCGAAAAAAATTCTTGAAGAGATTGGTATTGAACCTGAGAGAGTGGAGATGTTTTATGTTTCAAGACTTGATAGTGGAGACTTTGTGGAAAAGGCCAAGGCCTTTTATCAGAGGGTCTTGAGTTTAGAGCTTAAGGAGAGGGCTCAATGATTATAGCAGAGAGAAGGCCAATACCTGAGATTTTGCAAAATATTGAAGGTTATGAGAAGGTGCTTGTGCTTGGATGCAGGGGGTGTGTGGCGGTTTGTTCAGCTGGGGGAGATAGAGAGGTAGCCATACTTGCTGAGGCCCTAAGGCTTGCCAGAACCCTTTCTGGAAAGCCTCTTGAGGTTCTTGAGGCAACCTTTATAAGGCAATGCGATCCAGAGTATCTTGAGCCTTTGAAAAAATACAAAGGTGAGGTTGAGGCAGTGGTCAGCCTTGCCTGTGGAGTGGGGGTGAATTTGATTGCAGATCTCTATCCTGAGATGAGGGTTTATCCCGGAGTTGATACCTCCTTTTATGGGGCTAATCTTTCTCTCGGAGAGTGGGTAGAAAAGTGTAGAGGTTGTGGAGATTGTATTATAGATAAGACAGCCGGGCTCTGTCCCATTGCCAGATGCGCTAAAAATCTTTTAAATGGTCCATGTGGAGGTTCACAGGGGGGAAGGTGCGAGGTAAGAAAGGAGATGCCCTGTATCTGGCATGAAATTGTGGAGAGAATGAAAAGGCGCGGAGAACTTGAAAAACTTATGGAAATCTGGGAACCTAAGGACTGGAGACCTGCAGGAGGAGATGGTTTGAGAGTAAGGATTAGAGATGACCTAAGACTTAATGGAGGGAATTAGCCTTGGAAAGAAAAAGTCATCTTGAAAGTCTGCTTTCAGCGGGAAAATTTGCAGTTACAGCGGAGATTGGTCCTCCCAGGAATGCTGATTCCGAGGTTATTAAGAAAAAGGCCCGTCTTCTTAAAGGATTTGTGGATGCTGTAAATATTACCGATTGCCAGACTGCGGTAGTGAGGGTTTCAAGCCTTGCTTCAGCAGTTTTGGTTTTAAGTGAAGGGCTTGAGCCTGTGTTACAGATGACTTGTAGAGATAGAAATAGGATTGGGATTCAGGCAGACCTTCTTGGGGCAAGTGCTCTGGGTATCAGGAATCTTCTTTGTTTAACCGGGGATCATCCAAAGTTTGGAAATCATCCTCATGCCAAACCAGTCTTTGATCTTGATTCTATCCAGCTTCTTAGACTTGCTAAAGGACTTAATGAGGGAAGATTTGAAAATGGAGAAGAGATAAAAGGTTTAAGGCCATATTTTTTCTTGGGGGCTGCAGAAAATCCCTTTGCTGAGCCCTTTGATTTCAGGCCTTTTAGGTTAGCTAAAAAAGCTCGCGCTGGAGCCCGCTTTTTTCAGACCCAAATTATTTACAATGTGGATAAATTTAGAAAATTTATGGAGAAACTTAAAGATTTAGGGCTTACTGAAGAGGTTTATGTTCTTGCTGGAATAACTCCTCCCAAGTCCCTTGGGATGGCTAAATATATGAAATACAATGTCCCAGGTCTTGAGGTTCCTGATGAAATTATACAGAGGCTTGAGTCTGCTAAGGACAAAAAAGAAGAGGGGATTCAGATTGCCGTAGATATTATTCAGCAGGTAAAGGAAATCCCTGGTGTCAGGGGTGTCCATATCATGGCTATTGAGTGGGAGGAAGCTGTTCCTGAGATTGTGAAAAGGGCAGGGCTTTCACCCCGAGAGTCAATAGCGGAGATGCACCCACCCTTTGTAGTAGAAAAGGTAGTAGAAAAGATTGTGGAAAAGCCTGTTGAGGTAGTTGTTGAAAAGATTGTGGAAAAACCAGTGGAAGTAATAGTTGAAAAGATAGTTGAAAAAGAAATACCTCTGGAGGTAGAAATGGCAGGTGAGAAAATATCCGCATTAATTGAGATTCTTTCCGATCTTAAGGCAAGTCTAAAGAATCTGAGATCGGGTATGGAATCCTTAGAGGAGGGAATTGTAAAACTTGAGGAAGAATTTTTAGGGAAAAAAGAGGCTCGTCCAATAGTCAGAGAAATCCCTAAGCCTGCAGTGGAGGTAAAACCACCAGTTAAGGTTGAGGAAAGGCCTGTAGAGGCAAAACCAGAGCTAAAGGCTGAACCCGAAGTTAAACCAGAGCTTAAACCTGAAGAAAAACCTGAAGTAAAACCAGAGATAAAACCTGAAGCTAAGCCTGAAGTCAAACCTGAGGTTAAACCTGAGGTAAAATCCGAAGTAAAACCTGAAGTGAAAGCTGAACCAAAACCTGAAATAAAGCCAGAAGTAAAGCCTGAGGTGGAGCCTGAACCCAAACCTGAAGTAAAACCTGCTGAGGTTAAAATAGGAGGACTCAAAGGGGTCTATAGACCTCTTTCTGCAAGGGCTTCAAAGATTGCCCAAGACCTTTATTTAGAAAAGGCAAATGGTGAGATTAGAGAGGTTCAGATAGGTAAGGGTGAGAAGGCCCTTAAGGTTGGAGGAATCTCAGGTATTAATTTTCATCTCTTTGAAGGGGAGATGAAAAATGGTCTTAAAATTGCCTTTGAGATTCTTGATGTAAAGCCAGAGGACTGGCCAGAGCATTTATCTAAATATTATAGCGATGTCTATCACGATCCTGGCCTCTGGGCTAAAAAGTGTGTTGAAGAGTATGGAGCTGAGGCTATTTGTTTGTATCTTTTAGGCACGGATCCCAACTTTTTAAATCTTCCAGCAGAACATGCTAAAAAGGTAGCGGAAAAAGTTGTTTCTTCTGTTGATGTGCCTTTAATTGTCTGGGGATCAGGAAATGCAGAAAAGGATGTGGAGGTCCTGAGGGATGTTGCGGATATTGTTGGAGTTAGAGGTGCGGTAATTGGTCCTGTGGTTGAAGCTAATCACAGAACCTTAGCTGCAGTTGCTATGGGCTATAGTATCCCTGTAATTGCCTCAAGCCCTATAGATGTTAATCTTGCAAAACAGTTAAATATTCTTCTTGAAAATATGGGGCTTGCCTTAGATAAAATACTTATGGATCCATCGATTGGGGCTTTGGGATATGGTCTTGAATATACCTATTCTGTTATGGAGAGGATAAGGCTTGCAGCCCTTTTTGCTCAGGATACCAAACTTCAGGTGCCCTTTATCTGTAGTATCGGTAAGGAGGTTTGGAAAACTAAGGAAGCCGGCCTTCCCACAGATGCCCTTATGGGAGATGCAGAATCAAGAGGGGTGCTTATGGAGGCCTTAACTGGCGTTACTCTTGCTTTAGCTGGTGGAGACCTTCTCATTATGAGACATCCTAAGTCAGTTGAGTTGTGTAAGATACTTTTTAATGGGTTAAGTTTAAGTTAAAGAAGGGGGTTGAGTTTATGTCCAAAATTATTGCAACCGCAGCAATAAGAGGGGCTCACAAAATTTTGGAGAGGGCCCTTGAGAAGTATGAAGAGGCAGTGAAAAAATTTGGAAAAGAGGCTGAGATTGGATTCCCCAATACCGCTTATTATCTTCCTATAATTTATGCTATGCTCGGTTATCCTGTTAAGAGACTTGGGGATTGTGAAGAGGTTTTGCAGGAGGCTAAGAGACTTCTTCCTGAGATACCTTCTGAAAAGACCTGGCTTCCTTATCTGGGCCCGGCTCTGGATGCGGGAATGGCGACTTTTTTTGCTGAGGAGATTATTGAGGCCATTAAATATCTTGAAGATCCCAATGTATATACCAAGACAGAAGAACCCTTAGAAAATAATATCTGGCTTGGAGCAGCCGATGATGTTATTTTCAGGAAGAGGGGAGTTGAGTTTGTGGATGGCACAGCTCCGGGCTTTGCCGCTATCCTTGGTGCTCCTCCGGATAAGGAGACCGCTCAGCGTATTGCGCAGGAACTCCTTGAAAAGAATCTCTATGTTTTTATGCATGATCAGACCAATGGGATTTACATGCCCTATTTGCTTAAAGAGGCAGGAGTTCAGCTTGGCTGGCCCACGCGTTTAATTCCCTTTGGACCTGATTACACCTCTGTTGTCTTTGCCATTGGTTTTGCCTGCAGGGTGGCAATGTCCTTTGGTGGAATTAAGCCAGGAGATTATCTTGGAAACCTTCTTTACAATAAGGATAGAACCTTTGCTTTTGCCATTACCTTTGGCCCGGTTTCGGATGAATGGTATGCCAATGGAGCCGGGGCTATTAACTGGGGATTCCCCGTAATTTCCGACTGGGATATCCCTGAAATTAAGCCCTTTGGTGTTTGCACTTACGAACATGTGGTCTCTAAGGTCCCCCACAAAGAGATTGTAGATAGAGCTGTTGAGGTAAGAGGTCTAAAGGTTACAGCGGTAAAACTTGATATTCCTGTTTCCTATGCCCCAGCCTTTGAAGGGGAAAGAGTTAGAAAAGATGATCTTTATCTGGAGTGTGGAGGAGGAAGATCTCCTGCGGTAGAGCTTTTGTTAACAGGTTCTCTTGAAGAGGTAGAGGACGGAAAAATTGAGGTCATTGGACCGGAAATAAGTGATGTAGAGAAACTCGGGATCAAGGGGCCTCCTTATGTGCTTCCCTTTGCAGTGGTGGTAAAGGTTGCTGGAGTTAATATGCAAGAAGACTTTGAGGCTATTCTGGAAAGACAATTCCATCATTTAGTAAACTATGCTCAGGGCATAATGCATGTGGGTCAGAGAAATATTATGTGGCTAAGAATCAGTAAACAAGCTGTAGAAAAGGGATTCCAGTTTGTGCATGTTGGTCGCATCCTCTATGCTAAGCTCAGACAGGAATATGGAGCTATTGTAGATAAGTGTCAGGTAACCATTTATACTGTTGAGGATAAGGTAAGAGAGATCCTTGAATTAGCCAAAGAGGTTTACGAGAAAAGAGACGCGAGACTTGCAGGGCTCACCGATGAGACAGTGGATGTCTTTTACTCCTGTACTCTCTGTCAGAGCTTTGCTCCCAATCATGTCTGTGTGATAACTCCAGAAAGAGTTGGAGCCTGTGGAGCTTATAACTGGCTTGATGGAAAAGCCTGTTATCAGATCAATCCTACCGGGCCTAATCAACCCATACCTAAGGGGGAGCTAATAGATGCAACTCTCGGTCAATTTACAGGTGTTAATGAGTTTGTAAAGCAAGCCTCTCGTGGGGCTGTGGAAAGGGTAAGTCTCTATAGTATTCTTATAGACCCTATGACAGTGTGTGGTTGTATGGAGGGAATTGCAGCCCTTTTACCTTCTATAAATGGCATTATGATTGTTAACAGAGACTATATGGGAATGACTCCTACAGGGATGAAGTTTTCAACCTTAGCGGGAATGGTTGGTGGAGGGCAAGTGACCCCTGGTTTTATGGGAGTTTCCAAGCATTACTTGACCTCTCCCAAGTTTCTTTCTTCAGAGGGAGGACTATTAAGGGTTGTTTGGATGCCAAAAATGTTAAAGGAAGAACTTAGAGATAAGCTTCAAAAGCGTGCGGAGGAGTTAGGAGTTCCTGATCTTATAGAAAAGATTGCGGATGAGACAGTTGCCACAACTGAGGAAGAGGTCAGGGCCTGGATTGAAAAGGTTGAGCATCCTGTGCTCAAGCTTCCTCCCTTAGTATAAAAATTTTAAGGAGGATATGGGGAATGGGACTTACGGGAATTCAGATACTTGGTAAATTACCTAAAAAGAACTGTAAGGAGTGCGGATTTCCAACCTGTATGGCTTTTGCTATGAAAGTTGCTGCAGGACAGGCAGAAATTACCGCCTGCCCTTATGTAGATCCCAAGGTAGTTGAAGAGATAGCAGAAGCAACGGCACCACCCATTCGAACAGTTAAAATTGGAGGTGGAGACTTTGTTTATTCCTTGGGAGGGGAGACAGTTCTTTTTCGTCACGAAAAACGCTTTGAAAATCCTCCTTTAATCGGAACTTATATAAACACATCTATGGATGAAGCTGAAATAAACAGGCGAATTCAACTTTATAAGAACCTGGTATGGGACAGAGTAGGGATTAAGCTTCAGCCAGATGTGGTTTTCCTTCAAAGTGACGGGGCTTCAGAAAAATTTGAATCCCTGGTAAAAAGGATAAGAGAGGAACTTCCTCAGGTGGCTATAATTCTTTCTGGAGATAAACCTTCTTTACAAAAGGGAATCTCGGCCTGTGGAGATTTTAAACCCCTTCTTTATGGGGCAAACAGTCAAAATTTTGATGAGATGGCTGGGCTTGCAGAGGAGACCAAGGTGCCTCTGACTTTGTTAGGGAACTCTTTAGATGAACTAACAGAGCTTTCGGAGCGTGCCCTTCAGAAAGGACTTAAAGATTTAGTGCTTGATCCCGGTTCCCAAAATGTGAGGGAACTTTTTGAAGACTTAGTTATTATTCGTAGGTCTGCAATAAAAAAACGCTATAAACCTTTTGGATTTCCAGTAATAACCTTTTCTTATAAGTATACAGATGATTATCTTCTTGAAAGCTCAATTGCTGGGATGCTTATTGCTAAGTATGCCAGCGTGATCATCCTTTCGGATTTAAGGGCAGAAAGCCTTTTCAATCTTTTAGTTGAAAGGATGAATATATTTACCGATCCTCAGAAGCCTCTTGTTGTTGAAGAGGGCATTTATCCAGTGAACGGACCAGATGAGTATTCTCCAGTTATCATCACTTGCAATTTTGCCCTTACTTACTTTATTGTAAATGGTGAGGTGGAGGGAAGTAGGGTGCCCACCTGGTTGTTGATAAAAAATACCGATGGACTTTCAGTGTTGACTGCATGGGCTGCTGGAAAATTTGGTGCAGATAGTATTGCAGAATTTGTAAAAAAATGCGGCATAGAGGGAAAGGTAAAACACCGTAAAATCTCCATTCCTGGATATTTAGCAGGAATTAAAGGGGAACTTGAGGAGGAGCTACCTGGCTGGGAGATTATTGTTGGTCCAAGAGAGGCAAGCGGTCTTCCAGCTTTTCTTAAAAAGTTGTCAGCAGAACTGAAAGAAACCGCTAAAGCGGCTTAAAAATAAAAAGGAGTCAACTATCAAAATAGGATAAGGTAAAAATGTTTGCCATGGCAAATCATCCCGGTATTATTAATCCTCTTAAAGGGAAGAACAAGTTAGGCACTTCCCTTTTTAGAAATACCTTTATTGCTTTTCCATTTACCGGGACTCTTAATCGCAGGATTAAGCCCTGTATAATATTTGATAATCTCTTTAGAAAAGTGGAGAGTTCTTCAATTTGGCTTTTAAGAAAAAAGAGTTTTGAATGTGGATAGAAGAGATTTTTTGCAAAGAGCACATGCTTATATTATAAACAAAAAATTGCAGGAGGTAGAAAAATGGGAGAGATTGTAGTTTGCATTGCTGAAAGTATAAACATTATGGGTAAAAAAACAGGGCCTGCTATGAAAGAGAGGAATCCTCAACCTATTCAACAGATGGCCAAAGAAGAAACTGAGCTTGGGGGCGATTATTTGGATCTCAATATTGGACCAGCTAAAAAGGACGGCCCTGAGCTTGCAAGCTGGATTGTAAAGGTGGTGGAGGAGGTTGTGGATACTCCCCTTTCCTTAGACACTACTAATCCTGATGCAATGATAGCAGGAATTAAGGCCTCAAGAAAGCCTTCTACCTTTCTCATGAACTCCATTTCAATTCAGCCTGAGAGACTTGAAAAACTTGGACCCTTTGCAGCTGAGGTTGGCTGTGATGTGGTGGCACTACTCTGGGGGCTTGAGGGACTTCCAAGAGATGCCAATGAAAGGGCAGCCCTTGCTGTAGATCTCATCATGAAACTCAACGAATACGGTATTCCTAATGAGAAGATTTGGGTAGATCCTATTTTGACTCCTATTACTCTTGGAGCAGAGCAGATTCAGGAGGCCCTTACCTTTTTATCTATGCTTCAAGATATTGCCCCGGGAGCTAAAAGCACAATAGGTCTTTCCAATGTTTCCAACGGAGTAGCCCATCATCTTAGACCCTATCTTAACAGGGTAATGCTTATGATGCTTATGAAGTATGATATTTATAGCGCTATTGTGGATGTTTATGATAAGGAGCTTGTGGAGGTTGCCAAAGGTAAGCATCCCGATTGGGTAGCTCTTGTTCATCGGATGATGGATGGGGAAGAACCTGATCCAAAAGGGCTTACTCCTAAGGAACTTGAAATTTATAAGACTTACAAGGTTTTGAGTGGCCAGAGTATTTTCTCTGAGTCCTGGTTAGAGCTATAAATATTAAAAAGATTGTCCATTACCTCAGGAGTTAGAGCTGTGCTGAAAATTAAGGTAAATCAAAAAGAAATAAAAGCTGAAAAAGGTGAGCTTCTTCTTAATGTGCTTAGACGAGAAGGCATTTATGTTCCTACTTTATGTTATCTTAAAGAGAAAACTTTACCGTCTAATCCCTGTGGATTATGTATTGTTAAGATTGAAGGGGAAGGTATTGTTAGAAGCTGTAGCTATCGCATAGAAAAGGAGATAAAGGTTGAGACAGATACTTCCGAGATTAAAGATATTAGAAAAAAGATTCTTGAAAATTTGGTTGCTAATCATTATGGAGATTGCAAAGCTCCCTGTCATACTCCCTGTCCCGGAGGTTTAAATATCCAGGGGTATATTGGTTTTATTGCCAAAGGAGATTTTAAGGCCTCCCTTGCCCTTATTAAGGAAAAGCTTCCTATACCTGCTGTGGTAGGAAGGGTCTGTCCCAGATTTTGTGAGCCTGTTTGTAGAAGGGCACTGGTAGATCAAGCGGTAGCCATAAATAATCTCAAGAGATTTGTGGCAGATTATTGTCTTGAACATGGAGAACTTCCTCTGGAACTTCCTCCTTTGAATAATAGAAGGGTAGCCATTATAGGTGCAGGTCCAGCTGGTATTAGCTGTGCCTATTTCTTGAGGCTAAAGGGATATCAAGTAACAATCTTTGATAAAGAAGAGGAACCAGGTGGCCTTTTAAGATATGGAATTCCCTCTTTTAAACTCCCCCGTAATGTCCTGAAAAAGGAGCTTGAGAATATATTTAAAATGGGAATTACCTTTCAGGGGGGGAAGAGCTGGGGTAAAGATTTTACCTTTAAAGATCTTAAAGCATCTGGATTTGAGGCTATTTTTATAGCTATTGGCTCAAGGAAAGAGAAATGTTTTGGATTTCAGGGAGAAGAACTGGCTGAAAGTGGCTTTAATTTTCTCTATGATTTTAACAAAGGGCTAATTAAAAAGGAGAAATTTCAGGGTAAAAAGGTAGCTCTTTTAGGCTGTAGTTATACAGCTCTTGAGTTAAGCAGGATCCTGCGAAGATTAGGCTGTTCCGTAACTATTTACTATCCACGCTCAAGGATGGAAGTTCCTGTTCCTCAGAGAGAGGTAGGCTATGCCCAGAAGGAAGGAGTAAATTTCATATATGTTACCGCGCCCTGGACTCTTGAGAAATTAAATGGCACTTATAAGGTAACCTTTGTAAGAACAAGTTTAACAGAAAAAAAGGAGATTAAACCTCTTCCCGAGACAGCCTTTGAAGAGGAGTTCGACCTTGTCTTCAGGGCCTGGGGTGAGGTTCCCTCGGATGAATTTCGGGCCTTTGGAGAGCTTGAGTCCCAACTTGAGGTCAATCCTGAGGGATATATAAAGGTTGATCCCAAGACACTTTCCACAAATCTTGAGGGAGTTTTTGCTGGTGGCGATTTTATTTATGGGTCTAAGACTGTTATTCAGGCGGTTGCTTCGGGAAGAAAAGCAGCTGAAACTATTTCAGCCTTTCTGGAAAAGAGACCCCTTGAAAAGACCCCTATCACTGTTAAATATGATTTTTCCCGTGGGAAAAGAGCAGAAGAGTTTGATTCAAACTTCCTGGATCTCTTCATTCCTGAAGAAAGGGCTCAACTGAAGGAAAGGGATCCCAAGGAAAGAGTTTGTGATTTTGAAGAGGTTCTCATAGGTTTAACAAAGGAAGAGGCTTTAAAAGAGGCCAATCGCTGTTTAAGGTGTGGTTGCCTGGGAATTCATAAGTGTGAGTTTAGAGAACTTCTTATTAAGGAGGATGTAGGAGTTGCTAAGGCGCGCAAAAAAATTAAATATGCCATTCAGAAAAATCACCCTCTTATTGAGGTAGATTCCAATAAGTGTATTGCCTGTGAAAGATGTGTAAGAACCTGTCCTTATTCAGCTATCTTTTTTAGAGTAGTTAATAAAGGGAAGCCAACGGAACATATCACTTTTAGATTTACGGAGTCTTGCATTAATTGTGGGGCCTGTGTGGATGCCTGTCCCACAGGTGCTTTGATAAAGAAAAATCTCCTTGTGCCCTATAACAGGAATAATGCTCGAGCAGTGAAATCAGTATGTGGATATTGTGGGGTTGGCTGTAATCTAACTATTTGGGTCAAAAATAGAACTATTTTAGAAGTTACAGGGAGGGATCTTGCCCCTAATTATGGCTATGCCTGTGTAAAGGGACGTTTTGGTTTTGAATTTTATAAAAGTGAGGAGAGATTAACTAAGCCTCTTCTCCGTAAGGATCGCTTGAAGAACTTTGAGGAAGTCTCTTGGGAGACAGCGCTTGAATTTGTGGCTGAAAATCTCTTGAAGATAAGAGATAAATATGGCCCTCAGGCTTTAGGATTTCTTTGCTCTGCACGCACATCCAATGAGGAAAACTATCTCATGCAAAAGATAGCCAGGGGTATTTTTAAGACTAACAATGTAGATAATCCTGCGCGGGTCTGACATGCTCCATCGGTCGCAGGTCTTGCGGCCACAGTTGGAACAGGAGCTGCCTGTGTTAATTTTGACGAAATTTATAATGCAGACCTTCTATTTCTTGTAGGGACAAATTCCTGGGATGCTCATCCCATTGTAGCTCAGAAAATCAAGCAAGCCCTTGAAAAGGGAACTAAGTGCCTGGTTGCTGATCCACGAAGAATTTATTTTACAGATAAAGCCAATCTCTTTTTACCTTTAAGACCAGGAAGTAATATACCTCTTCTCAATGGAATGGCCCATGTGATAATAAAAGAGGAGCTCTATGATAAAGAGTTTGTGGAAAATAATGTGGACAATTTTGAGGCATACAAACATTACATCTTAAGTGAGTGGGATCTTGCCAAGGCAAGCAGATATACAGGGCTTAAGCCTTTTCTAATTGAAGAGGCAGCCTATCTTTATTCTCAGGCAAAGAGAGCTCTTATTCTTTGGGGGCTTGGGGTTTCCGAACATAGATCAGGTTCCTATACAGCCATGGCAGCAGCCAATCTTGCAACCCTTTGCGGCTTTTGGGGGAAACCAGGCTGTGGAGCCATGCCTTTAAGAGGTCAGAATAATGTTCAGGGTGCCTGTGATATGGGTGGGCTTCCCTATGTGCTTCCTGGATATCAGAGTGTTCTTGATGACACGGTTAGACTGAGATTTCAAGAGGTCTGGGGAACTAATTTGCCCACTTCTGAGGGAAAAACCCTTCCTACTCTCTTAAAAGAGGCTCTGGAAGGGAAAGTTAAGGCTCTTTATGCTATGGGATATGATGTAGCCATGAGCCATGGAGACATAGGTTCAGTTTGGAAGGCCCTGAGTAACCTTGATTTTTTTGTGGTTCAAGATATCTTCATGCCCCTTTCAGGAAAATATGCCCATGTGGTTTTACCATCAGCCTGTCTTTTTGAAAAGTGTGGAACCTTCACAAACGGCGAAAGAAGGGTTCAACTCTTTGAAAAGGCAGTTTCCCCTCCAGGAGAGGCCCTGCCTGACTGGTTAATTTTAACCAAATTAGCTCATATTCTCGGTTTTAATTGGAATTATCAATCACCTGCAGATGTGGCTGAAGAAATCGGTAAGGTCTGGCCAGCTTTCAGAGGAATAAAACATGAAAGGCTTAAAGAAAGAGGAATTCAATGGCCCTGTTTAGATGAAACTCATCCCGGCACATCTATGCTTTTTACAAATGGTTTCCCTAAGGGTAAGGTTCATCTTGCTTTAGCAAAATACTTACCACCCTTTGAAGAGCCCTCAAACCAGTATCCTTTTATTTTAGTAACAGTAAGAAAACTTGAGCATTATAATATCGGAAGTATGACCAGAAGGTGCCAGACTTTGATGGAACTCTATCCTGAGCCTGTTATAGATCTAAATCCAGAGGATGCTAAAAGGCTTGGTATTTTAGAGGGGGCTAAGGTTAAAGTCTGGAATGAAAGAGGAGAGGCTATTTTTAGGGCTCATCTGGATAAAAGAGTTCCTGAGGGTTTAATCTATACAGATTTTCATTTTGAAAGTGCCCTTACCAATATACTTGTTAGCCCGGGACTGGATGATCTTATGGAGACCCCTGAATATAAGGTCTCTGCAGTTGCTCTCTTACCTTTAAATTAAAAAACTTCTTGCAGCGTTTTTAAAAGAGAGTTAAATTAAGGTTTATTATGGATAAAAAGCTATTTCCCTTAAGAGCCAGGATTGATCAAATTGATGCAGAAATAATAAAGCTTTTAAAAGAGAGACTTAAGCTTGCTCAAGAGATTGGCAGGATTAAAGAATCCAAAGGGGTTCAAACCTTTGATCTGGGCAGGGAAAAGCAAATTCTTAAAAGAGTTCTTGAGCTTAACCAGGGGGTTTTCCCTGAGGAGACCCTTAAGATAATTTATTCAGAGATTATTCGAGCCTGTAGGGCCTCACAGGAAAAGCCAAGGGTAGCGTTTCTTGGCCCAGAGGCAACCTTTAGTCATATTGCTGCCCAACACTATTTTGGAACTTCTGCCCAATTCATTCCTGTTGAGACCATTATTGATGTTTTTGAGGAAGTAAGTTCTGAGAGGGCCCATTTTGGAGTTGTCCCGATAGAAAATTCCATTGAAGGGGTTGTGGCAACCACTCTGGATGCTATTTATGAGTATGGCCTTAAGGTTTGTGGAGAAATTTATGAAGCTATAAGTCATCATCTTATGAATCAGACGGGAAGACTTGAGGATATAAAAAAGATTCTCTCCCATCCTCAAGCAATTGCCCAATGTAGGAAATGGCTCAGAAAAAAACTTCCATCTGTGCCCATTGAAACGGTTTCTTCAACCGCCTTTGCAGCTAAATGGGCAGCTGTGGATGAGACCGTTGCTGCTATAGCCAGTCTTATGGCTGCTAAAATTTATCATCTCCAGATTGTAGCTAAAAACATTGAAGACCTTAAGGGGAATTCTACGCGATTCTGGATAATTGGAAAAGTTGAGATGCCACCAACAGGTGAGGATAAAACTTCACTTATTTTCAGTGTTGCTGATAAGCCCGGAGCTCTTTTTGAGGTGCTAAAGTGTTTTGCCGAGAGGAAAATAAATCTAACAAAGATTGAGAGTAGACCCTCCAAAAATGAACCCTGGAAATATATCTTTTTCCTTGACTGCGAGGGCCATATTAAAGATCAAGAGGTATCTAACTGTCTTGAAGAGATGCAAAAATATTGTATTCAAGTGGTTTGGCTTGGTTCTTATCCCAAGGGAAGACAGGTTTAATCCCCTTTAATCTTTGGGTTTCTGCTTTATATTTTTATTTCAAAAATCTCTCATCTGGAGGTGCTGAGGATGGCTATTTACGAGTATGAGTGCGCTAAGTGTGGACATTATTTTGAGGTATGGCAAAAAATAACTGAAGAACCACTTAAAGTTTGTGATAAGTGTGGTGGTGACCTTGTGAGATTAATCGGAAATACGGGGTTTATTTTAAAAGGCACAGGCTGGTATGTAACTGATTATGTAAGAAAGGAAAAAAAGAATGGTAGTGGAGAAAAGGGGAATAAACCTGAAACAGAAAAAACAGGGAATTTATCTTAAAAGATCAGGACATTACTGCATAAGTTCATATCCTTACAAGAAAAAGGAAGAGTGGTGAAAGGTGAGAAGTGAGAGGTTAAAGGAGGGGCAAATCTATAGTGTCTGTCCAATCCTTGAGTATTTGCTTAATAGTTTAAATGAACTCACAACGGGCAAAGACATAGGTTTGCTAAAAGATGGTAAACACATAGGTTTGCCCTTACAGTAAAATGAAAATTAGATAAAAATTGTTCAAAAATGATTGACTTGGGTTAGATGCAGGGGCAGATTTGAGTTTCAAAAGATATGGACGCATACGCGAGGTTGCCATTTTAAAAATGTGATTTATAATAATACAAAAGTGCGGGCGTAGCTCAGGGGTAGAGCGGGAGCTTCCCAAGCTTCAGGCCGCGGGTTCGAATCCCGTCGCCCGCTTATAATTCTTTCATCCTTAAAAATATACTCTCTTACTTGTAGCCACCTTTTTACTTATTAGTTGGAGAATCTTATAAAACCATCCTTTCAAATCAATATTTGCCTGATAAGGATAAGTAATTTCCCTTTGATGTGTTGAAAATAAAAAAATTGACTTTAATTTAAGTCCTGAAAAGTTAAATCAAAAGTTCAGAGGAAGGGTATGGAAGAAATTATTGTAATTGGTGCAGGGCTTGCTGGCTCTGAAGCAGCTTATCAAATAGCTAAAAGAGGAATTAAGGTAAAACTCTATGAAATGCGTCCCCATAAACTTACTCCTGCGCATAAAACAGGGCTCTTTGGAGAACTTGTTTGTTCCAATTCCCTTCGTTCCAAGGAGCTTACGAAAGCTGTTGGTCTTCTTAAGGAGGAGTTAAGAATTCTTGGCTCTCTGATTATGGAGGCAGCGGAAAGGTGTCAGATTCCAGGCGGAAAGGCTTGGGTAGTTGATAGGCAATGTTTTGCCAGTTATATCACGCAGAGGCTCACTCAAAATTCCCTTGTTGAGGTCATACGAGAAGAGGTTACAGAAATCCCTCAAGATAAAATTATAATTATAGCTACAGGCCCTTTAACCTCGGAAGCCTTAACTCAAAACCTATTAGGTCTTACAGATGTGCCCTTTTTACATTTTTATGATGCCCTATCTCCCATTATTTACGCTGATTCCATTGACTGGGAAAAGGTCTTTGTAGCTGATAGGGGCACCCCTGATGAGGGTGTTTATGTGAATTGTCCTATGACAAAAGAAGAGTATGAAACCTTTGTTGAAGAACTAATACAGGCTGATAAAGTCCCTTTAAGAGATTTTGAAGAGCCACGCTATTTTGAAGGTTGTCTTCCCATTGAGGTTATGGCAGAAAGAGGCAAAGATACTCTTCGATTTGGCCCCATGAAGCCAACAGGTCTCATAAATCCAAAAACTGGTCTTGAGCCTTATGCAGTTGTTCAATTAAGACCTGAAAACAAAGAAAAAACATTATACAATATGGTTGGATTTCAAACCAAGTTGAAATATTTTGAGCAAGAAAGGATATTCCGGAAGATCCCCGGTCTTGAAAGAGCTGAGTTTGCAAGGTTTGGCTCCATTCACAGAAATACCTTTGTCAATGCCCCCTTAGTTTTAACCCCCTATTTGCAACTTAAAAATTATCCCCAGATTTTTTTAGCTGGACAGATTACTGGTGTAGAAGGTTATGTGGAATCAACTGCCATGGGGTTTCTGGCTGGGATAAACGCAGTTCAGCTTTTACAGGGCAAACCTCTTATAACTCCTCCGCCGGAGACTGCCTTAGGAGCTTTAGTGCATTATCTACAAACAGCAAATCCTAAACACTTTCAACCTATGAATATTAATTGGGGGCTCTTGCCCCCTTTAGAAAATCCCAGAATACCCAAAAAAGAGAAATATTTTCGCTTAGCAGAAAGGGCTTTACAAAGATTAAAAGCCTGGGAAAAAGTTATCTACTGCTGAAAAGTCCCGGCTATATATCCCTTTATAACCGGGATTTGCACATCCTTTTCCACTTCTATCCAAACTATATCACCCTCAATTTTGGCAATCCTTCCCACAATTCCACCATTGGTAAAGACCTTTTGCCCGGGGCTGAGTTCAGAAAGAAATTTCTGATGTTCCTTCATCCTTTTTTGTTGGGGTCTAATTAAAAGAAAATAGAAGATGACAAAGATGAGAATAAGGGGCAAAAGGGTAACTATTAACCCCATTATCCCCCCCTGTCCCCCCTGTCCTTGAGGTGGAGGGGCCATTGCTAAAACCTCAGATACCTTAAAAATTGACATCAGATCCATCATCTTCCTCCTTGCTGGTTTTGTAATATTTGAGATATAAATCTTCCCTTAATGCAGAAAGATTACCTGTTCTTACCGCCTCTTTTATTTGTCTAACTATTTTAGCATAGTAAGTTAAATTGTGAAGGGTAAGAAGACTGTAAATTAATAGCTCCTTAGCCAAGAACAAGTGTCTCAAATAGGCCTTGGTGTAATTTCGGCAGGTATAGCAACTGCATTCTGGATCAAGGGGAGAAAAATCCTCTTTGTATTTTGAGCTTTTGATGGAGATTATCCCTTGAGAAGTAAATAAACTTCCCCTTCTGGCATTGCGGGTTGGTAATACGCAGTCAAACATATCAATCCCCCGGATAACAGCCTCTACTAAATCAAGAGGAGTTCCGACTCCCATTAAATAGCGCGGGGCTCCCTCAGGAAGTTCAGGGATAGCAATATCAAGCATCGCATTTCTCAACTCAAAGGGTTCCCCTACTGAGAGACCTCCCAGGGCATATCCATTAAAGGGAAGATTAGCTATAAATCTGGCACTTTCTTTACGGAGATCTTCAAACATTCCTCCCTGGACGATTCCAAAGATGGCCTTTCCCTCCTTTTTATTTCTTTCCCAGAACTCAAGAGATTTTATGGCCCACTTATGAGTAAGTTCAGTTAAGATTTGAGTTTTTTCTATATCCGAGGGGTAGGGGATACAGGTATCAAGGACCATGAGTATATCAGAATTAAGCATTAGCTGAATCTCAAGGGCAAATTCAGGAGTCAAAAAGTATTCAGAACCATCCAGATGGGATTGAAAAAGAATACCCTCTGAGGTTATTTTGCGAAAGGAGGAAAGACTATAGACCTGGAATCCGCCAGAATCAGTAAGAATAAGCCCTTTCCAGTTCATAAAGGCATGTAATCCACCTGCATTTTTAATGATCTCTGGGCCTGGTCTTAAAAGAAGGTGATAGGTATTCGCAAGAATGATGGAAAAACCAAGGGAGGCTACGAGTTCTGGAAAAAGAGCCTTCACTGTGCCTGCTGTTCCAACAGGCATAAATACTGGAGTTTCAATAACTCCTCTGGGAGTTATGATCTGGCCAATTCTTGCCTGAGTTTTAGAATCAGAATAAAGTAATTTGAAAAGAAACATTAGCTCTGTTCTTTGGCTCTTTCACAGGCTCTCAGGAAATTGGGCCTCATCTTCAGGATAACATCTTCGGAAACGCAAAAGGCAAGCCTTATGTGATTAGGCACTCCAAATCCCCTTCCTGGAACTGCTAATATAAGTTCTTCCTTAAGAATTTCACAAAATTTTACATCATCCATAGGTACCTTAGGAAACATAAAAAAGCTACCCTTGGGTTTAACAAATTCAAGACCTCCTTCTTCAAGCATAGAACACAAAAGATCCCTTCTCTTTTTATAAATTTCAACTGCGACCCTGGCAAAGGCACACTCAGCGACAATTCTCTGGGCAAGAGCTGGGGCATTAACAAATCCAAGAATACGATTGGCAAGGATTAATCCATCAAGAATTTTTGCCCTGGCTGACATTTCAGGATGGACAGCTACGAAGCCAATCCGCTCGCCAGCTAAGGAAAGCTCTTTGGAAAAGCTATAGGCTACAAAGGATTCTGAATAATATTTGAAAATTGAAGGTACCTCTACTTTATCAAAGATAAGATTTCTATAGGGTTCATCAGAAACAAGATAAATTGTTTTCCCGTAAAGTTTCCCTTTTTCTTTTAAAAGGTTAGCAAGCCCTTCAATTTCTGAGGAAGTATAGACTTGTCCTGTGGGGTTATTGGGTGAATTAATAAGCACCGCTTTTGTTTTTGGAGTTATAGCCCTTTCCAGGGCTTGTAGATCAAGGGAAAAGTCCTCTTGAGTGCGCACAGGGATAGGTTTACCCTGATGATTTTCCACATAAAAAAAGTATTCCACAAAAAAAGGTGATGGAAAGATCACTTCATCCCCAGGATCAAGAATGGTCTTAAAAATTATATTTAGAGCACCTGCAGCTCCACAGGTCATAATTATTTCATTACTTGAAACATTTATTCCTTGTTCTTTAGAAACTTTCTTAGCCATTATCTCCCTGACCTCAGGGAATCCTGCATTAGGCATATAGCGATGTAAATCAGGGTTATAATTTTCTGCCAATTTTTTTAATGTTTCTTTGACTTCCACTGGAGGGGGAAGATCAGGATTTCCAAGACTGAGATCAAAGACCTTATCTGGCCCATGAAGTTTTTTTAGCTTGAGCCCTTCCTCAAACATCTTTCTAATCCAAGAGCTTCTTTCTAAGTAATTTTCAATCTGTTTTGAGAGACTCATAAGGTTTCAACCTCCCAGTAATTTTTGAAATTTAGGAGATCTGCAAGTTTGTTATAAAGGGTCTGAGCATAGCTTGAGGGAGAAAGGGTATCTGGATGGGAAGTTTTTTTGCTTCCTGCTAAAGTAAATAAAATGGTTGCTACCCCTTCAGAGAGATTTTTTAAGTTATATCCTCCTTCAAGGGTAAAGAGAATCTTTCCTTGAGCTGAAGTTTCTGCTATTTTTTGAAGGATTTTTATCATACATGAGAGGCCTTCAAAAGTTAATTGAAGACTTCCAAGAGGATCTCCTTGTAAGGAGTCAAAGCCAGCTGAAACAAGAACTATCTCGGGTTTATATTGTAAGGCAATAGGTTCTAAAAGATATTTATAAAAAAACAGAAAATCTTCATCACCACTTTGGCCTTTTAGTGGAACATTAATGGTATAACCTCTTCCGATGCCTACCCCGATCTCGGTGTAGTTGCCTGTCCCCGGATAATGGGGGAATTGATGGGTTGAAAAAAAGAGGACCTCCGGGTCATCATAAAAGGATCTTTGGGTGCCATTTCCATGGTGGAGATCAAAATCTACGATAAGAATTCTTTTAAGATTATAATAATGTTTGGCATATAAAGCAGCCAGAGCAACATTATTAAAAAGGCAAAACCCCATAGCTCTATCTTTTTCTGCATGATGCCCTGGGGGTCTAACAAGAGCAAAGGCATAATTATAATCCTCATCCAGAAGGAGGTTTAGGGCCTTTTTTTGGGCTCCTGCTGCATAAAGAGCTGCTTCAAAGGAGTATTCATTGGTAGCAGTATCCGGGTCTAAGGAAAAAAAGGGTTTCCCTGAAGTGCTTGCTATAAGGTCGTATAATTCTTCTGTATGATTCCAGAGGATCTCTTCTTTGGTTGCCCTTTCAGGTTTGTGAAATTCAATTAAGTCTTTTAGATCTGGTTCTGAAATTCTCCTTAAAATGGCCTCCAAGCGATAAGGACTTTCGGGATGCCAGTCCCCAGCCTTGTGTTTTAAAAAAATTTCATCATAAAGAATAGCTATTTTTTTCATTTTCCTACCCAATTTTTTTAGGACTATTTTAAATTAAGAAATTTAAAAAGCAACCTCGCGGTAGACCTTAAGTCCCTTTGCAAAGCTTATTTTAAAGGAAAAAGGGGGTGGAAAAGTAAAGGAGCTTAATAGAAAGATAAGGAGATAGCAGAGAAGACTTGAAAGAGCATACTTAGAAAAAAAGGTAATTATTCACAGAAAAAATTGACTGTAAAAAAGATGGGGTGAAAATGATTTTATTTAGAAAAATAAATGAGGTATTACGCGGAATTGATAAACAGAGAGGAAACAAAGTAGCACAAATATTTGCATTTGCTAAAATTTGTGTTATAATTTTTTAAAAAAGGGGAGGAAAGATAATATGGATGAGCTGGCAAGATTTGGGGTCTCCCTTCCTGCTGAGCTATTAAAGGCCTTTGACGCATATCTTGAAAGGAAACACTATGCCAATCGCTCAGAGGCTATAAGGGATTTGATTCGTCAAAAGTTAGTTGAAGAAGAGTGGAAGGAATCTGAGGAGGAGGTAGCTGGGGTAATTACCTATCTTTATGACCATCACAAAAGGGAACTTACTGATAAACTTCTTGATCTTCAGCACGATTTTTATGATAGAATTATTACTACTCAACATCTACATGTAGATCATGAGAGGTGTTTAGAGATAGTGCTTGTTAAGGGGAGGGCAAATGAGATCAAAAATCTTGCTGATAAGATACAGTCCTTAAAAGGGGTTTTGCATGTTAATCTGGCTTTAACCACTCTTGGAAAAAATATACCAGCATAAGGAGGGTAGTCATGTCAGAAAAGGAGAAGGTAGAAAAATTAACCAACAAAGAGGGCTTAATTGCTTATCTAAATGAATTAATCTCTCAGGTTGAACAGGGATATGTTATGGTTGGAGAAAAAAAGATAGATTTACCTGAAAACTTTGAACTTGAAATCAAATACAAAGAAAAAGAAAACAAGAAAGAAGTAGAATGGGAAATTGAATGGAAATTTTAAGAGTTTATTCTATTAATTGAAAGTTGATTTGAAATCTTCGTAGATCTACATTCTTAACTTTTACTTTTACTGTCTGGCCAATTTGGTAAACCTTTCCTTTTTGTTTTCCGATAAGGCTTATTCCCTTTTCATCAAGCACATAGAAGTCATCCACGAGATCAACGACTCTTACCACACCACTTACCAAATATTCTTTTAGATCAACAAAAAATCCAAAGGCTGTTACTCCTGAGATTATACCAGAAAAGGCCTCTCCAATTTTATCCTTCATAAAAAAGCACTGGAATTTTTTGAAGACCTCTCTTTCAGCCTCTTCAGCAGTCCGTTCTTTTATGGATAAGGATTTTCCCATCTCCTCAAGTTCATCTTCGGTGTAAGGGGCTCTTTTTTTTCTTAAAGCCCTTTTTAAGGCCCTGTGAACAACAAGATCAGGATATCTACGAATAGGGGAGGTAAAGTGGCAGTAGCAGGTTGAAGCAAGGCCAAAATGTCCCACATTATGAGGTGAATATTTGGCTTGTTTGAGAGACCTCAGGAGTAAATGATTATAGAGATAACTCAGTGGATGGTCTTTAATAAGATCCAGAAGTTTCTGAAAAAACTTTGGCGTAGGCTCTTCAGGGATTTTAATTTTTGTGTTTTCAAGGGGAAGAAACTCAATTAATTCCTTTACTTTATTTGAATCTGGAGTTTCGTGAACACGATAGAGTAGGGGAAATCCCTTTTCTGTAAGGAATTCGGCTACTGCTTCATTTGCGGTGATCATAAAGTCTTCAATTAACATATGGGCAAGGTTTCTTTCTCGCTTTACGATATTTTCAATCTTTCCCTCAAGATTAAGGATAATCTCTGGTTCTGGTAAATCAAAGTCAAGACTTCCTCTGGCCATTCTTTTCTCCCGAAGGATCTGAGCAAGCTCTCCTGCTGAAAGGAGCATGGGGTAAAGGTGTTGATACTTTTTAATGAGCTTTTTATCTTTATCAAGAAGCATTTTTTTTACTTCTGTATAGGTAAGTCTGGCCTGGGAGCGGATAACAGCTTCATAGATTTTGCGGTTCCTGATCTTTCCTTTGGGAGTGAAGTCAAGCTCAACCACCATGGCTAATCTATCCACTAAAGGGTTCAGACTGCAGAGTCCATTAGAGAGTTTTTTAGGAAACATGGGAAGCACCATATTGGGAAAGTAAACACTTGTTCCTCTTTCATAGGCCTCTTGGTCAAGATGAGACCCCTTTTTAACATAATGAGAAACATCAGCAATGGCTACCCAGAGAGTAAAGCCCTTTGAGTTTTTCTTAACGCAAATGGCATCATCAAAGTCCCGGGCACTTTCTCCATCAATAGTTACAAGAGGGATATTTCTAAGATCAATCCGCCCAATTTTGTCCTCTTCAGGAACTTCATCTGGAATATTTTCAAGCTCTTTTTCTACATCTGAGCTAAATTCTTGAGGAAGGTTAAATTTAAAAACAGTTGCAAGGCAATGGGTGGTAATTTCTTCTGGGTCCCCAAGATCCTTGATTATTTCTCCCAGTGGGACTCCAAATTCAGAGGTAGATTGCAAGATTTGGGCAACAACAAGATTTCCCTCTTTAGCTTTCAATCGCTTTTTTTTGGGGATAAAGATCTCAAAGGGAAGACGACGGTCTTCTGGCTCTACAAAGAAAAATTTATGTCTTTTAACAAGATAGCCCACAATGTTTTTTCTCGGTCTTTCTAAAACAGTGACAATACTTCCTTCAGGTCCTTTACGAGCAAGTTTTTCAATTCTTACTAAGACTATATCACCATCAAGGGCCTTATTTAAACGCCTCTGGGGAACAAAAACCGTTTTGCCCTCTTCTGTTTCAACAAAACCGTATCCATCGGGGTGAACCCTGAGCTTGCCTTTAAGTATAGATAAGCTCTCTGGTAAGGCAAAGCGTCTTTTACGAATCTGAATAAGTTTGCCTTTCTCTACCAGAGCTTTTACTAAATTTCTTATTTGTTCTCTTTCAGCTTTTGGAACATTAAGTAGATGATAGATTTCTTTAAGTAAGAGGGCCTTTTTAGATTTTTGAAAAAGTTGAATTATCCCTTCTTCAGAAGGGATAGGCTTTTTTGAGATTTTAAAAGGAGTTTTTTCTTTCTTTTTTGACATTCAAAGGTGATTTATTTAAGGCCTAAATATTTTATAGCCCGTTCCAGGTCTTCATCAGAGGAAGTAAGGTGAAGACCAGCTTTTGGCCCTTGTCTTACAAGTTTTCTAAATTCTTCTGCACTTGTAATTTTTTTCTCCTGAACATACTTTTCCAGAGAGTCCTTTCCTTTATGACATTTAAGGCACTTAAAATCTTGGGCTGAGCTTGAACCAGAGTTTTTAAGAACAAAAAGAATTCCTGCGGAAAGAACTATAATAAGTAATGAAAAAGAGTAAAGTTTAAATCCCCTCATAATTTAAAAAATATTTTAATCATTTTTTTTCTTTTGTCAAAGGCGCGTATGCGTCCATATCTTTTGAGACTCTATAGGATTTTTTCAACTACTTCTGTTGTAGGAAAATGAACTTTTCCCATTTTTTCCACTCTTCTTTTTTTGTAAGGATATGAACTTTGACAGGGAAGGGGTTCAAAATTCTGGTTACCTACAATAAAATCTTACTTTTTTAAAACTACTTTAGTATAAAACTATTTTAGTTTAGATAGAAATCCCTTTTAAATGATTTTCTCAAGCTCAATAATTATTCATTGGATAAAAATTTTTTATTGATTAGACAACTTTTATAAAAACAATCCGTAATGCCTCACTTAAAAATCTACTTGAAACGGGTTTCGTTGCCTCACATAATTTTCTAAATGAAATCATTTTACCTTCCCCTTATTTGTTGTCAATTTTACCTTGGGAATAATCCCCTTTTTCTTTAAATATGCTCTTTCAAGCCTTCTCTGCTATCTCCTTATCTCTCTGTGAAGCTCCTTTACCTTTCCACCCACTCTTTCCTTTGAAATAAGCTTTGCGAAAGAACTAAGCTTGTAAATTTAAGAGGGGCGAAATAGATAGTTTTTTCGTGAAGGTTCAAGAGAGGAGCTGAGATTTTTTATATGAGGCAACGATAAAATTTCGAATAGATTTTTAATGAGGCAATCCAAGAACTTGCTCTTTTTTCTTCTTTTGGTAAGATTAAAAAATAATGTTTTCCCTTAGGGTCATTTTTTTTCTTTTGGTTTTCTGTTTTTTTTTGTCTCTCCCTTGTTTTGCCCTTAAAGTGGATAAAATCTCCCTTTTTAAGACTTCAAAAAATATCTATCTTGTTTCTCTTCAATTTAAAGATTTTCCTCTACAGGAGGTTTTATTATCTCTAAAAAGGCAAAAAGGAGAGGTCTTGATTCTCTATGAGTTTGAGTTTTATAAAGAAAGATTTCTCAAAGATGAAGAGATTTCCAAGGAGGTTTATTATCAAAAAGCTGGATATCTTCCTGAGAAAAATCAATATTTTCTTGAGGATAATTTTCACAGATCCCTTTTTAACCAACCCGAGGAGATTATGCCTTCCCTTATCTCTCTTCAATCTTATTCTCTTAAAAGTCCCATGCCTGAAAAAGGAGTATATCTTATTCTTCGCGTTACCCTTAAATACAAGAGTCATCTAAATAAAGATTTGAGATATACTTCCAAGGAAAGGGAGGTTATTTTAAAGACCGCAATTAAATATGACAGGTTATAAAAGATTTTTAAATAGGAAGTTTCTTTTCTTCTTTTTTATCTTTATTATAATCCCTCTTTTAGAAATTTTTCTTTACCAAAGTAATTTGATAAATTTTCCTCAGAGAAGTATTTTCTTCTTTTTTCTTATCCAGATTGATCTTCTTCTCTTGCTTCTTCTTTTGTATTTTATCTTTAGATATCTCTGGAGGATTTTCTGGGAAATACGGGGCAAAAAGATTTCAAGAAGTCTTAAATTTAAACTATTTCTCCTCTATTTTCTTTCTATAACCTTTCCTGCAGTAATTTTAGTTCTCGGGAGCTTTTATTTTCTTAAAAAGGGTATGGATTACTGGTTTGAAGAGTTTTCTTCTGAAAAAATCATTGCAAGGCTTTTACAAAAAGAGGATTTTATAAAAGATGTTGAGGCAGAGCTTTTGCAAAAGGCTTTTAAAATTAAGGAGGAGTATCTTGAAAAGACGGATGAGATCAAGAGTAAGGATCTGCGGGAGAAATTTCGTTACTTTCTTGGGCTAAATTCTATAGAAATTTTTTATCTCGATGGGAACCTCTTTAAAAAGACCTATTCTTCTGAGATTGACGAAAAACTTGGTATTCCCCCCTCTCTTCTTGAAAAAATAATCAAGGAAAAAACCCCTCAGACCTTTCTCCAACCCATAGATTCAAGACTTATTTTAAGGATTTTTCTCCTGTTTAATGATAAAAAAGGACAGCCCTATATTCTTGCCGTTGGTAAAATTTTGAATCCACAAATGTTAAGCGGAAAGATTGATGAAAAAGGGCTTACTCAATCCCTGAATTTATTTCTTTTTTTATCTTTTCTCTTACTCTTTTTGTTTATTCTCTTTGTAGGCATCTGGGTAGGGAATAAACTTGGTAAGAGCTTATCAGAACCCCTCCAGGGGTTAATTCTTGCTACTCAAAGGATATCTCAGCGAGACTTTGATCTTTCTGAACTTCCAGAGGTCTCTTCCCAAGACGATGAAATAGGAAGGTTAATTCAGTCCTTTAAATTGATGGCTGAGGAGATTAAGTCCTATCAGGAGACCCTGCGTAAGTATAATCAATATTTAGGTGGTGTCTTAAATGCCTTACCTGTGGGTATTGTAATTTTTAAGAGTAATAGGGATATTCTTTTTAAAAATTTTTCCTTTCAAAAGTGTTTAGATACATCTGGAATCAAAGACCTTAAGGAATTTGCAGATTTCTTATCCCTTGAGAGTTATTTTCAAACCCTTGATTTTAATCAGACCTTTTATAAGGTTTTTACTTTGGAAAGGGAAGGAACTGAACTTTCCATAGGGATAACCTTTATGAAACTTGAGCTCTTTGGGGATAATCTTTTACTTCTTATTGTTGAAAATCTTCAAGAAAAGGAGACCCTCAAGAGACTCTCCCTCTGGAGAGAGGTTGCCGTTAAAATCGCCCATGAAATTAAAAACCCTTTAACCCCTATCAAACTCTCTGTAGAAAGACTCAGGAAACGGCTATCGGAAAAGCTTCAGCCCGAAGATAGAGATCTCCTAAATCAAACTGTTGAGGTGGTTGAGCGCTATGTAGAGGAATTGAGAAAGCTTGCCCTTGATTTTTATCATTTTTCTCAAAAACCTCTCTTTGAAAAGATAGAATTTGATCTTTTGAATAATCTTGAAGAGGTGATTGAACTTTATAAACTTGCCTATCCTGAGCTTGAGATTAATCTTAAAAAGGTAGAAGTTATTCCTTCTCCTTTTCTCATTAAGGCTGATCCCTTTCAATTAAAGAGAATCTGGATCAATCTCTTTGATAATGCTATAAAGGCTATGCCAGAAAAGGGTAAGATTAACATATTCCTTGAAAAAAAAGAGAATAAGATAGTTATCAATTTTCAGGATAATGGAAGCGGTCTTGATGAAGAGATTGCTTCAGCCTTTAATAAAGACGATTTCTCTAAACTTCAGAAGGCAGGCACAGGGCTCCTTCTTATCAAGGGTCTGGTTGAGCTACATCAAGGAAAGATAAGAGTAGAAAATCTCAAAGAGGGTGGCACAAGATTTATTTTGGAATTACCCTGTTAGAAGACCCTTAAGTGCTGATATTTCTTTTTCAGTTAAGGGTTTCCACTCTCCAGGTTGCAGATCACCAATTTTGAGAGGACCTATCTCAATTCTTTTTATTTTCAATACTCGGTATCCGAGTTTACCAAAGATCCTTTTCAGCAGGTGATGTCTTCCCTCTGTGACCTCTATCTTTAATCTTGTCTTTTGAAGAGAGAGAAATTCAATCTTTGCAGGCTTAGTTTTCCCCTCTTTTAAATCCACCCCTCTCTCAATTTGGATTTTATCCTCCTCCTCAAGGGATTTATCAATTTCTATCTCATAGACCTTGGGGATTTTCCATTTGGGATGGGTAATGCGGTGTCCAAGTTCTCCATCATTAGTAAGAAGTATAAGACCCTCAGCATCTTTGTCTAATCTTCCTGCTGGAAAAAGTTCCCGATAGCCCGGCAAATCAGGGGGAAGTAAATCCTTAACGGTTTTTTCCTTATCTTTTGTGGAGGTAAGAACCTCAGGAGGTTTGTAAAGCTTATAATAATAAAACTTTTGATATTTTATTTCTTTACCTTCAAAGGAAACCCTATCCATTTCAGGGTCAATTTTAATATCTGGCTGAAAGATTATCTCCTGATTTACCTTTATTTTCCCTTTCAGAATCAGAGTTTTGACTTGTTTTCTTGAGCCAAGACCAGCCAGACTCAAAAATTTATCCAATCTTAACTTCACTTGCAGTCTGCCCAGGATTTTCCAGAAGAAACATTCACTTTAATGGGAACTGAAAGTTTTAAATCCAAGCCTAAATGGGGAAATGGATTTTCCATAATAGAGACTGCAAGAGTAGAAACTCTTTCAATTTCTTCAAGGGGTGCCTCAAGGAGTAATTCATCGTGGACCTGTAAAAGGATTCGAGTTTTAAGTTTTTCTCTCTCTAAAGCCCTGAATAGGGCAACCATTGCGGTTTTAATAAGATCTGCAGCTGAGCCCTGAATAGGGGTATTTACTGCCATTCTTTGGCCAAGTTCCCTGACATTTCTATTGGGACTAAAGATTTCAGGAATAAATCTCTTTCTTCCCGCTAAGGTGTAGACAAATCCATGCGTTTTTGCAAATTCGATAGTCTTATCAATGTATTCTTTCACTCCTGGGTAGCGGGTAAAGTATTTTCTAATGTAAGCCTCAGCTGAGGCTGGGTCAATCTTGAGCTCTTTACTTAGCCCGTAAGGACTCATCCCATAAGCTATGCCAAAGTTTATTACCTTGGCAACCCTTCGCATCTCTGGAGTTATTTTATCAGGAGGAACTCCAAAGACCTCACTTGCTGTATAGCTATGAATGTCCTCTCCTAATTCAAAGGCTCTTACGAGATTTGGATCCTGTGAAAAATGGGCAAGGATTCTGAGCTCTATCTGGGAATAATCTAAGCTAAGTATGTGAAAGCCCTCCTCTGCAATAAAGGCTCTTCGGATAGCCAAGCCCTCTTCCCCTTTTATAGGAATATTTTGAAGATTTGGCTTTTGAGAGCTTAACCTCCCTGTGGCAGTGCCTGTGGGATTGAACTCTGTGTGAAGGCGGTCCTTACCAGATGAAAGCTCTTTTAGAAAAACTTCCAGATAGGTGCTTTGAAGTTTGTATAGGGTCCGATATTCCAATAAAAGAGGAACTATGGGATGAGAATTAGAAAGTTCCTCCAGGACCTCAGCATCTGTTGATGGTTTAGCACTTTTCTGAGTTTTTTTTATCTTTGGAAGTCTCAATTTTTCAAAGAGAATGACCGCTACTTCCTGAGAGGATCGTGGATTAAAGGTAGTTCCAGCTAAAGCAAAGAGTTTTTCTTCTATTTCTCTTATTTTTTGAGAAAAATCAGCCTTTAATTTTTTCACATATTCCACATCTATGCGAATTCCATTTTTTTCCATGGAGTAGAGGACCTCACTTAAAGGACCCTCAACCTTCACAAACCACTCCCATAGACCTTCATTCTTTGTTTCTTTTTCAAGCTCTTCACCCAGGAGATATAAAAGGATGGATTTTTGGGAAGAATTGGCTCCCTCTTTAAGGGTAAAGTCTAAGTATTCAAAGGCAAGATTGGATAGGTCATAGTTTTTTAACCCGGGGTTTAAAAGATAGGCTAATATTTTGACATCCCTTGGCTTATTAAGATTATCTCCAATCTCATGTAGAAGCCCTTTATAGTCAAAAAGAAAGACCTCTTTTTCTTTTAGAGCCTCCCAAAGTTTGGAGTTAAAAAGAGATTTATAGACCCTGTGAGGTGAAATGGCGATTCCAAGGGTGAAATCTACCTGACCAAATAGAGTAGGAGCTTGCTTTTCAAAGTAAAGGCTAATTCTGGGTGGATTTTCCCTTTTTAAAATCTCAAGGAGTTTTTGAGGAGAAGTTTCTTCAAGAGAAAAGCTTAATTCTTCCTCAGGAAAGGGGAACTCCTTTAAAAATTTTCGAAATTCAAATTCCTTAAAAAGTCTTTTCAGTTCTCGTAAGTCTGGGGCTTTTCGATGATAAAATGAGAGCTCCGTTGATGGAAGAGGGGCATCTTCTCTAAGTTTCATAAGCTCAAGGTTTCTGAAAACAAGGTCTTTATGCTCTTTGAGTTTTTCCTTTAACTTGGGAGGGGTAATTTCCTCAAGATGGGCATAAAGATTTTCTAAGGTTTGAAACTTTTTAATAAGCTCGCAGGCAGTTTTTTCACCAATTCCTGGAATACCCTTTATATTGTCAGAGGGATCTCCTGCTAAAGCCCTGAAATCGGGGAAAGAGGAGGGAAGAAAGCCATATTTTTGCTGAAAGCTCTCCATATCCATAAAAGAATCTCTGATAGGATCAAAGGCTACCACCCTCTCGTTTATCAGAGATAGAAGGTCTTTGTCTGGGGCCACCATAAGCAGAGGAATGGGAAAGGTTTTAATAAAACTACATATCAGATCATCTGCCTCAAAACCCTCTGCAGAGATTACAGGTATCCCAAGAGCAGTGACAATTTTTTTGATGTAAGGTATTTGAATCTTTAAGTCATCCGGCATGCCTGGTCTTGTTGCTTTGTATTCTTCATACTGGATATGTCTATAAGTTGGCCCTTTTTCATCCATAAACCAGACTATAATTTCAGGATCCCACTCCTTAAGGATCTTTAAAAGCATCTGGGTTACCCCAAAGATGGCTTTAGTGGGAAGCCCCTTTGAAGTTGCCAGATAACCTGTAATGGCATAATAGGCTCTATAGATAAAGGAGCTTCCATCAATGAGTAGGGCTTTGTGCTTAAGGATTGCCTCAGGAGGACTCATTTTTTTCAAGGGCCTTGAGATGCTCTTCAAGGAGTTTAGTCTGCTCTATAGCCCCCATCCCTTTAAAAATTTTAAGCGCAAGGGAATAAGCTTCTTTTGCTGAATCAACTTTTCCAAGATGAAGATAGGCATCTCCAAGACCTGTTAAGGCCCTTCCTGCTCTGTGGGGGTCTCTATATTTTTCAGCAATCTCAAGTATCCGATGTAAATAGGGGATCATCTTAGCATAATTCCCTTTTTCTTTATAGGCAAAGACAATCTTTTCAGCGATAATGCTTGTGCTGATCTCATCTTCAAAGTTTTCGCAGATGTCAAGACAGGCCTTATAAGCCCTTAAGGCCTGATCAAACTTTTGCCTCAGTTGATAGATATCTCCAATTTTTTCAAGAACATTAGCCATTTCTGTAAGTCTTCCAAGCTCACTGAAGATTTCAAGGGCCTGTTCATAGGAACTTAAGGCATCAAGGGTGTTGCCTTTGATCCAGGCCTCATGAGCCTTTTGACAGAGCTCCAGGGCCAATTTTAAGGCAGAAATCTCTTCAACTTTTTTTTCATTCATTCTGATGCTCCTTTGTGGTTGCAGTTTTTTCATAGGTTTTCCAGAGATCTTTAAGATAAACTTCTTTAAAACTCAGGGTATCATAATCAAAGAGGGATACTTTTTCAGGTTGAAGGTGTTCCTTGTAAGAGAGAAGTTCCTTCCCTTTAAGATAGGTAAAAATTTTGATAATTAGGGCTTGTGCCAGGGGTTTTGCTTTTTTAAAGATGTTTAGAAGCCTCAGATAGGGCCCTTTTTTTAAGGCAAATGGATTTTTTTCAGCCATTCGCATCAAGGCGTAAAGGACTGAAGTCTCATACTCTGGATAGGCAAGAAAGCCAAAGAGATTCTTAACAAAAAAGATATAACGGGTCTCAGTCTCTCTGATAATCTCTCCTACTGCTTCAATAGCTCCCCAGGGGGAGGCAGCTGAATCAGCACTGGCATAAAGTAGCCTTTTTAGAAAATCAAGGACCCTTTCTGGATCTCTTTGAGAAAGATAATTTGATATGTATCCAATAGAAACAGAAGCCTTTTTTCGCATGGTTTCTTCAGGATGATAAAGAAGTTTTTGTATGGTTTGGAGATTTAAGGGTTCAGAAAGGCTATAGGCAAGGAGCTCTTCCTTGCGATTCTCAAGAAGTAGATTTTCTGCTTCCTTTCTGGTTAAGCGTTTTTTGAATTGAGGGGATAGAGTCCAGTGTGTTTCAATTTCTTTCTTAGAGAGAGCTTTAGCTCTTTCCCTGGACTTGAGCTCCTCAAGGTCATTAGCGAGTTTGATGAAACAGAGGGCACCTTTAATCTTTCTTCCCTCATAATGGGACTCAGGGGGAAGGGTATGACTTTCGGGATCATAATTTTCAAGCCAAATCTCCTGATAATCCTCTTCTGGAATAAGGTCAAGGGCAAGATCAAGGTCTCCTCCGCAAGCAATAAGCAGAGCCTCTAAAAAAACTGCTCCACGGCTAAAGCCTGTCACATCCGCAACATAGACTGCACCGCATTCGCAGATCCCTGCCTCGTAATCAGAAAACCCGATGGGTAGAAAAGTAGGCTTAGGAATGAGCCTTCCGCAAAAGGGACAGAGTGGGGGCTTAGGAATCTTTAGTTTCATAGAGAAGCCTTTCAAACTCCGGATTTACATGATAGTTCATAGCCTTTGCCTTTTCCAAAAAAACTTTAGCCTTTTCCCTTTCACCTTTAAAGTAATAAGCAACTGCCAGGTTGTTGTAGGCTGTTGCAATTTGAGGTGAAATTTCTAAGGCCCTTTCAAGATAGGAAATAGCCTCATCATATCTTTCAAGCCCAATAAGAACTGTGGAGAGATTTATATAAGGAGAGGGATTTTGAGGATTAATTTCAATGGCCTTTTTATAACATTCTTCAGCGGATTCCAGATTTCCCAATTGAAATTCTATCAATCCTAAGTTGTTCCAGGCCTCAGCTGAATGAGGGTAAAACTTAAGGGTAAAGGTAAAGGCCTTTTTAGCCTCTTCAAGCTCTCCTTCACGAGCCAGTATCACTCCCAGATTAACCATGGCCTCAAAATGATAGGGATCAAGTTTTAAAACCTTCTTAAAGGCCTCTTTGGCTTCTTGCAATTTCCCAAAATTGAGGTAAGCTATGGCTAAACGATGCTGAGCCCAAACCGCATGAGGGTTTTCCATGGCCTCTTTTTTTAAGGTTTTTAAAATCTCTTCTTGCTCCATTTTTTCCTCCTTATTTTGACCTAAAGGATAATACAGATTATGAAGTTCTCAAGAGATAAGAAGATAATTGCCCTTTTGTTAATAGTTTTTCATCTGTTTTTATTCACAGGTCTTTATTGGGAAGGTCTTGAGCCTGTTACACAAGAAAAGAAGGTTCAGGCTCGTATTGTTGAGATAGAAAAAGGGGAAGGTCTTTTTTCTATTGCCCGAAAGCTTAAGAAGGAAGGGCTCATAAGAAGTGTGCCTGTCTTTATGATTGAGGCTTTCAGAAAAGGCGTTTATAAAGATTTTAAAGCTGGAGAATATGCTCTTTATCCAAATCAAACCTTAGAAGAAATATTTGAGGTTTTAAAAAAGGGAAAGATTTATTTACACAGAGTCACTGTTATAGAGGGAGCAACCCTCTGGGAAGTTGCAGAAACTTTGGAGAAAAATAACATCTGTTCCAAAAATGAGTTTTTAAAACTTGCTCAGGATCAAAAATTTTTAAAAGATCTTGGCCTTCCAGGACCAAGCCTTGAAGGATATCTCTATCCAGAGACCTATTTCTTTGCCAAAAAAACAGATCCCCATTTAGTAATTAAGGTGATGACGGATAAATTTAAAGAGGTCTGGAGAGATCTTGAAGGGCTTGCCCTTAAAAGTAGATTATCCATGAGAGAGATAGTAACTCTTGCCTCTATTGTAGAAAAAGAGGCTTTTTATGAAGCGGAAAAGCCTATTATTGCTGCTGTTTACTTAAATCGCCTTAAGAAAGGCATGCCTCTTCAGGCAGACCCTACTATAAATTATGCTTTAAAGGATTTCAGAAGACTCACTTATAGAGATTATTATACGGTAAAAAGCCCTTATAACACCTATCTTCATAATGAGCTACCGCCTACCCCTATTGGAAATCCTTCTAAATCAAGTCTTTTAGCAGTTTTGAAGCCAGCTAAGGTGCCTTATTTGTTTTTTGTTGCAAGTGGAGATGGAAGACATATTTTTTCAAGAACCTATAAAGAACACCTTTCAGCTATTGCCAGAATAAGAGCCCCTCAGAGTCAGTTAGAACAAACAAGCCCTGATAACGGCACTTCGGCTAAGGCTCAGAAGGTGTCTCTTGATGATGAGCTTCCCATAAATGATAAAGTTTTAAAACCTCTTTAAGTGTAAGATTTTCAGCTCTTAAAAACTCGTTAATTCCAGCACTTACAAATAAATCTTTAGAAAATTTCTTACGCAACATCTTTCTTTTGCCCTCATAAAGGCGGGTTAAAAATTTTTTATAATTTTTGAGATCCTCAATTTTTGCTTTTTGGAGCAGATTAAATCTCAAAAGGGCAGAATTAACCTTAGGAGGGGGTTTAAAAAAGCGGGGAGGAATAGTCATAAGATACTCAAGATCATAAAAGGTCTGTATAAACAGAGATAGCCAGGACTTACCAGAAAGCCATTTTTCTGCAACCTCTTTCTGAACAAGAAAAAGAGCTGTTGGGATAAGGGAGTAATAATATATAACATTTTCCACTATAAGACTGGCTACATTGTAAGGAAGATTCCCTATTATTTTAAGTTTCCTCTCATTAAGATTATTATAATTAAAGGATACTGCATTATCTTGAATTATAACTATTCTCTCGTCTTTTAAATTTTTTTGTAAATAATCAACCATTTCCGCGTCAAGTTCAATAAGAAAGAGTTTTTTAATGGGATATTTGAGAAGCTCTTTAGTGAGAAGGCCTGTGCCGGGACCAATTTCTACAAAGATATCACCCTCTTCTGGATTAGCAAGTTCTGCTATCTTAGAGAGGATGCCTGAAGAGACAAGGAGATGCTGACCAAAGCGCTTTTTTAATCTTACAGGCATTCAACCTAAGGGACTATTAGGAGGGGAAATTCAGAAGCCTTTAACAGGTGAGAGGTTACACTTCCCATAAAGAGTTTTTCTAAGAAGCCTTTACCAGTTTTTCCAAGAACTATGAGGCTTGCTTCTTTTTCCCGGACAAATTCAAGGATTTCATTAGCTGGATTCTCCCCGAGACCAAGGAAAATATCTCCCTCTATTCCTTGATCCCTCAAGGGTTGAAAAAATTCCTTTAGTTGGTTTTTCATTCTTTCTTCCAGGGCGTGAATTTCCTCTTCCTGCAAGCCTGATATTTCCTCACTTTTTATTATGTATACTATATAAATTTTTTTTATGAGAGGCTTTATATATAAGATGAAATCCCTTGCTTTGAGGGAATTTTTAGAAAAGTCCGTAGCCAAAACGGGTCTTTTGAAGATTTGGATATTTTCAAGAATTATAGGTTTTTCCTCAGGTTCTTTGAGGAGGCTATGACAATAAACAAGAACAGGAATTTTAGAGCGATTTATTAATTGTTGAGTAATCTCAGATACAAAAAGTTTTTCCCTTTTTTGTTTCCCTATGACAAGAAGATCTGCTGATACATCTTCAGCAACCTCAAGAATCTTGACCAAAGGGTCTCCAATTTCTACGAGGAATCTGCTTTGTAAGCCTGCTTTTTGGATATCCTTATCCCAGTCCTGAAATTTTAATTTGGCAGATTCAGCTAATTCCAGCGCCCTCTCCTTTAAAAAACCCCCAAAGGGAACATAAGAAACCTCCTCCCGGGGGATAACATGCAAAAGAATTATTTCTTCAAGCCCTGCCTTTTTTAAGGCTAAAATTTCGAGGAGGCCTCTATATCCCATTTCCCAATACCTTACCGGATAGAGAATTCGTTTTATGCCCATAATTAACCTCTGTAAAATATTAAAGTTAATAATATAAAAAGGGGAATTAATATGGGGATTGAGTATTTCAGGAGGTAGCCGAAAAAACTTGGCATAGTTATACCTTTTTCTTCAGCTATGGATCTTACCATGAAGTTCGGGGCATTTCCAATATAGGTAAGGGCTCCAAAAAATACTGCCCCTTCAGAGATAGCAAGGAGGTACTTAGGATAATTTTGAATCAGGTTGACTATGGCTTCTTTTTCGGGTAAGCCAGGGTAAAATTTTCCAAGGCAGGTGCTTAAAAAAGTAAGATAAGTAGGAGCATTGTCCAGAAAGGCTGAAAGAAGCCCTGTTATCCAGAAGTAATGAGCAGGTTCATTAAGCTTTGAAATTAAAGGATTTAAGACCCCCCTTTCTCCTGCCTGAAGAATGCTTATGGCAGGAAGCATGGCTATAAAGATCCCAAAAAATAAGATGGCTACCTCCTTAATAGGAAAAAGGGTGAATTCATTTTTTTCACGAATCTCCCTGGGGGTGATAAAAAAGGAGACTCCTGCAAGGAGAACAAAAAATATATCCCTGAATATCTCATTGAGAGGCCTTTCTATACCAAATACATGTATTCCGGGGAGATGAAAATTAGCGGAAAGGAGAATGGTTATAGGCACCCCTACGAGGAAAAAAAGGTTATACCAGCCAAGAATTAGAAAGGTTTTCTTTTTTAAATCTTTTGGAAAGCGCTCTTTTTCCTTTTTAAAGTTAATAGTATCTATGAGATAAAAGAGGACCAGAAGGGAAAATACACAGAGAAGCATAGAGGGAAAAAGATTGAGAGTCCAGAAAAAGGGAACTCCTTTAAGAAAGCCGAGAAAAAGAGGCGGATCCCCAAGAGGAGTTAAAGAACCACCAATATTTGACACAAGAAAAATAAAAAAAACAAAGATATAAGCTTTATTTTTTCTCCAGGCATTGGCTCGCAAAAGTGGTCTTATTAACACAATAGAAGCACCAGTTGTGCCCATAAGGGAAGCAAGAAGAGTGCCTGTGAGTAGATAAATGGTATTAAAAAGAGGGGTCCCTGAAAAATTTCCCTGAAGATAGATATTGCCAGAAATGATATAAAGGGAGGAAAGAAGAAGGATAAAGGGGATATATTCTGCAAGTAAAACATGAAGTATCTCATGGAAGGTTCCCTTGGGAGAAAGATATAGAAGGGGAAGGGCTGAGAGAATGGCCCAAAAGAGAGAAATTTTTCCGAAGTGTTTATGCCAGAATCGTGGGGCAATAATGGGGAAAAGGGAGATAGAAAGAAGGATTCCTGCAAAGGGAAGAATAGATATTAAAGGTAATTTCTCCCCAAGACTACTCATACCTAAAAGTTTAACATAAAGATATGATTTGGGAATCATGTAAGATAAATCCTTTAAAGGATGCTAACCTTTGAATGATCTTTAAATCTTTTATGTCCCTTCTTTTTTAGAAGATTATGAACTTATATGAGAGAATTTTGCTGAAAAGTCAATTAAACTTTAATTTTTGACCCTTGGAGAGTGTAATCAATAACTTTTTTTACCACTCAAAGCTTTGAACTACGATAATACCTTTCTCTTCTGCCATCTTTAAAGCTCTGGGCTTGGCATAGTGAGTTACTATAAGCTTTACTACTTCTTTATCTCTATAAACCTTTCTAACTGCTATTTCCTTTTTCTCAATCTCTTTTAAGGCTCTATCAAAATCTCTTTTCCCCTCGTCAAATCTCAACTTAGCCTCTCCAACAAGCACCACTTCTTTTCCATTTACCCTTCCCTTTGCCAGAAAATTGATCTCCTCTCCTTCAATCTCCGTCCTTATAAATCTTTCTGTAACTTCTATTCCATATTTCTCCTTTAAAACTTTTGGAAGATTCCTGTAAGCTTCATTTTCAAAGGCATAAGAAAGGCTTCTTGTAAATCCACCAAAATCTTTTCTTAATTGGTGTAAATCCTCCCTTGTTTTTCTGTGCTCTTCCACAAGCTTTCTTAATTCTTCTTCAGTTTTTTTATGCTCTTCTGCAAGCTTTTTTAACTCTTCCTCGGTTTTTTTCTGAGCTTCAGCGAGTTTTTTTATTTCCTCTTGGGTCTCTTTTTGAGCCTTAGTAAGGTCACTAACTATATTTTTTAACTCAAGAAAATCTTCACGCTTTACAGTATCACCAATAGATTTCTCAAGTTTTTCAAGAATTTTTATAAAAATTTTTCTAACAGGAGGCTCAAGTTCTTCCAGGGCTTTAATTAGATCTACTGCTAAGAGAGACATATTTTTACATTAATTTAATTTTCATAAAAATCAAGTGTATCTCCTAAATCCAATTTAGCTCCTCTATTCAACCTTCACAATAAAACTATCTATTTCGCCCCTCTTAAATTTTACAAGCTTAGTTCTTTAGCAAAGCTTATTTCAAAGGAAAGAGTGGGTGGAAAGGTAAAGGAGCTTTGCAGAAAGATAAGGAGATATCAGAAAATGCTTGAGAGAGCCTATTTAGAGAAAAAATGGAATTATTTACGGGGAAAAATTGCAATAAAACAGACATTCTTGTCTGTTTTTTCACTTTCACACATAGGAGTGTAATTTACCTTCACAGGCAAGATTGCCTGTGTTACTCTCACAGACTCGTAAAGCCTCACCTGTAAGGATGTTGTAAATCCCTTGGAAATTATTTACTCCTACAATTGATCCCAAATCAATCATTTCTTGAATAAAATTTATCTAATTCCCCCTATTAAAGTAGAGGCCATGGGGATGCCTGTTATGTGATCCTTTGTATTATCGGGGCAGACACTATAGATCTGCCCCTACATTAATGTGTTAGCATCCCTGTCATCTAATAATAAAGAGATTATTCTTAGAAGGAAGTGAACTTTGACAATTTTGTTTTTTCTTGTTGAAGTTTTTTAAGGTTCTGGTATATTTATAAAAATCCTTATGAGTTTTAAAGATGTTTGAATTTCTTAGAAAAGGCGCAACTTCCCTTTTTGCCAAGATCTTTTTGGCAATCATAATTATTGTTTTTGTCTTCTGGGGTATCGGCTATTTTGGTACATCCGATAGAAATCTGGTAGCCGAAGTAGATGGAGAGAAGATTAACCTTAAAGAATTTCAAGAGTATTATAATTTTAAGTTTTTTCAGTTAAAACAGGCCTTCGGAGAGGTCTCAAGCGAAGATCTTAAAAAAATGAGATTCAAAGAAATGGCTTTGCAAGAGCTTATTAGAATAAAGCTTACCCAAAGAATTGCCCAAGACCTTGGCTTAAAGATAACCCAGGAAGAGATAAACTTGGCTATTTCGCAGCTTCCCTTTTTTCAGCAAGAGGGAAGGTTCAATCCCTCAGCTTATCTTGCCTTTTTACGGGAGATGGGGTTAACTCCTGCCACCTTTGAGAGGATCCTTAAGGCAGATCTCCTTGAGCAAAAATTAAAAGGTCTTTTAATAGCTCCAATTCTTGTCTCCCAGGATGAAGTTCTTGAATTTGCAAAATTTTATCATCAAAAGATTACCCTCCAGGAATTTATCCTCACAATGGAATCCTGTCAGAGAGAGGTCAAGGGGGATGAAAAGGCTTTAGAAAGTTATTTCAATGCCCATAGAGATCTTTATGTGGAAGAGGAAAAGATAAAAATCGCTTATTATATAATTCCCTTTACCGGGGAGGTTGAGGTTTCAGAGGAAGAGATCAAAAACTACTATGCTCAAAATTTAAATCGATTCAGGGAACCCTTTAAAGTAAAATTGAGAAGAATCGTTATTCCTGGGGTTGATGCCAATGCTGAGAAGAAGGCTCAGGAAATAAAAACTCAGATAAAGGATCTAAAGGATTTTGCAGTTTTTGGCTCTAAGACCTCTGAATGGTTTGAAGATCAGGCGCTTTCTCAGGAACTAAAAAACATTTTAAAGTTAGCCAAAAAAGGAGATATCTTAGGTCCTTTAAAGACCTCTCAGGGATTTACTATCCTTGGAGTTGAAGAGGTTCAACCTGAACGAGTGGCAAAGCTTGAAGAGGTAAGAGATAAGATTGTGAGTGAAATAAAAAAGGTTAAGCTCAGGGATAGGGCAAAAAATCACGCTAATGCAATTTACACAAAAGTTGTGGCTGAAAATGGGCTGACTAAGTGGGGTGAAAAAAATCAGATCAAACTTGAGGAAACTGGATATCTTACTCAGGAAGAACTTGCCAAAATTTTTGCCTCTCGCGAAACCGCTAATAAAATTTTTAAACAAGGAAAGGGTGATTATTTCTCTCCCCTTGAGACCGAAAAGGCTATTTATTTAGTTGAGATACTGGATAAGAAACCCAGGAGAAATCTGTCCTTTGAAGAGGCAAAGGAAAGGGTTAAAAATGATTACTTAAAGGAAAAGGGAAGAGAACTCTGTGAAGGAAAGGTAAAGAGCTTTTTGGGAAAGGCAAAAGGGCAGGGGAATCCTATTCAGATAGCCCAAGAAATGGGTTTTAAAGAAGAGACCAAAGAGATTTTGAGAAAGGATTTACCTGAGAAATTAATTCAACGAGGACTCCCTGGTTTAATAGAAGAACCTATTATAACAGAGGAAGCTATAAAAATTTATTACCTTCAACGGATTGAGAATTCTCAGCAGACCTTCAGCTTAGAGGAATTACATACCCTTCGCAGTCTTTTACTTGAGAAAAAGAGAGAAGAGGTCTTAAAGAAGTATTTGGAAGGCTATCAAAAGAGGGCAAAGATTAAGGTTTATCCTCTTTTTCAGCAGATTTAGATACTGATTACTTAAAAAACATCTTTTACCATCAGGGAGGAATTATGCCTAAAAGAGGAGATTTAAAGAGTATTCTGATAATAGGATCTGGGCCTATTGTTATAGGCCAGGCCTGTGAGTTTGATTATTCCGGAAGTCAGGCTTGTAAAGCCTTAAGAGAAGAGGGTTATGAGGTAGTTCTTGTAAATTCTAATCCTGCAACCATAATGACAGATCCTGAAATGGCAGACCGCACCTATATTGAGCCTCTTATTCCTGAAGTCCTTGAATACATCATTAAGGAAGAAAGACCCGATGCCCTTTTACCTACCCTTGGGGGACAGACCGGGCTTAATCTTGCCTTTGCTCTTGCTAAAAAGGGAGTTCTTGAAAAATATGGGGTAGAATTAATTGGTGCTAAAGCTTCTGCCATTGAAAAGGCAGAATCAAGAGAACTTTTTAGAAAGGCAATGGAAAATATTGGGCTTAAGGTCCCAAAGAGTGTCATTGTGCATAGTCTTTCTGAGGCAGAAAAGGCTGTAAAAGAAATTGGATTTCCTGTAATTATCAGACCCAGCTTTACACTTGGAGGAACAGGGGGAGGGGTTGCATACAACATTGAAGAATTAAGGGAGATTGTTTCTGCAGGCCTTGAGGCCTCTCTCATTCATCAGGTCATGCTTGAGGAATCGGTGCTTGGTTGGAAGGAGTTTGAACTTGAAGTGATGAGGGATTTTAAGGACAATGTGGTTATCATCTGTTCAATTGAAAACTTTGATCCCATGGGGGTTCATACAGGGGACTCCATTACAGTAGCTCCTGCTCAGACTTTAACTGATAGAGAATATCAAAGAATGAGAAGTGCAGCCCAGGCGGTGATAAGAGAGATAGGGGTTGAAACAGGGGGATCAAACATTCAGTTTGCTATAAATCCCAAAAACGGAGAGATGGTTGTTATTGAAATGAATCCAAGGGTTTCAAGATCATCTGCCCTTGCCAGTAAAGCCACAGGATATCCCATTGCAAAGATTGCAGCCAAACTTGCTGTAGGTTATACCCTTGATGAACTTGCCAATGATATCACCAAGGAGACAAGAGCTGCCTTTGAACCAACCATTGACTATGTGGTGGTAAAAATTCCCCGCTATACCTTTGAAAAATTTCCAGAAACCAAAGATGAGCTTACTACCTCCATGCGCTCTGTTGGTGAAACCATGGCCATTGGAAGAACCTTTAAAGAGGCCTTGCAAAAGGCTATAGCTGGCCTTGAGATTGGAAGATATGGCTTTGGAGCAGATGGTAAATCTCCCTCAGATCATGATGAAGTCTTACCAAGAGAACTTATCATCGAAAAACTTGCAAGACCAAACAGCCAGAGACTCTTTTACATAAGAGAAGCCTTTAAGGCAGGTTTTACCATAGAAGAAATTTATAAACATTCCTATATTGATCCCTGGTTTCTCTATCACCTGAAAGAGCTTTTTAATATAAGTGAGACCTATAAAGGGAAAAAACTTGAAGATCTTACAGAAGAAGATTTCATGGAGCTAAAGCAAAGAGGTTTTACTGATTATCAGATAGCCTTTTTAACTGGTTCCACTGAGTTAGAGGTAAGAAAAAAAAGATTAGCTCTTGGGGTTAAACCTACATACAAGCTCATTGATACCTGTGCAGCGGAATTTGAGGCTTATACTCCCTATTTTTATTCTACCTATGAAGTAGAAAATGAATCAAGGGCGCATTTAAGTAAAAATAAAAAAGTTATTATTATTGGAGGAGGCCCAAATAGAATAGGGCAGGGAATAGAATTTGATTATTGCTGTGTCCATGCCATTAAAGCCTTAAGAGAACGGGGTTATGATGCTATTATGATAAACTCCAATCCAGAGACAGTTTCTACTGACTATGATGTTTCCACAAGACTCTATTTTGAACCTCTGACCTTTGAACATGTTCTGAATGTTTATGAAGAGGAAGATCCAATAGGTGTTATTGTTCAGTTTGGAGGGCAAACCCCTTTAAATCTGAGTGTCCCTTTATTTAGGGCGGGGGGAAGAATTCTTGGAACTTCACCTGAAAATATTGACAGAGCTGAAGACAGAGAGAAATTTGAGGCTCTTTTAAATAAACTTAATCTCAAGAGACCCAAGGCAGGTGTTGCCCTAACTGTTGATGAGGCCTTTAAGGTGGCATCTTCTATTGGATATCCTGTTCTTGTTAGGCCCTCTTATGTGCTTGGCGGAAGAGCCATGAGAATTGTTTACTCAGAAGAGGAACTCTCTGAATATATAGAGACTGCCGTTAAAGTCAATCCTGAACATCCTGTTTTAATTGATAAATTTTTAGAGGATGCAACAGAAGTTGATGTGGATGCCCTTTGTGATGGTGAGAGGGTTGTAATAGGGGGAATAATGGAACATATTGAAGAGGCAGGGATTCATTCCGGGGATTCTGCCTGCTTTTTACCTCCGGTAAATCTTTCCAAAAAGGTGCTTGAAGAGATTAGAGAGGCCACTTATAAACTTGCCATGGAGCTTGAGGTAAGGGGGCTAATTAATATTCAATTTGCAGTAAAGGATGAGGAAGTATATGTGCTGGAAGTGAATCCAAGGGCCTCAAGAACAGTTCCCTTTGTTTCAAAGGCAATTGGCGTTCCCCTTGCAAAGATTGCAACCTGGATCATGCTTGGAGAAACCTTAAAGGAAATTGGATTCACCAAGGAGATTATTCCAAAATATTATTCTGTGAAAGAGGTTGTTTTTCCCTTTAAGAGATTTCCAGGGGTTGATGTTATGCTTGGTCCAGAAATGAAATCAACAGGTGAGGTAATGGGGATTGACTGGGAACCTTCTCTTGCCTATGCAAAAGCACAGTTTGCAGCAGGAATGAGACTTCCCTTTTCTGGTAAGGTTTTTATCTCTGTAAAAGATGAGGACAAACCCCTAATGATTGATATTGCCAAAGGACTTGAGGAGATAGGGTTTGAACTTCTTGCAACCTCAGGAACAGCAAGATATTTAAAGGAATTCAATATCAAAGTTAATGAAGTTCCTAAAATTTCCGAAGGGAAAAGACCTAATATTCTTGATTTTATTAAAAATAAAGAGATTGCTCTTATGATAAATACTGCTAAGGGTAAAACAAGTAAGCTTGATGCCTATCTTATCAGACGCTATGCTATGGAGCTTGATATTCCCTATGCTACAACTATTGCCGGTGCAAGAGCCATGGTTTGCAGTATAAGAAGATTAAAAGAAAAATCCTTTTCCTATGCCCCCCTTCAAGAGTATTATAAAACACTGGATTATCAATTTTACAAATAAAACTTTTCAATTCTTAAGATTAGATTATTTTTTATTTTTAATTCCCCTTTTGATGGAGGCTATATGAAAGAAGAGACTTTGGAGGAGAAAAAATATGTAAAGAATTTTAAAAATAGATCCAGAGGAGAGGGGGAATGGAAGAAAAGGCATAGATTTTGTGAAGTTGAGAGTGGGGAAGGGGGCTTTGCCCTTAAAGGAAGAATCTGGATTGATGGGCCTGAAGGAACCTTTCTTGGTTTTGGAAGGGCTATTCTTCTTGAAAGAATTAAAGAGTTTGGTTCCATTTCTGCTGCAGCAAGATCTATGAAGATGGCTTATAAACAGGCATGGCAACTTGTTGATTCCATGAATAAACAGGCAGGAACTCCCCTTGTGGAAACCTTTATAGGTGGAAAAAGAGGCGGAGGAGCAAAATTAACTGAGGCTGGAGAGAAAACTTTAAAAGCATTTTGGACCTTTTATGAAGACTTCCAAAAATTTTTAAAAGAGGAAAAAAAGAAAATTTTTTCAATCTTCCTCTAATACAAAAATTTTTTCCTTAGGTAGAGTAACTGTTATTTTTTTAGAGGGTCTTAAATTTATTTTATTTAAGGCATAGTCAGGCAAAATTATCTCAATTGCTTTTTTGCTGTAAAGGGGCTTAAATCTCACCCATGTTTTAGGCCCAAAGGGGTAAATCTCCTCAACTATCCCCTCAATGAGATTTTCCTTTTTTGAAGGAAGATCTGGCCTAAGAATTATAATCTCCTCCTCTCTTATGCCAAATTTAATCTGTGAAGAAGAAATTTTAAGAATCTTTTCTCTGGGAAGGGTTATTTCTTTATTTATCTCTTCACAAAAAATAGTTGCATCTTTATGATCTATTTTTTTGATTATACCGTTAAATATATTTTTAATTCCAAAATAAGAAGCAACTTTTATATTTTTTGGTTCTCTATAGACCTTCTCCTTGGTATCACTTTGAAGGATTTTTCCTTCTATCATAACAGTGACATAATCGGCCATGAAAAAGGTTTCCTCAAGGTCATGGCTTACCATGAGGATGGTTAAACCTAAGGTTTTTTGTAGTTCTTTGAGGAGTAGCCAGAGTTCTCTTTTCAGACCTTCATGGAGGGAAGAAAAAGGTTCATCTAAGAGAAGATACCTTTGCCCTGAAGCAAGGGCTCTTGCAAGGGCTACTCTCTGGCGCTCACCTCCACTTAAAAAGCTTGCCTTTTTCTTGAGAAGATGGGAAATTCCAAAGGCTTCAGCAAGTTCAAAAGCAAATCTTATTCTTTCTTGCTTATTTTCAACTTTTCCAAATTTTATACCATAGGTAATATTTTCTTCCACAGTAAGATGAGGAAAGATGGCAAGATCTTGAGGCACATACGAGAAACCTCTTTTATGGACAGGAAGATGGGAAATATCTTTTCCCTCAAGAAAAATACTTCCTTGGGACACTTTTTTAAAGCCAAGAATGGCTTCAAGAAGAGTAGTTTTTCCACACCCTGTTGGTCCAATAAGAAGATGGCAGCTACTAGAAGGAACAGTGAGATTAATTTCTTTAAGAGAGAAATCTCTGTATTCAACCCAAAGATTCTCTACTTGAATCATTTAAAGAATCTCTTTTTTATTAAAAAGTCTTACTGAGTAAAGGGTTAGAAGCCCTATGATGATTAAAATTAAAATTAAAGCCACCGTTCCTTCAATATCTGCGCTTGCAAGTCTCATAAAGATGGCAATGGGGAGGGTTTCTGTTTTAAAAGCCATAGTGCCTGCTATGGTTATAGTTGCTCCAAATTCTCCAAGAGCCTTTGCCCAGGTAAGAATACCAGCTGCTACAAGGCCTCTTTTACAAAGGGGAAGTGTAATGGTAAGGAAGGTTCTGGCAGGACCTACTCCTAAGGATAAAGCTACTTCTTCATACCTCTTTGGTATTTCGTCCATAGCAGCCTTAATAAGTCTTGTAGAGATACCAAGAACAGTTATAAATTGGGCGAGAATAACTCCATAGGCAGTAAAAACAAAAGACACTAAGTTTTCTTGAATCCAGACTCCAAGGGGGGTATTAAAAAAGATAAGAAGCATAGCTCCAAGGGCAGAGGGTGAGACAATCATAGGTAATTCAAGAGTAGTATCGATAAGATTTTTTCCTTTAAAATTAAATCTTGAAAGGGCATAGGCTGAGGGAATAGCAAAAATTAAAGCCAAGATAGTGGCTAAAGTTGCAGAGATAAAGCTTAATTTTATGGAAAAGAGAGTGCGTTTTGAAAGGAGGCTCTCCAAGAAGAGAGAGCCCCTAAAAAAATATAAAAGAGAGATTATCAAAATAATGTAAAGGCCAAAGATGGATAGAGCAGAAAAAAGGACAAGTCTTTTAAATCTCACTTTTTAATCCACTCTGTAGGAACAATGTATTCTCCGCCTACAGGCTTTTTTCCGCCTATCCAGGAAAAGGCCTCATCAGGGGTCATAAAATAGTGATATTTTCTAAATATAGCCTTTCCCTCTTTAGAAAGGACAAAATCTATAAACTTTTGAGCAAGGTCTCTATTTTTAGTAAACTTTGAGATGGCAATGGGAATATAACCAATGCGAATGATTTCCTCTTTTTTGAGTGGTATAGTTTCAATCCTATAAGGATCCCAGTGTTCAAAGACCCTCCAACCAATCACCGCATCTACTGTTTTAAGAGAAATAGCAGTGGCAGTTTTTTCACAACTTTCTGTATAATTGACCAGGTTTTTTCTAAATCTTTCTTTTTCTTCTGGGGTAAAGTTTTTCTCTATAATTTCAACGGCATAGGCTCCTACACAGACTCCCTCTGGATTGGCTATAGCAACTTTAATTCCAGGTCTTGTAAGATCTTTAAGAAATTTTATCTTTTTGGGGTTACCCCTTTGAACATTGATGGCAGGAACAAGGTAAACTACCTTTTGCTCTGTTTCTGGAAAAACAGCTCCTTTTTTCTTAGCAAGTTCCATGTAATCTGAAGATCCTGGGAAGTAAATATCACCCTGTTTGGATAGAAGCATTTGAGAAAGAACATAGCCCGATCCACCAAAAATAATATCTACTTTTACACCATATTTTTTTTCAAAGGCTTTGGCTACCTCCTCAGTAGGAGGTTTGCTTGCAGCTCCTGCATAAATAAGAAGCCTCTCTTTGGAATAGCCCAGGTTAACCTTAAATACACCTAAGGAGAGATAGAAAAGTAAAAGAAACACCCCAATCCCTCTCATAGGACTCCTCCCATTTGTTTTTTGTTTTAAGCGTTATATATCTTAGTCTATAACGAAAATTTTGTCAAGGGATGTATTTAAAATTACTTTTAATTTTGTGTTTATACAGCTTAAGAAAAAGGGGTAAGCTTTTAGGATTAGCTGAGATAGAGGATTTCTCCAGTGTTGACTTTTATGATTTCTCCTTCACTTTCAAGAAAAAGAGCCCCTTTTGAGTCAATGGAGATAGCGTTACCTATAAGCCCTCCTTCCTCATCTGTATTGTAATGATAATAAACGCATCTTCCCAAGGTATCAGAATATTTTTTAAAGTCCTCAATTATGGGATTTGATAAAGCTTCTCCATAATAGAGGTCAAGATCAAGAGTCCAAAGTATTTGATAATAGGAGTTAAAATACTTAATGAAGAGGGCAAGAAGTTCTTTAAGGGAGACTTCCTTTTTTATAATCTCTTTAAGACTAATAGCTGGAAGATGGGCAGGGGGATTATTATTTACATTTATTCCAATTCCTATGATTATCCAATCTTTCCATCTTTCCATGAGGACTCCAGCCAGTTTTCTTCCCTGATAATGAAGATCGTTAATCCACTTTAAAAAGACCCTTTCTCCTCCCACAGTTCTTACAGCCCTGGTAAGGGCAAGTCCCACTGCTATTCCAAGTAATCCTTCTCTTTCAGGCAAGAGTTCATCATAAAGGGTTATCACCAGCCAGAGGCCTCCTTTTTTAGCATACCACCTTCTTTGAAAGCGGCCCTTGGCCTTTAAAACTTCACCTATCCAGAGAATTCTTCCATGAGCTGTGCGAGGATAGAGTTCAATGAGTTCTTTGGCTTTATCCATCCCCCTATCAAGGGATGGATAATACCAGATTTCTTCTCCAATTATTAAAGGGACCACTCCTCTTTTATGCGCTGGATTATTTTCTCAAGATGGGGTAAATCTTCAACCGGACAGAGGCCGAGAAGAGGTGAACCAGTCTGAATGAGCTCAAAAGGCTTAAAATAGATTTGATAGATGATAAAACTTCCCTTTTCCTTAAGATAAATAGGGGTTTCTCTTTTCATAAAGGTCATAATGAGAAGTTCTTCACCCTCATTAACAGAGGTCTTCCCAAGGCCCTCCTTTTCAACCCTTCTTGTAAGCTCAGGGGTTAATATATAACGCGCTGTTTCAGGGGCACTAATAATATAAAGGGCTGATAGTAAAATTTCCGCAATCACCTCTTCCTGAGAAAGGGGATGCCTTATCTCAAGAATCTTTTCTCCTGCCTCAACGAATTTATTCAGAAGATCTGTTCTTATCCCTATGGCTTGGCCACTATAATTTGCCCGAATGAGTTTGGGATTTTTTTCTCTTTCAAGAACAAAAAGAGGGGTGCCTGGTTTTTCAAGCCATTTTCCAGATGGACCCTTTACTTCTTCACCTTCTTTAATTTTAAATTCAATTATTTTTCCCGTATGGGGAGTAATAACGGGATAGATTTTAAAAGGGTTAGCCTTCAGGCGTTGTAAAATCTTGGTTAACTGGACAAAGTCAATTTTCATAAAGTTTTACCTGTAATAGAGATTTGGGCCTCCCATAGTAAGAAGGGCAAAAAAGAGTTTTTTTCTTAATTCTCGTCTATCCCAGATGCCTTGAATATGTCCTCTTTTTAAGGCATTTTCCACACTGTGATAATCCGGGGGAACAGGCTGTCCTGTGGTTTCAAGAATAACCCTTGGGCCAGCAAATCCCAATCGGGTTGATTTTAAGGCAAATTGATAGGGAGCAGAACCAAGAAAACTTGCCACAGGCCCTGCATAGGAATTATTGTCATAAACCACAATATAAAGCCCTCCACTATCCACATAATCCCTTACAGCCATGGTGCATCTTGGCATCTGCACAACTCCCATGGTTCCTTCATGGATGCGAATCCCACCCGTGGTATGAACTAAGGCAATAAAGGGTCTTCTTGAGATTTTAGCAAGTTCTATAGCCCGGATAAATTTTTCCCCTTCTGCAACTCCCACTGTCCCTTGTCTGAAATCTGCAACCAGCATAACTACCACAACGGAGAGGCCACCAATCTTAGCTTCAAAAGAAATAAGAGCAGAGTTTAAACCGGTCTCCTTTCTGGCACTTTTTAATTTTTCGGCATAACCCTCAAAATTTAAGGGGTTGCCAGAGGAAAGCTCATCGTTAAAGGTATGAATACTATTTTTATCAAAAAGGTTATTTAGATACCAGTTATATTCAAGGGGAAAATGGTAGCCACAGGTTGGGCAGACCCCACAGAACTCACCATAAAGGTCTGGCACCCAAAGATCAGGGCATCCATACTTATCTGCCTGAGGACAGGTTATGGTCCGATCTTGCAGGGCAAGGGGACTTATATAAAGAGTGGTGTCTCCCTCAATCTCTGTTAAGGCCTTTACCTTGGCCTTTATTTTCTTGCCAACAATAAGGTTGTAAACGCTTTTCACTGGATCTGAGACAGGTTTCAACAGAAGAGAAGACTCACTAACAACCTCATCCCAGAATCTTTTAAAGGTCTTCTGTCCTCTTTTGAGGATCCTATATTTAATCTCATAGGCAAAGCTCTGGCTGAGTTGGGCACCTCTCTGGGCCATACATCTTAGAAATCCCTTAGGTTCAAGCAAGGCCCATTGGGACATCTTTCGATACTTTAGATATCTATTTTCAACCAGGATTTCTCTTTCATCTTCAGAAAGATCCCAATTAACAAAGTATCTGAAAGACTCATCTGTCTGTTTGGTAAGGGCATATTTTCTTAACATCTTGAGGCTTCTTGTATGCAAAACTACCTCATCTGTAGCCCGAATTAGTTCAAACTTTAACCTTTTAAAAAAATCATAGTCTCTTCTTCTGGCTCCTAAGGGAGGTTCTGGGATAATGCGGTCTATGGTTCCCAGCTCAAGATTATCCCTGGCTGTAAGCTTTAAGGCCTTAGCCATTTTTTCCACAAGTTCCCTTGGAGGTCTTCCATCTTTAAGTTTAGCTTCGATGGCAGCTGCTCCTTCTGGGCTTATAACAGAATAATATCCCTTTTCTGCCATAAGCCTGAGATCAGAAAGACCTATGGCTTCAGCTCCACCAGAACCACCTTCGGAAATAAAGGACACTGTTGGAACCTCAAGCTTACTTAAATAGTAGAGATTTCTTGCGATCTGCTGAGCAGCCCCTGGAGTATCTTCAATAGGATAGGCCCCAGGGGTAAATATAAAAAAGTGGATGGGAATCCCTTCAGTTTCAGCCATCTTCATATATCTTAGGGCCTTTTCATTTCCCCAGGGAGTAGCACTGCCCCCTCTTCTAAACTCCTCGCCATGCCCTTTTTCGTGCCCTATGACCATGACCTGATGGAAATAGATCTCATTTCCAACCCGTCGGCTAATGATGGCCTTTGCGCAGACTACTGCAGGATCAAGATTAAGCTCTCCCTCTCCTCCAAGTTCCACATAAGAATCATAGACATTCTCAAGGATATCAAGAAGGGTAAATCTCTGAGGATGCCTAACAATCTTAACTATCTCATAAGGTGTAAGGGTCTCTTCAGCTTTATTAAGAATAAAGTTTAGTTTTTCTTGTGAATTAGTAAAGAAAACCTGCATATCTTCGGAAGAATATTCGTAGAAGTTTTGATATCTCTGCCTTAGAGTCTCACAAACCTGACCTATGTTATGAAAATCCTCACCTTTAATATCTATGATGTATTCAGCTAAATCTATAAGCTCTTTTAGCTTTTTGTGAAGTTCAATTAACATACTTTATGCCTTTAAAAATTGGTAAATATATTTTAGATTATCCTTTAAAAATTCTATATTGCTAAGGAGAGGTTCCCCTTTATGGGTTTGTCCCTCAATTATCATCTCCTCCAAAAAGAGCTCAGACCTTTTTAAAAGCTCTGCAAGATCCTCTGCATAAATTATAGCTAAGGCCAGATTAGGGTCAAACTGGGTTGGAATGGTGTAAGGTCTATCCTGAGGCACATGGGTTCTCATGGTAAGCCAGGGGTGTTCTCGATATGAAAAGCGATGGATAACTCCACTCAAGGGAAGGAAGCCTCTTTTTGTATCCTCTGCAATAAGCCTAAATTCAAGGCTCATGCCTTTAAAGACTATATCTCCCTGATCAAACCCGAGTTTTTCTCCAAGGGCAACGCGTATCTGTTCACGAATTAAGTTAACCCCTTTGTCCCTAATAAAAGAGATTTTAGCAGAAATCTCGTTTTCAACCTGAATTCGCGTATTAACTTCCATAAGGTAATACTTCCCTTCAGGGGTGATAAGCCATTCAAAGGTTCCTACACTATCATAATTAAAGTGTTCAGCCAGTTTAAGAGAGTGCTGAAGTATCTCTTTTTCAATTTGAAAGGGATCAAAGGCGTAATGATAGTGCTTACAAAAACCCGGGGCAAGCTCAATCCTTTTTTGTTTGAAGGGACTCTGAATGGTGCAATTTCTGGTGCCAAAATGAACATACTCTCCATGCTTGCTACCCAGGAGTTGAACCTCCAGATGTTGAAACTGGGGAATTTTTATTTCAATGATAATACCTTCTTCCCCAAAGAGTCTTTTGGCATAGGCTCGGATCTTTCTAAAGACTGGCCTTATCTCTTCAAGATTTTTAACCTCTTCAATACCCATTCCTCCGCCGCCAGCCACTGCCTTAACCAGGAAAGAGATTTCCTGAAAACCCTCAGCTTTGGCCTCTTCCAAGAGCTCTTCAGCCTTTAATTCTGCTTCAATTTCATTATAAATAGGCTCAATAGTGCCTGGAATGACAGGGATTCTAAGGTCGTGGGCTACTTTTTTCATATAAAGCTTATTGCCCAGATCTCTGATAGCCTCCCAAGTTGGTCCAATCCAAACAAGAGGTCTTTCCCGTTTAACAACTCTTCTGGCAAATCTATAATTTTCAGAAAGAAAGCCATAACCAGGATGAATGGCTGTGCATTTTTCTTCATCAGCAACAGCTAAAAGATCATTCATATCCCGATAATCAGAGATACGATATTTTTTCTTAGCAAACCTTACATGAAGGGATTCTTCATCTTCTTTTGTATAAACAGCTACATAATCAAGACCAAGAAGTTCACAGGCCTCCATTATGCGAAGGGCTATTTCACCCCTATTGGCAATTAGGACCTTGTCTTTCATAAGGGAATCCTACTACAGGAAAAAGGCTTTTTTTAGAAAGAGGCAATTTTCCCGATCAGGGCCTGTGCTAACAATGTAGATAGGAACCTGTAAATACTCTTCAATGCGCTTTAAGTAAGATTTAGCTTTATCTGGGAGATCTTCAAATCTTTGAATCTTACTTAGATCTTCCTTCCAGCCTGAAAATTCCTCATACTGAGGTTCCACTTTTGCCAGATCCTCAAGGGTGGTGGGGAAGCTATCAAGGCTTTTTTCTCTTATTTTATAGCTTGTGCAAAGTTTAATTGTATCAAGGCCAGAGAGGACATCTAATTTGGTTATAGCAATTCCTGTGATTCCATTTAATTTTATGGCGGTTTTTACCATAACCAGATCCAGCCAGCCACATCTTCTCGGTCTACCTGTGGTGGATCCGTATTCCCCTCCCTTTTCTCTCAGGTATTCTCCTGTTATATCCTTAAGTTCTGTTGGGAAGGGTCCTTCCCCCACTCTGGTGGTGTAGGCCTTAACTATGCCAAGGACTTCTTTTATGGCTGTGGGACCGAAGCCTGAACCGCAACAGGCATTGCCTGAAAGGGTGTTAGAGGAGGTTACATAGGGATAGGTGCCATAATCAATGTCAAGAAAGGTGCCCTGGGCACCTTCAAAGAGGATATTTTGCTCCTTGGAATAGGCCTCCCAAAGAAGTGTTGCAGTATCCACAAGATAGGGCCTGAGATATTCACCGAATTGCAAGTATTTTTGACAAATTTCTTCATAATTTAAGGTTTCAGCCCCGAGATATTGCAAAAAAAAATTTTTCTCCTCAAGGACAGACTTTAATTTTTCTTTGAAAAAATCTGGTCTTGTAAGGTCAATAAGCCTAAACCCTCGCCTTCCAACCTTATCCTCGTAGCATGGGCCAATACCTCTCCCGGTTGTCCCTATTTTATTACCCTTAGCTTTAGCTTCTCTGGCAAGATCAAGGGCTTTATGATAAGGCATGATAGCATGAGCCCTTTCACTGACTTTGAGTTTCTGAGGAGAGATTTCAAGACCCTCTTTTTTCAGTTTTTCAATCTCATCAATAAGCACCTCTGGGTCAACAACTACTCCATTACCTATGACACAGGTTGTGTGAGGATGAAAAATTCCAGAAGGTATGAGATGAAGAATGTGCTTTTTTTGATTTATAACAAGGGTGTGCCCTGCATTATTACCACCTTGAAAGCGAACTACAAAATCTGCTTTCTCAGTAAGGACATCCACAATCTTGCCCTTACCTTCATCCCCCCACTGGGTTCCCACAACAATAAGTGTGGACATAAAGGCGCCTCCTTAAGGACTTCAAGACCATTATAACATAAAATCATAAAAATCCACCCCTTTTAAGAGCCTTCTTTCTTTTTTTCCCAGCCTGGTAGAAGGTGAAGTTCAAGAATTTGCTCAATTCTAACCTCACTGGGAGCTCCTGTAAGAAGGCATTGTCCTCTTTGGGTTTTAGGAAAGGGTATAACCTCCCGAATGCTCTTTTTCCCAAGCATAAGCATGATAAGTCTATCTAAGCCAAAGGCAAGCCCTCCATGGGGTGGAGCGCCAAAATCTAAGGCCTGAAGGAGAAAGCCAAATTTCTCTTCTGCCTCTTCCTCAGAGATACCAAGAATTTTAAAGATTCTTTGCTGAAGATCCCTTCTGTGGATACGAATACTACCTCCTCCAATTTCAATACCATTTAACACAATATCATAAGCCTTTGAGCGAACTTTTAAAGGATCTTTCTCTAAAAGTTCAAGGTCTTCTTCTTTGGGATGGGTAAAGGGGTGATGAACAGAGACTGGTCTTCCTTCTTCTTCACTGTATTCAAAAAGGGGAAAATCAACCACCCATGTGAATTTAAATTCCCTTTCTGGAATAAGGGAAAGTTTTTTAGCAAGATGATTTCTGAGTTCTCCAAGGATGGAATGGGTTAGTGATGGGGTGTCTGCTACAAAGAGGAGGGTTGCTTTCTCCTCTTCAAGCTCAAAAAGCAACTCCATTTTATTAAGAAGTGTGGGGTCAAAGAATTTGACAATAGGGGAGCTCCACTTTTCTTCAAAGGTAGTTCCTCTTTTGGTGTATTTTATCCAGGCAAGACCCTTAGCCCCAAGCTCCTGGGCAAAGGAAGTTAGTTCTTCAATTTCCTTTCTTGTGAAATGGGCCGGCACTTTTATACCCTTAACAAACCCCCCTTTTTCAAGAGCAGATCTAAAAACCTGAAATTGGGAGGCTTTAGCTATTTCGGAAACATCTTTAAGTTCAAGGCCAAAGCGTAGATCTGGGCGGTCAGTTCCATAAGTGGAGATAGCATATTGATAACTTAAACGGGGAAAGGGGACAGAAAGACTAATTCCCATAGTCTTTTCAAAAAGATGAGAAATGAGTTCTTCCACAAGTTGCATAACATCTTCTTCTGTAACAAAACTCATCTCAAGATCAAGCTGGGTAAATTCTGGTTGACGGTCTGCTCTTAAATCTTCATCTCTAAAGCATCTAACTATTTGATAGTATCTTTCAAAGCCTGCCACCATAAAAATTTGTTTAAAAAGTTGGGGAGATTGGGGAAGGGCATAAAATTTCCCAGGATAGAGTCTGCTTGGCACAAGATAATCTCTTGCTCCCTCGGGGGTACTTTTGGTTAAATAGGGGGTTTCAAGTTCAAGAAATCCCCTTGCGTTTAAAAATTCTCTTAGGGCCTGATTAACTTTGTGCCTGAAAATAAAGGGCTCCTGACCATTTAGGGCCCTCATTTCAAGATAACGATATTTCAGTCTTATAGCCTCTGAAACCTCAGAAAGGTCTTCATCCATAGGGAAAGGCGGTGTATGAGAGGTATTAAGGATTTCAAGATCTTTGGCTACAAGCTCCACTTCCCCTGTTGGAATCTTGGGATTTTCCATCCCAGGGGGTCTTCGTCTTAAAACTCCTTTCACTGTTATTACATATTCAATCCGTAGGGAATCCGCTAAGGCATGAACCTCTGGATCTATTCCCTCTTCAAAGACTACCTGTAGAAGTCCGGTTCTATCTCTTAAATCAAGAAAGATAACTCCCCCATGATCCCTTCTCCGCAAAATCCATCCAGAGACACTAAGTTCTTCTCCTATAAGCTTAGGGGTAATTTCACCAATCTGATGAGTTCTCTTCAGTCGCATTTTCCCTCCCGGATCCCTTATTCAAAATCTAAAAACAGACTAATTCTATCAAAAAAATGGAAAAATTAAAGGATTCGAATTGTCTCATTAAAAATCTATTTGAAATTTTATCGTTGCCTCATATAAAAAGCCTCAGCTCCTCTCTTGAACCTTCACGAAAAAACTATCTATTTCGCCCCTCTTAAATTTACAAGCTTAGTTCTTTCGCAAAGCTTATTTCAAAGGAAAGAGTGGGTGGAAAGGTAAATGAGCTTTGCAGAAAGATAAGGAGATATCAGAAAATGCTTGAGAGAGCAATTTAAAGAAAATGGAATTATTTTCGGGGAAAAAAATTGACCATAAAAAGGAGGGGAAGGTAAAATAATTTCCTTTAGAAAATTAAATGAGGCATTACGGATTTGAGGGTAGTTTATTTTCCAATGCAAAAACGAGAAAAGATTTCAGAGAGAAGATCTTCAGTAGTGATCTCACCTATAATTTCAGACAAATTTCCTATGGCTGACCTTAGTTCTATAGAGACAAGCTCAGGTAAAGGTTCCCTTTTTTGAAGTTCCTTAAGGGCATCTTCAAGGTGTCTTTTAGCCTTTTCAAGGGAAGTTTTTTGCCGAAGGTTTGGCATAACCTCAGAGACAGCTGTTGCCCTCTTTGACACTATCTTTTCATATATTCTTTGGGTTAAAAGATCAAGATTAAGCTCTTTTTTTACAGAGATCTCAATAAGTTCCCCACCATATTTGAAGAAGGTTTTCCGCCATTCCTCAAGATAATTGGGGATTAGATCAATCTTATTGAAAACTACTAAATGTGGATAGGCTTGAATTCGCTGGTATAAATGTTTTATCTCCATAGTAGGTTCTTCTGACACATCAACCAAAAAGAGAACAAGATCAGCTTCTTTTAATTTTTGAAAGGCCCTCTCAACACCAATTTTTTCAACAGGATCCTCTGTTTCCCTTAAGCCAGCGGTATCAATGAGTTTAACAGGAAGCCCCTGTAGATAGGCCTCTTCTTCTAAAAAGTCCCGTGTTGTTCCAGGGATTGGAGTTACAATAGCCCTTTCTTCTCTAAGTAAGGCATTCATAAGGGAAGATTTTCCTACATTTGGTTTCCCACATATGACAAGATTTATGCCTTCCCTATATATCTTTCCCTCCTCATAAGAATTTATCAATTTTTCTATTTCAGGAATTATTTCCCTTTTGATTAACTGGCTTAACTCCTGAGGGTTCATGATCTCAAGGTCTTCCTCTGGAAAATCAATGGCAGATTCCACTTGAGCCAGGGCGTATAAAAGTCTTTCTTTAAGGGTATTAATTTTTTCTGAAAGTCTTCCTGAGAGATTGTTTAAGGCGAGTTTCAGGGCCCTTTCACTTTTTGCGGAAATGATTTCTTCTATAGCCTCTGCTTGAGCAAGATCAATACGCCCATTTAAAAAAGCCCGTAAGGTAAATTCCCCTGGCTGAGCAGGTCTTGCCCCTTCTTTGAGGACAAGCTCAAGAATTTTTCTCAGATTAACATAGCCACTATGAGCATGTATCTCTACCACATCCTCTCGGGTATAACTGAAGGGAGCCTTCATGTAAACCACAAGAACTTCATCTACAGGTCTTTCAGTTTCAGGATCAATAATAAAACCATAATAAAACTTGTGTGATTCAAAGGACAATCGAGGTTTAAAGGGTTTAAAGATTTTCCTAAGGATCTCTAAGGACTTTTCACCACTTATTTTAATAACGCCAATTGCCCCCCTGCCAGGCGGGGTGGCAATGGCGGAAATAGTGTCTTCAGTGTAAAAGCTACTCCTCACTTAGGATTCTTTCCACCTCAAGATAATCCTTTTGCCCTTGCTATCCTCTTCAAGGGAAGAGGAAATTTCCGGGATATCTTTAAGCATATTAAGAACAAGCCTTTCCTCCCTTCTACTTCCAATGCGGATAACTCGCTCTCTTTTATCCTCCTTAATAAGCTCAACAGCCTTTTGAACCGCCCTAATTAATCTTTTTTCTTTTTCAAGATCCACTCCCCGGATCTTCAAGGTGATTTTCGGGCCTACTCCCAGGGATTTGGCTACCACCTTGTTTACTAAAAATTCAAGAGAAGTGAGAACCTCACCCCCATTTTGTAAGAGATATTTCACATCCTCTCCAGAAAGTTGAATCTCAACTTCTAAGGAATCTTTATGCAATTGAGTCTGGGTTTCAAGCTGGAAATCTGTGTTATAAAAGATCTCTTTTAAAAAGGCCAAAGCCCGATTGGCTCTTTCTGAAAGTAGTTTTTCAGGTTTTATTCTAAAAAGGGCTTTGACTTTACGACCGGTTCCAAGCATACCTCCCGAGGTAAATTCTTTAATTTCTATCTCCATGTCCTCAGGTAAACAGCCCAGATCCTGACAGGCTTTTTCAACAAGTTGATCCAAACTTTTTCCTTCAAGTTCGAGTGCCTTGCTCATAACTCACCTCTCCTTACCTTTTTTTAGATACTTTGAATGTAATCAATTGCTGTCCTATGGATAAAAGATTATTCACAAACCAGTATAAGACAAGGCCAGAGGGAAAATTTATAAAAAGAACTGTAAAAAAGATGGGTAATATTAACATAATCTTTTCCTGAGTAGGATCCATAGAGGTGGGTGTAAGTTTTTGCTGAAAGAACATGGAAACTCCCATAAGGATAGTAAGTACTGGAATACCTCCAAGCCAGGGAATAACCAGGTTACCAAGATATAATCTCTCCGGTGAAGAAAGATCCGTAATCCAGAGCATAAAAGGTGCAAGTCTTAACTCAATAGCCATCAATAAAACCTTATAAAAGGCAATAAATACGGGAATTTGAATCAATATAGGAAGACACCCTGAAAAAGGATTAATCTTATGAGTCCGATAGAGATTCATCATTTCTCTCTGTAGGGTTTGAGGATCATCTTTATATTTTTCTCGTAGCCTTTGAAAAACAGGTTGAAGTTCTTGCATCTTTTTCATGCTTTTATAACTTATGTGGTTTAATGGATAAAAAAGGACTCGGATAAGAAAAGTAATAATAACAATTGCCCAGCCATAATTATGAGTGAATTGATAGAAGAATTTCAATAGATATAACAAAGGTTTGGCAACAAAGTCAAAGATTCCAAAGTAAAGAGAACGGGCAAGAAGAGGGTATTCCTTTTTCAAGTCCTCCGCTCTTTTTGGACCCATATAGACCTTAAATTTGAAAGTTTTGGTGTCTCCAGGCCTGAGAGAAAACTCATCACTCCAGAAAATAAATTCATTGACCTCTTCTGAGAGTTTTCGGAAGGTGCCTTTGAAAGTTCCATTTTCAAAGGGTATAAGAGCAGTAAGAAAATAAACATCCATATAGCCAAGGTATTTTAGGGGCCCTGTGTATTCAGAAAGAGAGTCTTTGAGGTTAACCTCATTAAGCTGATCAGTATAATAAAAGGGGCCTTTAAAGACATAACCGCTCCCCTTGGAATAAGGGGCAAAAACCCCTCGGATAAGTAGTCTATCTTTAATAGTCTCATTTCCTGAATTGGATAACTTAACCTCAAGATCATAGTAATAAGAGTCTCCCTTAAAGAGAAGTTTTTTTTCTATATCAAGACCTGAGACTTTGGTTCTAAAGATCAGATCTTTATTGTCCTTTGATGAGAGGGTTATTTTCTCAGGTAAATCTCCCTCAAAGGGGACTAAGGCAAGATAAGGGGCCTGAGTTGTGTATATCTCTAAAGGTAGACCCTCTTTGGGGGCAGAAATAAGCTCAACAGGTTCTTTACTTTTTAGATCCTTAGGATATTGTAGAAGTTTAAGGCTACTAAAACGCACGCCATAATTAGTAATCTTTGCCTCATAAAAGGGTGTTTCAATTGTAATCTTTTTTTCAGGTAATTCTTTGTCAACCTTTGAAGTTTCTATGCTTGCCAAAGGTTTGCCAGTAAGAGATTGGTTCCCCTGGGCTGTCTGGTTTAGGGTTTGATTAACACTCCCTTGAGGAGGTTTGGGAGCTAAATATTGAAGATAAAGATATTGAAAAAGAATCAGGATTCCTATTGATAGCACTATGGCTAAAAGCACACGATTGTCCATTCAAAACTCCTTTTGAAAATTTTTTCTTGGAGGAAAATCTACTCCCCCTTTAAAAAGGGGATTACATCTTAAAAACCTCTTTAAGGCAAACCAACTGCCCTTTAATATTCCCCATTCCGAAATAACAATTTTGGTATACTCACTACAACTTGGATAATACCGACAATGAATTCCAAGATGTATAGAAAAAAAAGGAGAAATCCCCCATTGATAAACTTCAATAGCCTTAAGCAAAAGTTTTTTCAGCATTCAGATTCCGATTTCTCCCACTTGAAAGATTTTTTCTCACAAGTTCAAGAAGCTCTCCATAAGAGAGATTTTTAAGATTAGGATGGGGAATCATGATTAAATCTACCCCTTCTGGGAAGAGCTCTTTATTTTTTCTAAAAAGTTCCCTTAATAGTCTTTTCACTTTATTTCTTTCAACTGCTTTACCTATTTTACCTGAAACAACAAGTCCTAATCTTCGTAAGCCCAGTTGATTGGGACAATAAATTATCAAAAGATGTCTCCCCACCCAGATTTTTTTTCCCTCTTTAAAAACTCTTTTAAAGTCTTTATTAAGGGTTAAACGCTCTTTACTTGAGAGACCTTCCTTTTTTAAGGAGCTCACACCTAAACAGTCAGGCGATAGCGCCCTTTTCTTCTTCTATTTTTAAGAATCCTTCTTCCAGATTTAGTTGCCATTCTTGCCCTAAAACCGTGTCTTCTCTTCATTTTCAGTCTACTGGGTTGATAGGTCCTTTTAGGCATAAGGCTCCTCCTCGTTCCAGTGATTAGTTTTATATTTTAACATCTTTCCAAAAAATTTCTATATGCTAAAATTATGAAGATGCATAAAATTCTTAAAAGGATTTTAGAGGAAAAATTTTACGAAATCATTAAACGCAAACAAAAAGGTCTATATTTTAGGCCCTTTTGGGATCGCCCTATTTTTGATTTAAAGGCCTATCTTGAGAAAGAGAACTTTACCATTATTGCAGAGATAAAAAGAGCAAGCCCTCTTAAAGGTAGTTTGAGAGCAGATTTTAATCCTGTAAAATTGGCTGAATCTTATATTAAAGCCGGGGCAAAGGCTATTTCAATTATAACGGAAGAATTTTTCTTTTATGGTTCCTTAGAATATTTAGCTGCAGTTAGAGTTCTTACAAACCTACCTCTCCTTAGAAAAGACTTTATTTTTGACCCTATTCAGATTGAAGAGGCAAAAGCCTTTGGAGCAGATTTTGTTCTTTTGATAGCTGATTTGTTAAGTTTTGAAGACCTGCGAGAACTTTATGGGTATACTAAAAAATTGGGTCTCTCCGCTCTAACTGAAGTGCATAGTGAAGATAATCTGGAAAAGGCCCTTTCAGTTGGTGTTGATGTTATTGGAATTAACAATCGCAATCTTAAAACCCTTGAGCTTGACCCAGATCACGCTTACAAGCTTTTACCTCTTATACCCAAGGGAACCCCTGTAATTGCGGAATCAGGTATTAGCACTCCGGAGGAGGCAAAAGCCCTTAAAAAGGCTGGTTTTAAGGGAGTTCTTATAGGAACTGCCTTAGTGAAATCAGAAAATCCAGGTTTACTTTTAAACAAGATGGTGGAGGCCCTTTAAGATGCCAGTTGAACTTAATTTTGATAAGGGAGATGGACTTTTGCCGGCAATTATCCAGGATGCCAAAACAGGAAAAGTTCTCATGCTTGGATTTATGAATAAAGAGGCCCTTGAGCAAACCTTACAAACAGGAAAGGTTCATTTTTATAGCAGAACTCGTAAAAAGCTCTGGATGAAAGGAGAGACTTCAGGTCATGTCCTTGAGGTTTTAGATATCTATATAGATTGCGATGCAGATACGCTTTTAATAAAGGTAAATCCAAAAGGGCCTGTTTGCCATGAAGGTTATCTTAGTTGCTTTTACCGAACTCTAAGGAAAGACGGTGAACTTACCATCGTTGAAGAAAAACTTTTTCAACCGGAGGAGGTCTATGGAAAGGGTGCTTAAATTTGGTATTCCAAAGGGAAGTTTAGAAAAATCTACCATAGATCTTTTTGAAAAAGCCGGGTGGACTATTGAGGTGCATCACAGAAGCTATTTTCCTGAGGTAGATGATCCAGAGCTTGAAATGGTTATTTGTAGACCTCAAGAGATGAGTAGATACATAGAAAGCGGGGTTCTTGATGCCGGCATTACTGGAAAGGATTGGATTCTTGATAATAACTCTAAGGTAGTGGTAGTAGAAGACCTTCCTTATTCTAAGGTAAGTAAAAGGCCTGCTCGATGGGTAGTTGCGGTAAAAGCTGATTCAGGAATTCAGACCTTAGAAGATTTACAGGGCAAAAGAATAAGCACCGAGCTTGTGAATTTTACAAAGAGGTTTTTTGAAGAAAGGGGCATCGAGGTTGAGGTTTCTTACTCCTGGGGTGCAACGGAGGCCAAAGTAGTTCAGGGGCTTTGTGATGCAATTGTAGAGGTCACAGAAACTGGTTCTACTATAAAAGCGCATGGTTTAAAGATTATTTATGAATTGCTTGTAACCTATCCCCAACTCATAGCCAATGCCTCTGCATGGGAAGATCCCTGGAAGAAAAAGAAGATACAACAGATTTCAGTTTTACTTAAAGGAGCCTTAAATTCTCACAAAAAAGTAGGTCTTAAAATGAATGTCCCTGCGGAGAATTTGGAAAAGGTGGTAACCCTGCTTCCCAGTATTACTGCTCCTACCATATCTAAGCTTTATGAAAAGGATTGGTATGCCTTAGAAATTGTAGTCTCAGAAAAAGAAGTTCGAGACCTTGTTCCCAAACTTTTGGAATTAGGGGTTCAGGGAATCATTGAATATAGCTTAAATAAAATTATTTGAGGGCTTATGCAAAGACTTCCTTTAACTTATATCAGACCTGGTATGAAAACTTTTGAAGAGGTAGTGGATCCTTCAGGAAGGGTGCTTTGTGGAAAGGGGGTAGTGATTACAGAGGATATGCTTAAGCGATTTCAAGAACTGGGAGTCAGTTATGTTACTGTTGAGGGGACTCCAGTTGTTTTGCCCTGGGAAAAGACCCTGGAAGAGGAATTAAAAGAGCTTGAAGCAAGATTTGAGGGGATAGAGGAAGAAAATCTTCTGCAAATTAAGGAATTAATAAAGGAACTTCTTTTTGAGAAGTTTAAGTTTTCAAGACCAGAGTAAAAAATATGATAGATTCCTCTGAAAAAAGAAAAGAGGTAAAAAAGAAATTAAGGAAACTTGAGGGGCTTCCAACCCTTCCTCCTATTGTTCAAAAATTGAACCTTCTAATTGAAGATGAGAGGGTTTCTCTTCATCAGATTGCTGATCTCATTGAAAAAGATCAGGTTATAACTACAAAGGTGTTAAGGTTAGCTAATTCAGCCTTTTATGGATTTCCCCGTAAGGTCTCTACAGTCAGTCAAGCCATGATGCTTCTTGGCATGAATGTCTTAAAGATCTTAATTATGACCTCATCTATTTTTGATATAATTCATAAAGAAGATGTGGGTCTCTGGGAACATTCTATTGGAGTTGCAGCCTGTGCTAAAATTATTGCGGAAAAAACCGAGATTAAAGACCCTCAGGAGATTGCAACAGCTGGGTTACTGCACGATCTTGGAAGAGTAATTGAGATGGTAAGCTTTAGAGAGGAGTCAAAGGAAATAATTGCCTTAATTTCTCAAGGAGAGGAACCTCTTCAAGCAGAAAGAAAAATTTTAGGGCTTGATCATGCAGAAATAGGGGCTTTTTTGATGAGACAATGGAATCTTCCTGAAAGACTAATTGAAGCAGTCTCTGCTCACCATCAATTAGATTTGTCCAAAAAATTTAAGAAAGAGTCTGCCTGTTTACATCTTTCTGATGTGTTAGTGCATGCCAGGGGCTATGGAAGGACTCTATATGATAAGGTCCCCCCTCTTGACCCTTCTGTTTTTAAGATTTTAGGACTCTCTTTACCTGAAATCAAGGAAATTATTTTTTCACTTGAACCAAAACTTTATGAACTAAAGTTTTTTACAGAAGAATTAAAAAAAGAGCTTTCTTGATTGTGAAAACAACCAAAATACATCTCAAAAAAATCTATAGTTTTTGGGATAAAAAAGCACCCTTTAGCCACTGGAAAAAAGCTCTTTCAGAATCTTTTAAAATACGAGAGTTTTATCTTTTGGAAAAGTTTTTAGATGCCCTGTTATTTAATCCTCCTGATCTTGTGATTTATTATTATCATAAATCACCAGAGGGTTTAGAAATCTTTATACGGGATATAAAACTTCAGTTTAATTTAGTTAGATTACCCCTGTTATTGGTTATTAACCATGATTCTTTAAGAGAGCTTGAGAATTATTTAAAGGCTATAGATGACTTTTTTTTCTTAAACTCATCTGCTAATGAAGTTCTTTTACGAGTTGAACTCTCCCTTAGAAGAATTGATAGAATTTCGGATAATAACCCTCTTACAGGACTCCCGGGAAATGTCTCAATTGAAAGGAATTTGTATAAAGTTCTGGAGAGTGAAAGACCTTATGCCATAGGATATTTAGATTTAGATAATTTTAAGGCCTATAATGACTTATATGGATTTTCCAGAGGCGATGAGCTGATTAAAAATGTAGCCAGAATTTTAGTTACAACCATTAGTAGTCATACTCGAGATGGCTTTGTTGGCCATATTGGAGGGGATGATTTTGTATTTATCGTCCCTTTAGAAAGTGTTGAAAAAGTAGCTGAAGAAGTAATTAAAAAGTTTGAAACTCTTATCCCAAAATTAGTTAGCCGAAAAGATTTAGAGCGAGGGTATTTCATCAGTAAAGATAGACAGGGTAAAACCTGCACTTTCCCGCTTCCATCTATCTCTATTGCTATTGTCCCGGTTCAAAAGGGTAAATTTACCCACATTGGTGAGATTGCTGAAAGGGCAGGGCAGATTAAAAAATTGATTAAGGCTCAGCCTGGAAGTGTTTATTTTGTAGATAGGAGAGCTTAGATAAATTTTGTGTATGATCTGCGTGTTTTAAGGTATTGATCTTCTACTTTTAAGGTCTTGATTTTTTCCGTAAGCATTTTCTCAATAAAATTGACTAATCTTAAAGACTCTTCAACCTCCTTATAATCTATATCCTTACTTATTTTTTCCCAATTTTTGTTTATATTTTCATAAAGTTCGAGAGCTCTTGCCCAGTCTTCTTGTTTTAAGGCAAGTTCAATCTCAAGAAGCTGGGCTTTAAGGCCTTTTTTCAAGTTATTTCCCTTTTAAGGCCTTGCACTCAAAGCCTGCTTAGGTGCCATTTTATGATTAGGTATAACACTTGGTCTTATATCAACCCAGGCCTTTTTTAAATTCTCAAGAACCTCTATACTATCTTCAACTACTTTTAATTCATTAGAAAAATTTACCTTGATTAACTCATTAATAAGCACAGCATAGATTTCTTTTAGATTTTTAGCAATCTCTCTACCTTTTTCCAGATCAAGAATAGCCTCAAGATAGACGAGAACATCCACCACTTTACCCAGATTTTCAGCTTTGATCTTTTTTCTTTCAGGGGTATCAAGTCCTTCTTCTATAGCATTTTTTACCTGTTTAAGTAAATTTATGGCCTTTCCATAGAGTAAAATAATATGGTCAAGAGATGTTCCCTGGAGAACTTCTTTTTCAAAGTAGTTTTGATTAGGTCTTAGCATGGCCTTCCTCCTTAAATTTTTACCAAAATTAATCGGAATATCTCATAAAATCTTTAATTTTATTTTTTATTTGCCTCTGATAAAGAGACAGCAAAATTTTGTAATCTTGTCTTCAGTTGTTCATTTTGATACATAAGAGCCTCAATTTGGCTAAAGGTAAGTCTTAATTTTTCCTGTTCCTTTGCTAAAGCTATTTGAAGGGTTTCGGCTTTTTTATCCAAGGTCTCAATCTGTTTATCCTGAGTATCTTTATAAATCTGGAAAGCCTTTAAAGTTCCTTCTAAGTATTTTTTAAGATTATTCTGTGTCTCATTTAAGGCAGACTGGATATCCCCTATCTTTCCGTTATTTACTAAATTATTGAAGGTGTCTGTATTCAAAGAGTATTTTCCATCCTCAGAAAGATTTATAAGCCCAAGGTTTTGTAAAGGTTTAGTAAGAGTAAAAAGATTGGTTTTAATTTGGGTAAGATTTGAGTTTCCCTGAAAGAGAGCTCCCTTTTCTGTCATTTGATTAACTAAATCAAGCACGCTATTAATTTTCCCAAAAAGATTAGATAAAGCCTGATTTGCTTTGTCATAGGAATCTTTAACCGTTATGTTTACAAAAGTATCGGAAGTTTTATTGGCAGTTATGGTAAGACCGGTTAGGACATTTTCAAAGGTGTTAGTTGGACTTGAGATTTCTGTGAGATCTGAACCAATTTTGAGTTTAGCGTTTTTTGCTTCTTGAAGAACTGTATCCGGTGTGCCAAGGGAAGAGGGAAGAGCTCCTGAGGAGATTTCAATAACAGCTCCTGAGGCTGTCTCCTTAGTTGAAGCCCCTACTTCTTTTTCTGCAAACATAAGCTTGTAATTGTTTCCATCATAATAAACACTTGCGACAACTTTATCCTGGGCTGAATTTATGGCTCTTGCTAAGTCTTCAATGGTTCCTCCTCCAAAATTTATATTAGTATCTATTGAGGTTGTATTGGAGGTCCAGTATCTTAAAGTAAAGGTTGAGGAATTGAGGGTATCTGAAAGATTGGTGACTCCACCTGTGGTTATGCGAATTTCCCCCTGTGCAAGCTGAGTTGGCTTAACTCTTAAGCTTAGATTTGGGGTATTTTCAGTAACCTTTGCAGAAAGAACTGAGGTATCGGAAATCAATGCCGTTTTACCCTGAAAGAGGGTATTGGTATTAAGAGAATCAACAGCGCTCTGTAAGTCCTTAAGAGCAGATAAAATATTGTTTAATGAAGTAGATTTTGCCTGAAGTAAAGCCTTGTCTTGAGATAGCTTTTTAAGTTGTTGTTGTTTACTCAAGGTCAGATTTTGCACAATTGCATCTATATCAAGGAGCCCGGTTACATTACTCATGTAAAAATTTGGCATTTTTAAACCTCCTTTTCAAGAAAGAGGCCCTTCAGAGCCTCCTGATTTTGCCTTTCCTTGGATAATATCTCGGTTATAGCCTTTTTTAATTTTAAAATATCCTCAAGGGGTATCTGCTTCAAAACCTCTTGAGTTTGGAGATCAATAATTTTATAAACGGGAATATTTAAATCCTTGTCAATCTCAATCTTTAAAGCCTTATTAATTGAAGTAAGAATTTTATTAATTTTTTCTATAAATTTTAGTTGATTTTGAAAATTTTTATTAGGCGTTATCTCTCCTTCCAATGGGTGATCACTTTTTAAAATCTCTTCTTTAAGTTCAGAAAGAGTTTGGGCAGATTTTATGGGTAATTCAAGTTTAGGTTCAGGAGATTTTACTTTAGTATTGGCTACAGAAATCCCCTTAATCTCCATCCTTATACCTCATTAAATATTATCGGCACTTTTTAAAATTTCTATAGGGCAATTTTAAAATTTTTTCCCTTAGGGTTTACAAAGGGAATTTTTGAGGCAAAATAAAGTTTATTCTCAAAAGAGGGAGATGGGTTATGGCTATAAGGCATTTTTTGAGGATCTGGGATTTTTCAAAAGATGAAGTTGAAAATCTGATTGAGCGTGCCTTAAGCTTTAAAAGGGAGAGAACCTGGGAGGTGAGACTGAAAGGAAAGATCTTAGCTCTTATCTTTGAGAAGGCTTCTACAAGGACGCGTGTGTCCTTTGAGTCTGCCATGATAAAACTTGGAGGGGAAACCCTTTTTCTCTCCCGTCAGGACCTTCAGCTTTCAAGAGGTGAACCTATAAAAGATACAGCCAGGGTTCTTTCCCGTTATGTAGACGCTGTTGTTCTTAGAACTTATCTTCAAGAGACCATAGAGGAATTTGCCCGCTACTCTAACATCCCGGTTATTAATGGCTTATCAAATCGTTTTCATCCCTGTCAGGTTCTCTCAGACATTATGACTGTTATAGAGAAGGGCAAAGATTTATACAAAAGTAAGATTGTCTGGATAGGAGATGGAAATAATGTAGCCCAATCTTGGATTGAGGCAAGTGCTCTCCTTGGTTTTCCATTGGTGCTTTGCTGTCCTAAGGGGTTTGAACCAGAAGTTTCCCTCTTAAAGGAAGCTAAAGAGCGCTTTCAAGCCAAGATTGAGCTTATCCACTCTCCAGAAGAGGCTTTAAGGTCTGCTGAGGTTATTAACACTGATGTCTGGATCAGCATGGGGCAGGAAGAGGAGACCCAGAGAAGAAGGGATACCTTTAAGGGCTATACTTTAACGCAAGAGCTCTTAAATAAAGCCCATCCAGAGGCCATAGTCTTGCATTGTCTTCCTGCTCACAGAGGGGAAGAAATAACCGAAGATGTTCTTGAGGGCAAAAATTCCGTAGTTTGGGATCAAGCGGAAAATAAAATGTGGTTTCATATGGCCATCCTTGACTTTTTAATTAAAGGTTCTTAAAATAATAAAGTATCATCAATAAATGGGAGGGGGTTATGAATATAGAGCGGGATTCCTTTGTTAGATTAAAATACTTTATGGAGATTGAAGGAGAAAAAACTCCTGAGTGGTTTTCAAGGCCCCTTGAAGTATCCTTCATATTTGGAAGAGAAGCTATTCCAGCCATAATTGAAAGAGCAATTAACGGAAAATCTGAAGGTGAAAAGGTTGACCTTACCATACCACCGCAATCAGCCTATGGTCCTCATCTTTCCTATCTTGTGAAAGAGGTGGACTTAAAATCTCTTAAACATCCAGAAAAGGTAATCCCAGGAGAGTGGTATGAAGAGGTATCTCCTTACGGGTCAAGGACTTTTTTTAAGGTAATTGAGATTCGTGGGGATAAAGTGATAGCAGATTTTAATCACCCTGCAGCTGGTAAAAATGTTTTAATGAAGATAGATATCCTTGAGGTCCGTCCTGCTACTGCTTATGAAATAATGTCAGCAGAACTCAGAGCCTGTGGTGGTGGCTGAAGATAAGCTTGTCTACTCGTGAAGTAGATATATAATAACCTTTCAATGCCCCTTTTAGAAGTCCGTAATCTTACAGTTGGTCAGAAAGTATCCAATACTCTCCCTATCTTGAAGGACATTTCTTTTCATCTTTCTGAAGGAGAGATTCTTGGAATCCTTGGAGAAAGTGGCTCTGGAAAATCTCTTACCGCTTTAAGTATAATAAATCTTTTACCACCTGAACTTAAGATCTATCAAGGGGAAATTTTCTTTGAGGGAGTAAATTTGCTTTCCCTTTCTGATAAAAAGTTAACTGATTTAAGAGGTAAAAGATTCTCTATTATATTTCAGGATCCTTTAAGTAGTCTCAACCCGGTGTTAACAATATATGAGCAAATGCAGGAGCTTGTTTATTATCATCTTGGTCTAAAAAATTCCGAGGGAAAAGACTTAATACTTCAAACTCTAAGAGAAGTAGGGGTGCCTGATCCAGAGCTTAGGTTGAAAAATTATCCTCATGAACTTTCAGGGGGACTTCGCCAGAGGGTTATGATTGGAATGGCTATTCTCTGTTCTCCAAGACTTCTCATAGCGGATGAACCAACTACAGCTCTTGACCTTACCATTCAGATGCAGATTTTAGAGCTTTTAAAGTCTTTGAACAAAGAAAGGAGATTAAGTATTATTTTTATTACCCATGACCTTGGTATCTTGAGGTGGTTTGCCCAGAAAATTTTGGTTTTTTATCAGGGAAGAATCCTTGAATCAGGAACTGCGACTCAGATCTTTCAAAATCCCCTTCATCCCTACACAAAACTTCTCTTTGATTCTTATCCTGGTAAAGGAAGTAAAAAAATCTTCTTACAAGAAACCCCTAATTTACAAGAGGTATCTTTTTGTGACTATTATGGGCGATGTTTAAATCCCTGTAAAAAGGCTTTAGAAGAGGTTCCTCCTTTAATAGAGGTTGAACCAGATCACTTTGTTAGGTGTTTTAATTGTGCCTGAAAAAGTAATTGTTGAGGCTCAAAATATTTCCAAAAGATACTTTGTTAAGACCTTCTGGTTTAAAAAAATCCCTTTTTGGGCCTTAATTAATATTAATCTTAAAATTTTTGCTGGAGAGGTAGTTGTTCTTCTTGGAGAAAGTGGTTGTGGTAAAAGCACTTTGGGAAGAATCTTTCTTCATTTAGAAGAACCTGATGAGGGGAAAGTCTTCTGGTTTGAAAATTCTTTAAAGAATATATCAAAAAGCCTTTATCGAAAACTTAGACCAAAGATTCAGGCAGTTTTTCAGGATAGCTATGCTTCTCTAAATCCTCGCTTTAAAATTCGTGAGATCCTAAGGGAACCCTACTATTTAAATTTTCCTCAAGAGTCCCAAAAGGCTGAGGAAGAAGCTATACAAATGTTAAATTTAGTTGGGTTACCTGAATCCTTTATGGAGAGATATCCCCATCAGTTGAGCGGGGGTCAAAGACAAAGGGTTGCCTTAGCCAGGGCCCTGATTACCAAACCAGATCTCATTGTCCTTGATGAACCTACTTCTGCCCTTGACATGACTATTCAAAATCAAATTTTAAATCTCCTCAAGGACTTACAAAAAAGATATCACCTCAGTTATTTACTGATTACCCATTCTTTACCTACGGCTTTAGATATGGCTGATCGTATAGTTGTAATGTATCTTGGAAAAATTGTAGAAATCTTCAAGAGTTGCCTTTTTAAAAAAGTTAGGCATCACCCCTATACAGAGATGCTACTTAGATCCTTTCCAGATCCTTTTTCTGAAGAGCCTCCAGATACAGCCTTTGTAAAAGGTGAGCCCTCAAGTCCTATTAACCGGCCAAAGGGCTGTGAATTCCATCCCAGGTGCCCTTACGCCCTGAGGGATTGCTTACAGTTTTCACCTGAGCTTAAAGAAATTCAACCAGGGCAGAGTATTGCTTGCCTTAGAATAGGGACCTCTTATTAAGTTCTTATTTTAAAGTTTAAATTCTATCTTAAAGAAAATTAAAGAAAAAGCAAGAAATGAGATGAAAATAAAAGATACTCCATTTTATAGCCCATTGAAAAGCTTTTTTGTAGCCTTGGTATAAGTAGATTTTATAAAGAATAG